>WFOA01000052.1 GCA_015488325.1 Acidimicrobiia bacterium | reverse complement strand
TCGTCTCCGCAGGTTTCGGAGGTCTGCTGCCGGGACTACTCTGAGGGTGTTCCCGGTTGCTGTGAATCGGGAGCGTGCGCCCGTAGCTCAACTGGATAGAGCGTCTGACTACGGATCAGAAGGTTGGGGGTTCGAGTCCCTCCGGGCGTGCCGCCGAGACCCCCGTGTTTGCGGGGGTTTCGGTGTCTGAAACGAGTGGGGACCTTCTGACGTTTGGGAGCCATTCCCTCGCCTCGGAGGACCAGGCTCCTCATCCACGGTCGGTGAAGCGGACCCGTTGTCTCAGCCAACCGGCTACCCAGGTCTCATCGACTTCGCCAGCGGCGATCGACTGCATAGCCTCTTCGGCGTGGTCCACGTCGGGCGGGTCGGGTTCCCACACGCCGTCGTTGAGATCGACGAACAGGGTCAGCGCCGCCCAGGCCGCTCGTTTGTTCCCGTCCGGCAGCGGGTGATTCCACATGAGGCGACAGACCAGCACCGCGGCCTTGTCGTACACGTCTGGGTAGAACTCGGCATCACCGAAGCCGGCCTGAGGTGCGTGGAGCGCCGAATCGGCCAGGTCGACGCGGGACTGGCGGACGAGCGTCTCTGCGGCGAGGCCGGTGACCTGTTCGGCGAGCCAGAAGTACTCGGCCAGCGTGACGTATCGGGTCACCGAGCGAGGCGTTCGAGGAGCTCCCGGTCACGTTCCAACAGCTTCCTGGCCCGGCGGGTGAACTCGTCGTCCTGACGGACCCGGTCGATCTCGGACCGGAGGGCATCAACGATGAGCGCGTTGACGCTGGTGCCCTTCACCCGAGCAACGGCCTCGGCTTCGGCCGCGAGCTCGTCGGGAAGACGAACGGTGGTCTGCTTCGTCATGACAGCATGATATCACGACCCACCGATACCGCCACCGGGCTCTCTCTGGGAGCCAAGTTGGGAGCCATTCGCTGCGCACAGCCGTGGACGGCTGCGGACGCCGGTGGACCTGGAAGCCTTGCGCGGCAATGCCGCTGGACGTCTGCGGACAGCCCTGGACGGGTCGTGGGGATCTACGGATCAGAAGGCCCGCGGGTTCGAGTCCCTCCGGGCGTGCTGCGCGAAGCCCCGGTGTTTGCGTGGGTTTCGCCGCGTCGGGGGTCGAGTCGTCGGTCGATGGACTGGGAGCCATTCTCGGGAGCCAACAAGCTGGCTGCTCGTAGCGGGACGCCTGAGCAACCCCGCTTCACGAACACCCAACCTAAATAAAGTGATCATGGATATGCTTTACTTACGCCACCGCCAAGGGAACAGCTCTTCAACGGAGCCACCATGCGACCAGATTCCTTCACCTCCCAAGCCCGAGGGGTCGTGCGCAAGGACCCAACTGGGTTCTGGGCGTTCCATCCCGCACCTGTGCCCCGACACCTCGACCTTCCTCAGGAATTGGTCACCTTGCTGGACGAGGCGACCGGGACTGTGCATCGTCTCGGTGGTATCGGCCGGCTGCTTCCGAACCCTCATCTGCTGATCGGTCCCCACCTGCGGCTCGAAGCCGTCTTGAGCTCGCGTATCGAGGGGACGAAGACGGATGTGGGCCAACTCCTTCGCTTCGAGGCGGGTGAGGCACCCCCGAAGGATGCCGTCGACGACGCTCGAGAGGTTCAGAACTATGTGTCCGCCATGGAGCACGGGCTCAGACGGCTCCGCGAGGGGTTTCCCGTCTCGGTCCGGTTGCTGCGGGAGATGCACGAGATCCTTCTCTCCGGTGTCCGTGGGCGTCATCGGCGTCCCGGCGAGCTCCGCACCAGCCCCGTGTGGATCGGGGGCAGCAACCTCCAAGACGCCGTGTTCGTCCCACCCCCTCCCGACGCGATGCTCCCTGCGCTCGATGACCTCGAGCGGTTCCTTCACGAACACGACATGCCGCTCCTGGTTCAACTCGCTCTAGCCCACTATCAGTTCGAGGTGATCCACCCCTTCCTCGACGGGAACGGCCGAATCGGCCGCATCTTGATCCCGCTGATGCTGGTGGCAAGGGGGGCGCTCGCCCAGCCGTTGCTCTATCTCTCCGCCTACTTCGAACAGCACCGCTCCGAGTACTACGACCACCTTCTGATGACTAGCCAGCAGGGGGACCTTGTACCTTGGCTCCGGTTCTTTCTCCGCGGAGTGCGCCGGCAGGCAAGGGACGCGGAGGAAAGAACCGTTCGACTTGTGGAGCTCCAGGCAGAACTCCGGACCGCGCTGCTGGACGAAGGACAGCCGAACTCCGTGGTACGCCTGGCGGAGTACCTCTTCTCGGTGCCCGTCGTCACTGCCGCACGGGTCGAGCAGCTCCTCGGCGTGACTCGCCCCACAGCCCACAAGGCCATCGACGCGCTTGTCGAGCGGGGAGATCTGGTCGAGGTGACCGGCAGGCAACGAGGACGCATCTATGAAGCGCCCCGCATCTTCGAGGCCGTCTACGGGGCCGTGGAGGTGGAGGAGCCGGAGACCCAGCAGTTACCGCTCGACATCGATCCCGGCGTCTGATACCCCGAGCCACGACCTCGTGGGTTCGGTTCGGTGTTCCCGGCTGGGAGCCAAGTCGGCAGCCGTTCGCTGCGGACACGGGCAGACGGCCGTGGACGCCGGTGGACAGGTCGTGAGGATCTACAGATCAGAAGGCCCACGGGTTCGAGTCCGACCAGACGTGGCGTTGGGAGTCTCATGATCGCGGGCCGACCCGATCACGTTCCTTCGAGATGGAGCGCGACGATGGGGATGACCCGGTCGGTCTCGGTCGCGTACCTGGCCCACCGGGGGTTGTGTTCGATGAGCCGCGGCCACCAGGCGTCCCGTTCTTCGGGGCCGAGCTCCTCGGCACGCACCCGACGCACCGTGGAGCCGAGCTGGACCTCGGCGATCGGGTTCGCCCGCAGGTTGTGCAGCCAACCTGGGTCGCGGTCGACCGCGGCCGCGTTCGAGGCGACCAGGAACAGCCGGTCGCCGTCTCGCAGGTACATCAACGGGTGGGTGCGGAGCTCGCCGGTCCGTCGGCCCCGGGTCCTCAGCAGCAGCACCGGCACGCCGAACATCTGGCCCCCGATGCGACCTCCGGAGATCCGGTACATGAAGCGATGCATCTTCCAGGAGATATCGCTCCGGCTCATCCGATCGGTGAAGCTCTTCCGCTGGGTGGTCGCTGCCATCCTCCGTCCTCACTTGCCCACAGCAAGTGGCACGATACCGCTGTTACTTTCTGATGGCAAGCGACCCGCTAGGCTGGACGCATGGACCCTGAAACCCCCCAGAACTGCGCCGTCCAACGCACCCTCGCGGTCCTCGGCGACCGGTGGTCGTTGGGGATCCTGCGGTCGATCTTCTACGGCCACCGCCGCTACAACGAGATCCAACGGGACCTCGGGATCGCCACGAACGTCCTTGCCGACCGGCTGCGTTCCCTCGTCGAACATGGCATCCTCGAACGGGTCCCCTACCAGGAGCATCCTCTACGTCACGAATACGTCCCCACCCCCAAGGGGTCAGAACTCGCCGCGACGATCCTCGCCCTTCGCGAATGGGGCCGGCGCAACCTCGAATGGGACGAGCCGCCGCCGCCTCTGGAACACGTCGGCTGCGGCGGCACGATCGAGGTCACGGTCGTCTGCGAAGGATGTGGGGACACGGTGGTGCCCACCGAGATCACCCGGGCCCGTGAGGTGGCCGTTCCGTGATCGTTGTGACCAGAGCCGGCGCGGGTCGAAGGGGAATCCCATCACCGTGTCGAGGTCAGCCGGCTGAGGGTTCGTCCAACAGCGTTCCCGAGTTCCACCCTTCGGGGTTGGTGAGCTGGGGCCATGTTCTGGCGCAGAGAGCACGCCGCAGGCGATATCCGGCGCTCCGCGTTTGAGCGGGGTGTGATGGTGGCGAGGAGGTCCCAGTTGGGTTTGCCGGCGTAGAGCAGGGCTCGGATCCGGTAGTTGCGGAAGTTGGTGATCCCGAACGCGACCCGCTTGATGCGTTTTCCGAGGTTGTTGACCGCTTCGGTGGGTCCGTTTGACACTCGGGCGTGGTGCCACGCCACGATGTGGTCCTGCCAGCGTCTGATGGTGCGGCCGAGGGAACGCACCTCTTCGGGCATGGCGTCGTCTTGGAGGTCGCCGGCGAGCTGGGCAACGAACTCGGCGGCGAGGACGGGGTCGGTGATGTCGTAGACCGATCGGATGGTCTCCTTGGCGTGCCAGGTCATCTGTACTTCGCCTCGAGGATCCCCGGCACGTAGCAGGCCTCGTAGCTTGGCGTCGCCGCGTTCGTCGAGACGTTCGTGGGCGGTGGTCAGCAAGCGGCGGGCCCGATACAGCGGGTCGTCCTTGCGGCCCCGGTGCCCGAGTGTTTCGTTCTGGACCCGGCGGCGGCACTCGTCCAGCTTGGTGTTCGCCAACCGGATCAGATGAAACGGGTCGGCGACCTGGGTGGCGTCGGGCAGCATCACGTCGAACACCTTGCGATACGGCCCGGAGAGGTCCAACGTGGCCCACTCGACCCGGTCCCGCCACTCCTGCGGCTGGTGGGCGAGCCAGTCGATGGGCCCTTGGGCGCTCTCGGCCTTCGACGACGTCGAGGAGCTGACCCGCTCCGACGTCGACGATCTGGGTGGTCCACTGTTGTCGCCGCCACCGTCCAAGGCGACACCGCAGCGTCTCGTCCAAGCCAACGGCGGCGACGTCACCGAACCGGTCCGGGTCGTCGACCAGGGCCTGCCCGTAGGCGACCACCGCATTCATCACCGCATGCCAACCACACCCGAGGTCCTTGGCGACCTCACTGACTGAGCGGCCGTGACGGCCCACCTGGATCGTGGCCCATCGCCCCGCTCGGTCGGTCAGCTTGAGCCGTGGCGCCGCGATGGAAGGCGCCTGCTCGGTGAACGTCCCACACCCGGACGGGCACTGCCAGCGGACCTTGCGCCACACCAACGTCGACGGCTGCCCGAAACACGGCAGATCTGTCAACTCCACCACATCCCGGTCCTTGACCACCACCGCCCTATCGCAGCCCGGACACGACGGCCTTGCCCCTCGGGTCTCGATGCTGACTCGGAGCCGGTCACCGGTGCTCGTGACGTCAAGGACGTTCACCCCACCAAGACCAACCAGCAACTCACACATGGCAATAGGATCAGACGACAACAGGGACTCCCGAATCTCAACGGCTTTGACACCTCAAGATTCGTCGAGTCCCTGTTACGCGCCGAGGACCCTCACAGCCTCAGACCCCGCTCAGGCGCGAAGCGCCAGTTTCCCCGCTTCGAACTGGGACTCAAAGGAATAAAGATTCCCTTCGCCTTCATCACCCTCGACATGTACAGCACCAGTTTGTGGACTCCCGGCACCACTCTGACCGGCGACATTCCGCCCTGTCAATACGGCTACACCAAGTTCTCCTCGGTGGCTGGTTATCAACTCAAGGTCCTGGGAGGGCTGGGCCTAGAGGATCAATACACGATTTGGGAGAAGCAGATCGATGTCTACCTCGACGGCAAGGAGTGCACCCTCTCTGGGGATTAGCGGCTCACGGGAGGTCCGCGGGAGTGAGGGTGAGGAGGAGGTTCCAGTTGGGTCGGCCGGGGTACTTCCTGGCACCACGTCGAGGAGCCGGGCCCCATCAAGGCGGCAACGTCGACGCGCGATGTGGCCCACCGTTGGGTATGCCACGGCCCCTCTCTGAAGAACAGGGTTTGGTCCAACCCGACAGTGGTCACCTGGCCGATCCGGTCGGGGTCGTCAACCAGTACCGACTCGTCGAACGAGGAGAACTGGTCGAGGTGACCGGCAGGCAACGAGGACGCATCTATGAAGCGCCCCGCATCTTCGAAGCCGTGTACGGTCCTGTCCCGGTGGAGGAGCAGGAGGCGGGGGAGCTGCCGCTCCACATCGGACCCGGCGTCTGATCCCGACTCCCGGCGCCAAACACGGGTGTGGAGTTGGCCTGTTCGTCGGGCCGGTGACGGCTAGATTGGCTTGCCGTGGCATTCGGGATGCTGGTCCAGGTGGCCGCCGCCGCAGCAGACCCTGACGTGGCGAAGGCCGCAGACGCCTTCTTGCAGAAGGTCTACCAGGGGGCGGCCGACGCTGGAGTGAAGATCGCCGGGGTCTCCAAGGTGAGGCGGGTCGGGGAGTCGGTGAACCAGGCGGGGGACACCGCCACCCTGTTCGTTCGGATCGGTCGGGACGGGTCGGTCCTTCCGCCCCGAGGCACCGGCGACAACGTGGCGACGTCCATCCTGCAGATCGACGTCCTGCCCGACCGGGTGCCCGGCCCCGACGGGCAGCTCCACACCCGTTGGGTCGCCTACGCCAAACAGTACGACACGGCGACGGCGAAGCTGATCGAGAGCAGCCGGTCGGGTCCCTCCACCGACCAGTGGAGGGAATGGGAGGCCGGCCGACCCAACAGCGTCGCCTATCAGGACCCCGAGTTCCGACAGCGGGTGCTCGACGCCATGCCCAGCGAACCCGGCGAAGCGGTCCGGCAGGCCCTCGCCCCGCTGGTCGGTGACGCCAACCGCCTGGCTCGGGGAGGACTCGAAAGCTCCCTCGCCGCCATGGACGAAGACGGCGAACTCGCCATCGGTCCCGAAGACGAGGACCTGCCCGGCCTCGAACCCCTCCCCGACGACGACGGGGAGATCGAGATCGGACCGGGAGACGAAGACCTTCCCGGCCTCGAACCCGACGAAGGAGAGGGCGACGACTGGGGCGACGCCGACTTCACCCTCAACATCACCCTCCCCAACGGTGCGGTGGCGACGATGTACGGCCCCCTCCAGCCGGACGACCCCGCTGCCGGACTCGACTTCACGATCACGCCGGCGCCGGGGACACCCCCGCCGGAGACGGCCGAGCCACCGACAGGCTGGGGTGGTGGATCCGAAACGTCCGACTTCGAGGACATGTCTCCGTCCGACTCCAGGCCGGGATGTACCCGCCCCGCCGTCATGATGTCCGCCGCTGCCGCCGTCGTCCTCGCCACGGTGTTGGTTTTCTTCTTCGGCGGCGGCGATGCCCCATCTCCGGTCGCCGTGGAGTCCGGCGGCTCCCCGGCCGCTCCCGCCGACGCCTCGTCGTCGGGTGAGCCCGACCCCGAGCAACCGACCGACGCGGCCGTCGCCGACGCCGGACTGTGTCCCGGGGACGGGACCCACGGTTTCACCGATACGCCGATCGTCTTCTCCAGTCCCGACCTTCCCGCTGGGCCGCTTCCGGAGCGGTACCAGCGCCATCCGAGAAAGACCGATTTCCCCACCCCGGCGTTTAGGTGGAGCGACGTACCCAAAGAAGCGACACAGCTCGGCATCGTCATGATCTGGCTGCCGGCCGAGCCTGCCGACCGCACCGTCGACCCCTGGAGGGATGGAGTGGTCGAAGGGGTGTTGTTGTGGATCGTGTCGGGGATCGACCCGGCGGCAGGTGAGCTGCCGGCGTCGTCGCTGGCTTCACCTCTTCCTGCTGGTGTTGTTCAACATCGCAACTACGGCACCCAGGTGCTACTACCCGACGGCACCCTCAGCGATCGTGTGCTGGTCGGGGCTATGGAGGGCGACCTCGTGACCGCCGATGGGCAGCCGTGGTCGGGCCCGTTCCTGTTCACGGTCTTCGCGTATTGCACTCCGCTGGGACCGGACGCGGTGGACGCCGGCCGCGT
>WFOA01000051.1 GCA_015488325.1 Acidimicrobiia bacterium | reverse complement strand
GTTCCCCCACGACCCGAAGGTCACCGCCACCTCCGGCCAAGGCGTCCTGACAGATGACGGTGAGGGCGTCGGCCCGGGCCTGGGCGGCGGTGACCGCCGGATCGTGGGGGAACCGGTCGACGGTGGTGGTGATCGCCTTGTCCACGATCGCCCCGTCGATCCCCGGCAGCTCCCCCCAGATCCTGTAGGAGGTGAGGTCCAGGGCGGGCTGGAGATGCAGGAACCGGGCCTCGAACACATCCCGCTCGTCGCCTGCCGACATCGGAGTGTGGGCGGCGGTCAACCGCCGTACCCCGGCCAGGTCGAACCCGAAGGACCGCTCCACCGTGGCCCCGTCGGCACCGGCCGCCTTCAACCGCACCGTCGCCGCCGCTCGATCCACCGACATCTCCCCAGCCGCCAACGCCGCTTCGACCTTCCCATCCTCGGCCCGGGCCAACATCACCAGCCGCCGAGCCGTCGACACCTCACAATCCAGGCGGGCCGCCAGCCACTCGGTCAGTGAACGGGACCCGTCCACCAGCGCCACCTGGGCGACATCCAACATCCGGATCAGCGGCAACATCGCCGCCGTCACCTGCGCCAACGCCCCGGCCGCCTCCGCCAGACGCTGCTCCAACGTGTCGATCGAACCTTCCATACCCACAACCTAACGCAATGGTACGACAGAAAACGACAGGCGAGCATGGCCTACGTTCCTCGATGCCCCGGTTTGAGGAGACGGAAGATGATGAAACCGAGTTGGCGAAACAGCTTCTCGAACTCCTCGGGAAAGACCGCTGCCATCCCCTTCACGGGACGAGGCTCGACGAGACGGTCGATGAGGAACCCTGCCTCCCGGAACTCGTCGCACATCGTGCCGAGGAGATCCGCCAGCGCACGCCGGTACCGGCCAGCCACTGCGGGCCGGTATCGTGGAGGGCCCATCCATGCGAGAGGCCTCGATGCGTTTCCGTACCCGACAGATCCATGGCGCCGTCGAACCGGACCCGACGACCGGCGCCATCCTGCCGCCCGTCTACCAGTCCACCACCTTCGTCCAGCCGTCGGTGGAGGAGTACATGGCGAAGGGGTACTCCTACTCCCGAACGGCCAACCCGACGGTGCGGGTGTGGGAGAAGAAGATCGCCCTGCTGGAAGGCGGAGCGGACGCCGCCGCCTTCGGGACCGGCATGTCGGCCATCAACGCCGTGTTCATGGCGTTCCTCAACGCCGGGGACCACTGCATCGTCTCCGACGTCGCCTACGGCGGCACCTACCGGCTCGCCACCAAGATCTACACGCGGTTCGGCGTCGAGTTCACCTTCGCCGACACCTCCGATCCGGCGGCGGTGGAGGCGGCGGTCCGACCGAACACCAAGCTGATCCTCACCGAGACCCCCGCCAACCCGACCTTGAAGTACACCGACCTCGCCGCCGTCTCCGAGATCGCCAACGCCCACGACATCCCCCACGCCGTCGACAACACCTTCCTCACCCCCTACTACCAGCGGCCCTTCGACCTGGGGGCCGACCTGGTGATCCATTCGACCACCAAATATCTCGACGGGCACAACGCCACCGTCGGCGGCTCGGTCGTCTCGGCCACCCCGGAGCTGCACGAACAGGTGGCGTTCGTCCAGAACGCGACCGGGTCGATCATGTCGCCCTTCGTCGCCTGGCTCACCCTCCAGGGGGTGAAGACGCTGTCGGAGCGGATGGACCGCCAGTCCGACAACGCCATGAAGATCGCCCGGTTCCTCGAAGGCCACCCGAAGGTGACGACGGTCCGCTACCCGGGCCTCGAATCGTTCCCCCAGCACGACCTGGCGAAACGGCAGGCCTCCGGATTCGGGGCGATGCTGTGGTTCGAGGTGGAGGGGGGACGGGAGGCGGGGATCCGGATCATGGATTCGGTCCGGCTGTGGACCCTCGCCGAGAACCTCGGTTCCGTCGAGTCGCTCGTCACCCATCCGGTGACGATGACCCATGCCGACGTGGACGAGGCGGAACGGGCCCGGGTGGGCATCACCGACGGGCTCATCCGCCTCTCGGTCGGCCTCGAAGACGCCGACGACCTCATCGAAGACCTCGCCCAGGCCCTGGAACGGGCCTGAGGGCGAAGCACGTCTGCACCATCACCACGGTGCGTCACTCCACACCGGCATCATGATGCTATGATGTAGTCGTGCCGAAAACGCGTACCACCCTCACCATCGACGAGGACCTCCTGCGCGCCGTCAAGGTGCGAGCTGCTCGTGCCGGGAAGGGCGAGAGCGAGTTCATCGAAGAAGCCCTACGACGAGAACTCGGCCTCGAACTCCTCGATCGTTTGTGGGAAGCCAGCTCCCTCAGTGAGGACGAGGCGATGAACCTCGCTCTCGAGGCACAACGAGAGGTGCGGCGCCGGGCCCAGTGAGAGCGGTATTCGACACAAACGTGATCGTGGCCGCGGTGCTGTCATCCCGGGGAGCGCCCGCTCGCCTCCTCGAGGCGTGGACAGAAGGCGCCTTCGAATTGGTCACCTCACCCCGTCTTCTCGGTGAGCTGCGGCGGGTCCTCGCGTACCCGAAGATCCGCGCACACATCACTCCGGCCGACGCCGCAGGAGTGGTCAGCTTGATCGAGACCGGTTCGGTCATCGTGGAAGATCCACAGGCGCCACCCGTCGTCACGTCGGACGACCCCGAGGACGACTTCGTGATCGCCCTGGCACAACACACCCGGTCGATCTTGGTGTCCGGGGACTCCGACCTGTTGGTGCTGGCCAACCGGATCCCGGTGATGTCACCGGCGGAGTTCGCCCTGCGTCTCGGGTTGTGAACATCCCGGTGGTCGGCACCCCGCCCGGGCCGCCCGATCAGGGTCGAACCCTCCGAAACTCGAAGCTCACTCCGACGACAGGGTCTTCGTAGGTCTCACGGAAGGAACCCCGCGTGCGGATCGTCGGACTCGGGCTGGCAGCCCTCGCCCTGGCGACGGGTGTCGGCGTCGCCGTCTCCCTCCCCTGGTGGGAGTGGCCGCTGGTGACCCTCGTCGCGTTCATCGTGGTGCTCGGTGTCCGTGACATGGTGCAGCGGCGCCACGCCATCATCCGCAACTACCCGGTGATCGGCCACCTCCGTTACCTGCTGGAGAGCATCGGCCCCGAACTGCGCCAGTACATCGTCACCGACAACGACGCCGAACGCCCCTTCTCCCGGGACCAGCGACGGTGGGTGTACGCCACGGCCAAGGCCGAGAACAACCTGTTCGGGTTCGGGACCGACAACGACGTCCTCGCCGAACTCGGGTATCTGGTGATCCGCCATGCCGCCTTTCCCGC
>WFOA01000050.1 GCA_015488325.1 Acidimicrobiia bacterium | reverse complement strand
GTCCTGTGTGGTTCGCGGTCGCCGTCTTCGCCCTGTGTCCCGTGCTGCGGCCCCCCGTTCCCGGACCCGTCGTCCAGGGCTACGCCCCCACCGGTGCCTACGGCGGACATTGGGGGGTCGACTTCGCCGCCCCGCCCGGGTCCCCGGTGCGGGCCGTCGGGTCGGGTCGGGTGACCTTCGCCGGATCGGTGGCCGGGATGCTGACCGTGACGGTCGACCACGGCCGAGGCTTGAAGACCTCGGTCTCGTTCCTCGCCTCGGTCGACGTGCAGGCCGGGGACCGGGTGGCTGCCGGCACCCGTCTCGGGACTGCTGGTCGGGACCATCGAGGTGCGGTCCACCTGTCGGTGCGTGTCGAAGGCAGGTATGTGGATCCGGCACCGTGGCTCCGGTGTTCCCGTTCGATCCCGAGGGCGTTGTGGCTCGTCCCCGCCGGGCCACGAACCGTCGGGTCCTATGCTTCCCGGCGTGCATCGGGCCATCCTCGGAGGGACCTTCGATCCGCCCCACCTCGCCCATCTGGTGGCGGGTGAGGCGGCGTACCGCCAGCTCGGAGTGGACGTGGTGTCGTTCATCCCGGCGGGTTCGCCCTGGCAGAAGCAGGGGCGGGAGGTGACCGACGCCCGGCATCGACTCGTCATGACCCGGCTGGCCACCGGAGGTGTCCCCTACTTCGAGACTGACGACCGTGAGGTCACGAGGGACGGTCCCACCTACACCTTCGACACGCTCCAGACGTTCCCCGCCGACGAGCAGATCACGCTGATCCTGGGTGCGGACGCCGCCGCCGGGATCCGAAGCTGGCACCGGGCGGAGGAGGTGTTGGCCCGGTGCCGGGTGGCGGTGGCTCCCCGCCCGGGAACGGATCGCCGGGCGGTGGAGGAGGCGGTGGGTTCGCGGCTCGACTGGCTCGACGTTCCCGACCTCGACATCTCGGGGACAGCCCTTCGTCGGCGGGTGGCGGAGGGCGCCAGCATCCGGTTCCTCGTGCCCGAGTCGGTGTACCGCTACGTGACGACCTACCGGCTCTACCGGGAAGACCGGTAGTATGTGCGGTGTTGAGAGGTCCGTGGAGGCAATCGTCGAAGACACATTGAATCTGGTGAGGGCCGCCGCCGACGCGCTCGCCGAGAAGAAGGGCGCCGAGGTCGTGCTGTTGGAGGTGGGGGACCTCCTGTCGATCACCGAGGTCTTCGTGATCGTCACCGGGACGTCCCGTCCCCACGTCCAGACCCTCACCGAAGAGGTGGAGAAGCGGCTGAAGGAGCTGGGACGTCGTCCTCTGCGGGAGGAGGGACGACGGGAAGGGGAGTGGGTCCTGATCGACTACGGGGATTTCATCGTCCACATCTTCCAGCCCGAACAGCGCGAGTTCTACGGCCTGGAGCGGCTATGGGGCGATGCTCCCCGGATCGAATGGGAGCCGGCGGTTTCGGAGGCCTGAGGGCCTTGGTAGACTGCCGCCCCGTCCTGGGGCTGTAGCTCAGTCTGGCAGAGCACTTGCATGGCATGCAAGGGGTCAGGGGTTCAAATCCCCTCAGCTCCACCACTCGGAATGTTCCGGCGTCTGCCGTCGAGGCCGGGTCGATCCCGAGAACCCACCTTCGAACCGCAGAGTTCTGCATTCCACGGTCTCGTCGGAGGGCTCGACCTCTCACTCCAGACCGCCAGAGGGCGCCCTCTTTGGGTATCGCAGCTCGTGCGCGGGTGTGACTCGTATGCCGGAGCGGTCGGTCTGTGCCAGGATCGATCTTGGGATGACAGTCGACAACAGGTACACCATCGGGGCGTTCGCGGTCATCGTGGATGAAGGCGACCGCGTGCTGCTGTCCCATCGACGAGCGAGCGCGGCGGTTTGTGGAGCCTCTCGGGCGATCGACTGAAGCGCCCGGCGGGATCCGCGAGCGCAGCGTCGCGGTATCCAGGTCCACAGCCACCCGAGTTGTGGGCCTGGGTTTTCGTCTTCGGCGAGTCGGGCGTGGGTCGCTTTCGAGTCGCGGCTCATGAAGGTAGGCGGCGGCGCAGCAGGTGGTCTGCATTCAACCTGCACCGAGGAGGATTCTGAGTGCTGCGCGACCGTCTTCAGCGTCGTCGATCCTCCTCCACGCTCGGGCGTCAGGATCGAGCAGGCTGTTCTGGCGATCGAGCCACCGTCGCTCGTTCCGGCTGAGCTCGTCGGCCATTGCGAACGGGTCTTCGACGAGCGACAGTAGAAAGGCAAGGTCTTCCCGTTGAGCGTCCGCAAGGTCGTCGACGGCGACCGCCCTGGCTTTGACGAGAATGGCACCGAGCAGGGAAGGGCGAGGGACGTCGCCGACACGCTTGTCCGTGCGGACAGGGACTCGCACTCATCGATGCAATGCCTGGCTGCCGCCGGGTACCTCCACGGACCGGACACCCGGTGCGACCTCCCTCGAGGCTCGCTTTCCGATGCCGTCCGGAAGGAGAACGTCGATCCTGACGGCATCGCGGACGAATCGATGACCGATGCCGTCGGCTGAGACTCCTTCGAGCTGGTATCCCAGAGACTCCAGGCCGCGGACGAACACCTTGGGCTGGTCGGCGACGGCTCGGACGTTCACGATGACATCGAAGTCCGTGGTTCTTCGGGGTGGCGCACGGTGGTGCTCCAGGCCGTGGAGGAACACCATCTGAGCCCCGACAAGGGTCCAGTCGTTCGGAATCGCCACGGAGACTTCGAGGAGAGCGTCCCACAGCTCGGCGGTGAGTTCATCGTCGCGGGGGATGGTGATCAAGACTGCTCCCGGCAGAGGCTCCACCTACGAGGTTCCCGAAGGGAAGTCGAGGCGTTCCAGTAGCTCCTTTGCGGCGCGGCGGCTTCGAGGATCGTCGGATTCGAGCAGGTCGATGGCGATGCACGCCCGACCCACGCAGTGCTCCCAGGCAAACGGGAGGTCGTCGGCGACGACGTGAAGCACCAGATTCGGCCGCTCGCTCGGTTCCAGGTGATATCTGGACACCAAGGCGTCGACCTGGGAAGCGGAGACGTACGCCTCGAGTTCGTCGTCGGCCTGGATGTCCATGCCGGCTTCGGAAGCCGCGCTGACACCCGACTTCACGACACCTGGCTCCCGTGGGATCCTCTCAAGGGCAGACGGGTGTGCTCGGAAGCTCAGCCTTTGGGCTCTCGTCCTCAGCCTGGGGGCGAGTGCGAGAAGGCCGTGAGAGCGGAGCTTGGCGCGAAGCCTCGACAACGCAGAAGGGTCGATCCAATGCACCGGTCGGCCCTCGGAGAGGCAGAGGAGCGCCCAAGCGTTTGGAGCACTGTACGGACGACCCTCGACGATGTCGGCGTCCTGTCTACGGTCGAGGCTCGTCCGGTGAATCAGCCACCGGCCTGCGACCTTTTCGGCCTCCAGCTGTCCGGCACGCACCATCGCCCGTACCCGCGAGGGGTGGACACCCAATCGCTGTGCGGCTTCGGGGACAGAGACAAAATCGCTCTGGATGGGCATGCGGGAGACCACCTCGTGGTTGACACAACCCTATCGTTAGCGAGTTAGTTGTTTCAACTCTATCGTCAGCGACACAATTATGACAACGGTGTGGAGCCGTGCTCCTCAGGAGAAGGCAGGGTGAACCCGTGGACGTTCGCCGGGAGATGGCAGAGTCCGTCGATCGCCGCGGCAGAACGGTGCGACACGACAACCTGTCTGGTCTTCCGTGCCCGCGCCGGGGGCGAGCGGAAGCGGGGCGGCTGAGCGTCCGTTCACACGACCGTCTGCATCATCCCTCGAACCTGGGGAAACGCGCCACTGCGCGAAGGCGCCACCGTCACGTCTCGATCCCGATGACGGCGGACGCAGCCCGTGTCGGCTGGGGGCTCGAGAAAGGTCGTCTTCGCGCAGTCGTCCCGGCGACACACCGTGGACGTCACCGCCCGACCGCGCCTCCATCCACACGACCTGCGAATACCCCGGGGGAGCTCCATCTGACACGTCCGGCACGGGCGGGCCTCAGGCGTTGGCGTTCCGTCCGGTCGCCATCGCTGTCTTCCGATACGAAGGGGGGTCGATGGTCGATCGTGTGTCGGCTGCTCGTCGCCGTGCTCGCTGTGGGGTCGTCGTTACTGGTGGCGGAGCCGGTGTCAGCCGCTGATCCGTCGCGCACCATCGTGGGAACAGAAGGCGGGATTCGAGGTCCTGCGCGCCCTGTTCGGCGAACGCGATGGCCACGCCGGCGGCGACGTTCTCTCGCTTCCGGGCGGCGTTCTCGTTCTTCGAGTACCTCGAGCAGCGGTCCCCTGTCGGTGCCGACATGATCCGTCGGATCTGGGGCGTCACCGGCGACGGGGTCATCCCCACCGTGGCCACCGAAGCGATCGACCAGGACATCTCCGCCAACGGCGGCTCCCTCGTCGACATCCTCACCGGGTTCGCCGCGACCAACTATCGGATCGAACAGACCTACACCGACCTCGACCGACTCGATTGGGTGGAACGCCTGGAGGAGTTCGGCAAGCCTCCGGGCGTGGCGGGCGAGAAAGCGCTGAGTGGTACCACCGGTGGCACTTCCGCCGACAGTCACCGGCTGCGTGACGGCGGCGCCGTCTACGTCGAGTTCGTCGCCGACGAAGCCACCACAGGTGCGTCGACGCTGACCGTCGAGCCGGACCTGTCGAGGGTGATTGAGGCGCAGGTGTTCCGGATGGTGGAGTATCCCGACCCGTGTGGGGACCCGGCCGGTGGGGTCGTCACCTCACCGGTCCACGGTGGTGGTTTCGCCGGCCGGATCGAGTCCTGCACCTCCGCCGTGGTCGGGATGGAACAACGCGTCGACGTCGATCAGTGGAGCTACGCGTCGGTGTGGATGGCGTTGGATGCGGGGTCTCGAGTTCCCGCCCAGGTCATCTAGGAGCTCGTCGGTTCCGACGGTCGACTGCAACTGTCCTCGCTCGACAGAACTGGTTGCATCCGTCGACTGGACAGGCGACGGCACCGAACCCGACAGCGTTGGGCCCGCTCTGGGTGATCCCCCGAAGCCGTCGCAGGCGAGCGCCCATTGGCGTAGCGTCACCGACGAAGCCACCTACCGAAGGGCGGTGGCCCGAATGCTGGTGGCCGGCTACCAACCCGTCGAGGTCGACGATGCGGTCGGAGTCCTCGCGACGGTGTTCGAAACCGACACCTGGCGCATTGAGATCGTCTATTCGGGGGGCTCCGAGTTGTTGGGTTTCGTGGTGTGGATGGCTGAACTCGACGGGCGGGCCGGGGACTCCCTGGCACCTCTGGTCGACATCTGCGGGGTACGTTCCTCGTGCGTGAAGCCCAGGTCTCGACCCGGCGGGTCGGGGGGAGGGGGGTCGAGGTCATGGAGGTTCCATCTTTTCCGGGAGAGTCGGTGGGGCAGTGGTTGGCGGCGGGTGTCGGTCCCGGTTCGGTTTCCAACCGTTCTCCGACCCCTCGTCGTGTCGGCCGGCCGTCCGTGGGTTGGATCGTCGACGGATCCGGGTAGCATGCGAACACCCGCTCGTCGGCAGTCGGCTGCCGGGGGAGACTTTGGACGCTTTCCACATCCCGCGCCTGCGCACCATGGCGCGCACCGCCCTGCCCCACGTCGTCGAAGGCGTCGTCCTGCCCGTAGGTCTCTTCTACCTGGTGATGTGGACCGTCGGGATCTGGGGGGCGGTGGCGGCCAGCCTGGGCTGGTCGTGGGGAGCCGTCATCGTGCGCCTCACCCGGAGACGCAGGGTGCCGGGGCTGCTCATCCTGGGAGCTGTCGGCCTCACCGCCCGAAGCCTCGTCTCCTTTCTCACCGACAGCGTCTTTCTGTACTTCCTCCAACCGACGGTCGGTACCGTGCTGTTCGCGACCGCCTTCCTCGCGTCGGTCCCCGCGGGTCGTCCCCTCGCCGCCCGTCTCGCCACCGACTTCCTTCCCATGCCGGAATGGTTCTCGTCGCATCCGGCGATCCGGCGCTTCTTCCTGCGGATCACCCTGCTGTGGGGCGGTGTGCAGCTCGCCAACGCCGGGATCGCCCTCTGGCTGCTGCTCAGCCAGCCGGTGGCGGTCTACGTGGTCGCCAAGACCGGTGCCAGCCTGGTGGTGATGGGCGCGGCTGTGGCCGGGTCGACCTGGTGGTTTCGGCGTCTCGTCGCCCGGCACGGGCTCGCCTCCGGCGTCTAGCGTTTCCGGGCGAGTCGGCGTGCCGATTCGGTCAGGTGGCGTTTCCGGATCCTGATCGACGTGGGTGTCACCTCCACCAGCTCGTCGTCGGTGATCCACCCGATCGCCGTCTCCAAGCTGTGGACCCGGGCGGGTTTCAGCCTGATGGCGTCATCGGAGGCGTGGGTGCGGATGTTGGTGAGCTGTTTGCCCTTCGTCGGGTTGGCCGTCATCTCCTCGGGTCGGGAGTTCTCGCCGATCACCATCCCCTCGTAGACGACGTCGCCGGGTCGGACGAACAACTCACCTCGTTTCTGGAGGTTGTCGAGGGCGAAGCCGGTGACGATCCCCGCCCGGTCGGAGACGATGGCTCCGCCGTGACGGTGGGGGAGCTCCCCGGTCCAGCGGATCCACCCGGCGAGCCGCTGGTGGACGAGGGCGGTGCCCCGGGTGGCTGCCATGAGGAGGGTTCGGAAACCGAGGAGACCCCGGGCCGGGGCCTCCAACGTGACGATCGTCCGCCCGGAGTCTCCTCGCCGCATGTCGACGATCCGTCCTTTACGGGCGGCCGCCGCCTGGGTGACGGTACCGACGTGCTCGTCGGGTACGTCCACGACCGCCTGCTCCAGCGGCTCGTGACGGACGCCGTCGATGTCCCGAACCACCACCCGGGGACGGCTCACCTGCAGCTCGAACCCTTCCCGACGCATCGCTTCGATCAGCACCGCCAGCTGGAGCTCGCCCCGTCCCGACACGTCGATCTCCTCGGGGGATTCGGTGTCTCCGACCCGGATCGACACGTTGCCGAGGGCTTCCCGTTCGAGACGATCGCTGATCTGGCGGGAGGTGAGGAGGTGACCTTCCGTGCCGGCCAGCGGCGACGTGTTCACCCCGAAGGTCATCCGGAGGACGGGTCCGTCCACCTGGAGCCGGGGAAGCGGCCGCGGTTCTGCGGGGTCGGTGAACGTGTCGCCGATCTCCACCTCGGCGAACCCGGCGACGACGAAGAGGTCGCCGGTGGTCACCCGGTCCACCTCGGCACGTCCCAACCCGGAGAAGCCAAACAGCTTGGTGGGTTTCCGAACGATGGGAGGTTCGTCGGGATCCGCCTGACAGAGCGCCACCTGGTCTCGGGTGTCGAGGGTTCCGTTCACCACCCGACCGATCGCCAGGCGCCCCAGATAGTCGTCGGCGTCGAGGTTGGTGACGAGCGCCTGCAGCGGAGCGTGGGGGTCGCCGGCGGGGGCGGGAACGGTGTCGACGATCGCGTCGAACAGGGGGGCCATGTCGGCGTCGGGACCGGGAGCGGCGACTCCGTTGGTCGTCCGGCCGTCCCGGGCCACCGCCGACACGATGGGGAACTCGATGTGATGGTCGGCGGCGTCGAGGTCGAAGAAGAGCTCGTAGATCTCGTCTGCGACCGTGTCGAGGCGGGCGTCGGGTCGGTCGACCTTGTTGATGACCACCACCGCCGGGAGATGCCGAGCGAGGGCTTTCGACAGGACGTAGCGGGTTTGGGGCATGGGGCCTTCGGCCGCGTCGACCAACAACAGGACACCGTCGACCAGGGTGAGGGCCCGTTCGA
Organism: Acidimicrobiia bacterium; assembly: GCA_015488325.1. GTDB lineage: Bacteria > Actinomycetota > Acidimicrobiia > Spongiisociales > ZC4RG35 > S012-128. Next base: position 37,508 of record WFOA01000050.1, on the reverse strand, counting down.
CCTCACCGCCGAAGTCGGCGTGGCCGGGGGTGTCGACCAGGTTGATTCTCGTCCCCTGCCAGATGACCGACACCGCCTTGGCGAGGATGGTGATGCCCCGCTCCCGTTCCTGATCGTCCGAGTCGAGGATGCGATCCACCCGGGTTCCGTGGGCCGCCAACACTCCGGTGGCGCGCAACATCGCATCGACCAGCGTCGTCTTTCCATGGTCGACGTGCGCGATCAGCGCCACATTGCGGAGAGGGGGAGGGCCCGGCACGGGTCCGCCATGGTACCGCCGTGGCGGCTGGTACCGATCCCAGGCGTAAAGCGGACACGGCCGGAGCCGACAGGACCGGGGTATCCGCAGTCTGCGACGGGACGACGATGAGCAGCACCGACGCGCCAGAACGCCAAGGTCCGGCCACGGTCGACTCGCTCGTGCCCGGCGCGGACCTGACCGGCGCCGACCTCGCCGAAGCCGACCTGCGGGGGGTCGATCTGTCGCACTGCGACCTCACCGACGCCAACCTGGAAGGGGCGGACCTCACCGAGGCGAGGCTCACCGGAGCGGTGCTGGTCCGGGCCCGCATGGCCGGTGCCCGGCTGGAGCGTTCCCAGCTACTGGGGGCGGACCTCACCGAAGCCGACCTCACCGAAGTGAAGGCTTCCGGTGCCGGGTTCGGAGGTGCCCGTCTGGTGGGGGCGGGACTGTTCGGAGCAGACCTGGCCGACTCCACGTTCTCCCACGCCGACCTCACCGAAGCGGACCTGCGGGTGGCGAACCTGCGGGGCGCTCGCCTCCGGGAAGCCACCCTCGTCCACGCGGACTTCAGCCGGGCCGACCTGATGGGGGCCGACCTCACCCACGCCGACGTCGACCACGCGTCCTTCCACGAGGCCGACCTGAGCGAATCCCGGCTGAAGGGCCTCCGCGGCTACGTCACCGCCGACTGGATCGGGGTGGACGTCTTCGGGGCCGACTACACCGGCGCCTACCTGGCCCGGCGGGCCATCATCGACCAGAACTACCTCTACGAGTTCCGCAACCAGAGCCGCCTCCACGCCTTCATCTACCGGGTGTGGTGGCTCACCTCCGACTGTGGGCGTAGCTTCTTGCGTTGGGGGCTGTGGACGGCGGTGGTGGGGCTGCTCTTCGCCCTCATCTACACCTACGTCCCAGTCGACTTCGGCCCCGACCCGACGCCGCTGTCGCCGATCTACTTCTCGGTGGTGACGTTGACGACCCTCGGGTACGGCGACGTGCTGCCGGCGTCGGCCGGTGCCCAGATCGTCGTGATGGTCCAGGTGGTGATGGGGTACGTCATGCTCGGCGGGCTGTTGAGCATCTTCGCCGCCAAGATGGGGAGGAGGGCGGAGTGATCAGGCTCAAACGGGACCGCAAGGAGGGCTGCCACGCCGAGCTTCGGAAGGTCCTCGGCGAGGTGGAGCTTCCTACCATCCCCGCCGTGGTCACCGAGGCCATCGACCGGCTCGCCGACCCCGAGTCCGACCTGAAAGAGGTGGCCGGTGTGATCGGCCGGGATCCCGGCCTGTCGGCTCGCCTCCTCAGCATGGTCAACTCGGCTGTCTACGCCCCCCGCAACCCGATCGTCGCCGTAGACCGGGCGGTGATGATGCTGGGTCGGAACCACGTCGAGTCCCTCCTCGTCTCCCTCGCCGCCAGTCGGGCGGTGAACGAGGTGGCTACCTCCGCCTTCGACCTGGCGGCGTTCTGGGCGACGGCGTCGTGGCGGGCCGCCACCGCCTCGGAGGTCTCCCAGAGGGTCGATCGGGACCGTCGGGCGGAGAACTTCACCGCCTCGCTTCTCTTGGACGTGGCGGTACCGGTGATCGTGCGATGCCGACCCGAGTACGAAGAGGTGCTTCGTCGGTGGCGGGAAGGGGCCGGACGGCTGGAAGAGCTCGAACGGGAGCTGTTCGGGTTCACCCATCGGACCGTCACCGCCTGGATGTTCGAAGAGTGGGGGTTTCCTCCGTCGCTGCGCACCGCGGTGGCTGAAGAAGGACATCCCGAGACCGACCCGGTCGAATATCCGGTGGTGCGGATCGTCGCCGAGCTCGCCGCCCCCGAAGAGGTCGACGAGGTGGTGGCCCGGGTCGCCGAGCTGTTGGACAGGGTGTTCGGCCTCGGAGTGGACGAATGCCAGGACCTCATCCTGCGGGCCCGGGACACCTCGGCCAGCCTCGCCCGGTCCCTCACCTGAAGCGGTCAGCTCCCGTAGTCGTAGAAGCCGCGGCCCGACTTCCGTCCCAACAGTCCCGCCTCCACCATCCGGGTCAGCAGCGGCGGCGACGCATACAGAGGTTCTTTGTATTCGTCGAAGAGGACGTCGGCGACGAGCTTCATCGTGTCGAGGCCGATGAAGTCGCACAGTTCCAGCGGCCCCATCGGATGGTTGGCGCCGAGTTTCATCCCGGTGTCGATGTCCTCCACCGATGCCACCCCTGCTTCGTACATGCGGATCGCCCCCAGCAGGTAGGGGACGAGCAGCATGTTCACCACGAACCCGCCACGGTCCTTGGCTCGGATCACCGTCTTCCCCAACTTCTCGGAGGCGTACGCCTCCGCCCGGGCCTCGGTCTCCGGCGACGACAGCACCGTCGTCACCAGCTCGACGAGGGCCATCGCCGGTACCGGGTTGAAGAAATGCAGCCCCACCACCTGGGACGGTCTGCGGGTCGCCGACGCCAGACGGGTGATCGGGATCGAAGACGTGTTGGAGGCGAGGATCGCATCGTCGGTGTGGACGATGTCGTCGAGGCGACGAAAGATCTCTCGTTTCAGCTCTTCGTCTTCGGTGACGGCTTCGATGACCAGCTGGCGGTCGGCGAAGTCGCCGAGGTCGGTGGTGACCCTGATCCGACCGAGGGCGGCGTCGCGGTCCCCTTCGGAGAGTTTCCCCCGCTCCACCCTCCGGTCGAGGGCCGCTTCGATACGGCGAAGGGCGGCGTCGGCGAGCTCGGCGCTCGCCTCCTGGACGATCACGTCGCTTCCGGCCAGGGCGGCGACCTGGGCGATGCCCGAACCCATCTGGCCGCCACCGACGATTCCGACCCGTTCGATACTCACGGTTGGCCTCCCTGGATCGACTGCACCACCCATGTTGGCAGGCCGGTACGGTGCGGCGACATCGGCGGTCGGTAGCCTGGAATGGTCATGTCCTCGGAGTCGTCCCGCTGGTCGCTTCGGTACGCCTTCGGGCTCACACCCTGGGAACTGGGGGCACCCCACCCGGAGCTGGTGCGGAGGCTGGGAAGCCCCGACGGCTTCGGGACCGGGCCGGGTCGGGTCCTGGTGCCAGGATGCGGGCGCGGCCACGACGCCCTCGCCTTCGCGCAGGCAGGCTGGGAGGTGGTCGCCGTCGACTTTGCGCCCCACGCGGTCGCCCATGCCCGGGAGCTTCTCGGCCCCGACGTCGACGTCGTCGAAGCCGACGTGTTCCGCTGGATGCCCGACCGGCCCTTCGATGTGCTGTTCGACCACACCTTTCTCTGCTCACTGGAGCCTGCCCTGCGACCCGGGTTCGGGGCGTTGGCACGGCGGACCGTCGGAGAGCGAGGGGTGGTCGCCGGGATCGTCTACCCGATCGGGAAATGCCCACCCGACGACGGCCCGCCCTATGCCCTCGACGTCACCGACGTCTCCGTCGCCCTCGGCGAGGACTTCGTGCTGGAAGAGGTGTCGGATCCGATCGACGACGATCCTCGACGCTGGCCTGCACGTTTCGCCCGGTGGCGCCGCCGGGCCGTCAGCCGCCGACCGTGATGGCCGTCTCGGTGCCGGTGGGTTCGGCGGGCGGTGGCAGGGCCCGGCCGGGAAGGGAGACGCTGAAACAGGCCCCTCCGAGGCGTTCCGAACGTCGGTAGCCGGCCTCTCCTCCGTGGGCGACGGCGATCGCCTCGACGATCGCCAGACCGATCCCCGACCCGGGGACGGCGGCGTTGAACCGGTGGGCACCCCGTTCGAACCGCTCCCAGATGGTGGCTTCGTGGCGTCGGGGCACCCCGGGGCCGTCGTCGTGGACTTCCAGGAAGGCGGTGTCGGCTTCCCTTCGGAACACGACGAGGCGGGTGGGCCCTCCGTAGCGGACGGCGTTGCTCACCAGGTTGGTGACCACCTGACGGAGCCGATCCGGGTCGCCCCGAACCGCCCACCCGCCGGTCTCGTCGACGAAGCTGACGCCGGGGGCGTCGAGGCTGTTGACCGCCGTCGCCACCAGCTCGGCGGCGTCGACGACCTGTTCGTGGAGCTCGAGTTCCCGTAGGTCGCCTCGGGCGAGGAGGATCAGATCTTCGACGATCCTCGCCATGTGGCGGGCGTGTTCGTTGGCGAGGGCGATCAGCTCGTGTCGCTCCTCGTCGGCGAGGGAGGCGGCCGAGTCGTCGGCGAGGAGGCCGAGAAACCCGACCACCGCGGCGAGGGGCGTGCGGAGCTCGTGGGAGACCGACGACACGAGGGCCCGTCGCTGCGCCTCGACGATCTCCCGGTTTTCCCGGATGGCCACGGCCTGGCGAGCGATGACGAGGGCGACGGTGAGGAGGAAACCGATGAGGAGCTGAAACCCGGTGCGGCCGACGCCGGACTCGGCCAACGTGTCGATGAGGACGACCACGAGGACCCCGGTGATCAGGTAGGGGATCACCATGGGGATCAGCGACGGTCGGCGGTCGGCGTATTCGCGGTGGGGCGGGCGGTACTCCAAGATCGTCGCCGTGGCGAAGGCGAGACCTGCGGCCATGCCGAGGAGTCCGTAGGGGGGCTGCACCTCCTGGAACGACGACCCCAACGCGTGGGTGAGGAAACGGAGGTCGGAGGCGGCCTGGATCGCCAGGGCAAGGGCGACCAGGACCAGCCGCGGGTCGAATCGGAGGGCGCTGCGACGGACCACGACGACCGTCGCCGTGACGAGGAGCACCAGGTCGAGGATCGGGTAGGCCATGCCGACGGCCGTCTCGAAGGTCCCGACCTGCGGCATCCGGCCGATGAGCGGTCCGACCACGAGCGCCCACAGCAGGGTGCCGAGGGCGGTTCCGCCGACGAGGGCGTCGAGGAGTAGGCGAAGGCGCTGCGATTTCTGGGCGTGGACCTGGGGCAGGCTGGCGAACCCGACCACCATCGTCACGTAGGCGGAGAGGAAGATGACGTCGACGGGCCCGAACGCGGGAAGGTCCGGCACGAACGCCCACACCACGGCGAAGACCGCCACCCCGACGGCGGCGAGGGTGACGCCGGTTCCGATGATCCGCCACGCCAGCCGGTCCCGTCCCTCGAGGCGGCCCGCCCGGCGGATCATGAGGACGCCGGCCGCGCCGAAGGCCAAGAAGACGAACACCGATCCGGCGACGTCGGCGACGTCGGGTGGGAGGGCGTCGATGGCGAAGCCGATCGCGGCGATGACGACCAGACCGGCGAGGGCCTGGCGGATCCGGGGTTCGTGCCATGAGAGTGTCGGCCGTGCTCGGGTCACGCCCTCGTCGGAGACCATATGTGTACATGTCGGCAGGCGTGGCGGGTGGATGAAGCCGAAAACGACCTTCCCGGTGTCGCTGGTACGCTCACGGCCCACCGGAGGAGCCCATGCCGTACGACTTCGTGAGCGTGGAACGGAAATGGCAGGAGCGTTGGGAGGCCGAGCGGACCTTCTACGTCAGTGAGGACCCGTCGCGTCCCAAGTACTACAACCTGCAGATGTACCCCTATCCATCGGGCGACCTCCACATGGGGCATCTGCGTAACTACTCCTACGTGGATCTCCTGACCCGCTACCGGCGGATGCAGGGCTACAACGTGCTCTCCCCGATGGGCTGGGACTCCTTCGGCCTGCCCGCCGAGAACGCGGCGATCAACACCGGGGTGCATCCGAGGGTGTTCACGGAGAACCAGATCGCCCGGATGAAAGCTCAGCTCCGTCGCCTCGGCGCCGTCTACGACTGGAGCCGGGAGATCGCCTCCCACACCCCCGAGTACTACCGCTGGGACCAGTGGCTGTTCCTCAAACTGTACGAACGGGGTCTCGCCTACAAGCGGCGGGCACCCGTCAACTGGTGCCCCAGCGACCAGACGGTGCTCGCCAACGAACAGGTCGTCGACGGGCGTTGTGAACGCTGCGGAGCCGACGTCGAGAAACGCGACCTCGCCCAGTGGTTCTTCAAGATCACCGACTACGCCCAGCGCCTCCTCGACGACCTGGCGAAACTGGACGAATGGCCCGAACGGGTGCGGGTCATGCAGGAGAACTGGATCGGACGGTCCGAAGGGGCGACCTTCACCCTCGAGGTGGCCGACACCGACGGTCTCACCTTCGAGGTGTACACCACCCGGCCCGACACGGTCTTCGGAATGACCTTCGCCGTGCTGGCCCCGGAGCACCCGCTGGTGGAGCGGCTGATCGCCGGCAGCCCGAACGAGGTCGAGGTGAGGGAGTACGTCGAACGGGCACGGAGGGCGAGCGAAGTGGAGCGGCTCGCCGAAGGCGACAAGACCGGTGTCTATCTGGGATACGACGCCGTCAACCCGGTGAACGGCAGGCGGGTGCCCATCTACGTCGCCGACTACGTCCTCATGGGGTACGGCACCGGGGCGATCATGGCCGTACCGGGAGAGGACCAGCGGGACTGGGATTTCGCCACCCGGTACGGGCTCGACATCATCCGTACCGTCCAACCCCCGGACGGGTGGGAAGGCGAGGCGTGGAGCGGTCCCGGGACCGTGATCAACTCCGGGTTCTTGGACGGCCTCGACACGTCGGCGGCGAAAGAACGGATCATCGCCTGGTTCGAAGAGCAGGGGATCGGCCGTCGTACCGTCAACTACCGGCTGCGGGACTGGCTCATCTCGCGACAGCGCTATTGGGGTTGTCCGATCCCGATGATCGAATGCCCCGCATGCGGGATCGTTCCCGTCCCCGAAGAGGACCTGCCGGTGATCCATCCCGACGTGGAGGACTACGCACCGAAGGGTCGGTCCCCCCTCGCCGCGGTACCCGAGTTCGTCGACACCACCTGTCCCCGTTGCGGCGGGGACGCCCAGCGGGAGACCGACACGATGGACACCTTCGTCGACTCGTCGTGGTATTTCCTGCGGTTCTGCGACCCCCACAACGACGAGGCCATCTTCGATCCCGACAAGGTCGAATACTGGATGCCGGTCGACCAGTACATCGGCGGAGTGGAGCACGCCGTCCTCCACCTGCTGTACGCCCGGTTCATCACCAAGGTCCTCTACGACATGGGCCTCGTCACCACCGACGAACCGTTCCAGCGTCTCTTCACCCAGGGCATGCTGGTGAAAGACGGCGCCAAGATGTCGAAGTCGAAGGGCAACGTCGTCGCCCCCGACCTCTACTACGAACGCTTCGGCGCCGACGCCATCCGCCTGTTCGAACTGTTCATCGGTCCCCCCACCGACGACGCCGTCTGGTCCGACCACGGTGTCGAAGGGACCGCCCGGTTCCTCGACCGGGTGTGGAGGATGGGCACCGGCGAGATCGGCCGGGTGGAGGACCGACCCGCAACCCCCGAGGATCGGCAGATCCGCCAGGTCGCTCACCGCACCGTGAAGAAGGTGACCGGAGACATCGACCGGTTCGCCTTCAACACCGCGGTCGCTGCCCTGATGTCCTTCGGGAACGCCCTCCAGGACTACCTGAAAGGCGGCGCCGAGACCGAGACCTTCGACGAGGTGTTCCGTCTCATGCTGCTCATGCTCGGGCCGATGGCGCCCCACATCGCCCACGAGCTGTGGGAGCGGCGAGGCTACGGGACGATGCTCGCCACCGAGGCCTGGCCCGAATGGGACCCGGAGCTGGTCCGAGAGGAGACCGTCACCATGGTGATCCAGGTGAACGGCAAGGTGCGGGACCGGATCGAGGTGCCTGCCGACATCGCCGACGACGAGGCCGAACGCCTCGCGCTCGCCAGTGAACGGGTGGCACGCTGGCTCGACGGCGGCACCGTGAAGAAGGTGATCGTCCGGGCCCCGCGGCTCGTCAACGTCGTCGTCGGCTGATCGTGTACCCGCCTTCGGCCGCGCTGCGGGCCGCCGGCATCGACCCGCAGGTCGTCGCCGACCTGCTCGACCCCGACCACGCCGACGTGGTTCCGCTGCGGCCTGCACCCCGGTGGATGCGTCTCCTGTGGGGCGACGTCGGCGCCATGACGCTCCCCTGGGCGATCTATGTACATCCCGATCTCCTCACCGGCGACCCGGGGCGCCTCGGAGCCGTCGTGGTGCACGAGCTGGTCCATGTCGCCCAGTGGCGCCGCCAGGGTGTGGTCCGGTTCCTCGCCGGGTACCTCGCCGCCTACCTACGGGCCCGCTCCCGGGGGAGCGACCACCGGACGGCGTACGAGGCCATCCCCGCCGAACAGGAGGCACGGACGGCGACCGCGCGGATCCTCGGGGGTGGGCCGGAGGTCAGGTGACGACGATCCCGGCCAGGTCGTCGCCCGGATCCGGATACCGCATGTCGAGGGCTTCGAGGCAGTCGACGAGGATCTTGGAGACCACCAGGTTCCGGTACCACTTGCGGTCGGCCGGCACCACGTACCAGGGGGCGTCGTCGGTGGAGGTGCGGCTCAGCGCCTCCTCGTAGGCGGCCTGGTAGTCGTCCCAGCGTTCCCGCTCGGCCAGGTCGGCCTGGGAGAACTTCCAGCGTTTGTCGGGTTCGTCGAGTCGTGCCTGGAGCCGTTCACGTTGCTCCTCTTTGGAGATGTGGAGGAACAGCTTGACGATGGTGGTTCCTTCGTCGGTGAGGAGCCGTTCGAACTCGACGATGTGACCGTAGCGTCGCCGCCAGCGGTCTTCGGGTACCAATCCGTGGACCCGGACGACGAGGACGTCCTCGTAGTGGCTGCGGTTGAAGATGGCGATCTCCCCGTCACCGGGGACGTGGGGGTGCACCCGCCACAGGTAGTCGTGGGCGAGTTCGTCGGGTGTGGGACGTTTGAAGGCCGCCACCTTCACCCCCTGGGGGTTGGTGCCGTCGAACACGTGACGGATGGTGCCGTCTTTGCCGCCGGTGTCCATCGCCTGCAGCACGACGAGGAGCCGGTGCCGGTGTTCGGCCCACAGCAGTTCCTGAAGCTCCTCCAGGCGGCGGTTGAGGGCTTTGGTGAGGCGGCGACCCTCCTTCTTCGTGCCCGGGAACCAGGACCGGTCGGCCGGGTCACGTCCCGCCAGGTCGGCGGGTCCGCCGGGTGGGACACGGTAGGCGTCGGGATGGGCCAGATCGGACATGGCCGACAACCTAGCGAGGGGACCCTGGACGTGGGAGGCGGAGGCTGATAGATACACGGGGCGGTGGGAGGTCGGGGAAGGAGAGTCGTGACCCGGGTCGTCATCGTCTTCGGCCTCGTCGCCTCCGCCGCCTGCACGTCGACGCCTCCTCCGGAGCTGGTCCCGCCGGTTCCGGTGACGGCGTCGAGCTCGACGGCGCCTGCGACGGTGGTGGTCCACGTCGCCGGATGGGTGCGGCGACCCGGACTGGTGGAACTGGGCGAAGGGGCACGGGTCGCCGACGCCGTCGCCGCCGCCGGCGGGGTGCTCCCGGGCGGCGACCTGTCGGCTCTCAACCTGGCGGCACCGGTCCGGGACGGCGACCAGGTGCGGGTCCCGGCCCCTGGCGAGTCGCCGCCGAACGTCGACGGCGGCTCCGACGGGGGGCTCGTCGACCCGAACCAGGCCTCGGCGGCGGAGCTGGAGCGCCTGCCCGGCGTCGGGCCGGTGCTGGCGGAACGGATCGTCGCGTACCGGGAGGAGAACGGGCCGTTCCGGACCGTCGAAGACCTGCTCGACGTCCCCGGCATCGGCGAGGCGAAGCTGGCGGCCCTCCGTGACGCCGTCGACCTCCCCTGATGCCCCTTCCGGGGTCGACCCGGGCACGTCGCTCGGACGGGCCGACGGAGACGAGCCGGTGGCGGCGGTGGGGGATCCAGCCGCCGGCGGTCCGGTGGCTGGCCGCGGCGGTCGGGGCGTGGGTCGGGGCGGTGCCGGTCGCCGGTGCTCCGGGTGTGGCCACCGTGGCCGTGGCGGGAGTGGCGGCGGTGGCCGTCGCCGCGGGTCGGCGCCCGGCCTGGACGCGGTGGGCGGCCGGTGCGCTCCTCCTCGCCGTCATGTCCGCCGCCTGGTCGGGGACGAACGACGGCGCGTCGGGTGCCGCACCGTCGGGCCGTACCTCCGTCGTCGGGAGGGTCCTCGCCGACCCGGTGGCGTCCCGGGGCAGGGAGACGGTGCCGCTGCGGCCGGTGATCGTCGACGGCGTGGTGTTCGACGGACCCGACCTGGCGGTGGAGTGGCCGGAGGGACGCCACCGGGCCCAGGCGGGGGAGTGGCTGGCGGTGGACGGTACGGTCCGCGGTGGCGAACGCAGGATCCGGGGGCGGCGGGTCGCAGCCACCGTCGTCGCCCGGACGGTCACGGTCGCCGAACCGGCCGAACCGTGGCTCCGGGCCGGGAACGGCCTGCGGGCCGCGGTCCGTGCCCGTCTCCCCGTCGACGCCGGACCGGAGGCGGCGCTGTTGCGGGGGTTCCTGATCGGCGACACCGGCGGCCTCTCCCCCTTCGATTACGAGGCGATGCGGCGGGCCGGCCTCACCCACTTCGTGGCCGTGTCGGGGAGCAACGTCGCCCTCTTCCTCGGCATGTGGTTCCTCGTGCTGGCTCCCGTCGTCGGCTCGGTCCGGATCCGTGCCGTCGCCGGCCTCGTTGCCCTCGTCGTGTTCGTGGTGGCGACCCGTTGGGAGCCGTCGGTGGTGAGGGCGGCGGTGATGGCGGGGCTGGTCCTCGTCGCCCGGGCCTTCGGGGTGTCCCTCGACGCCTGGACGGTGCTCGGGGCCACGGTGGCGGCCCTGTCGATCCTGTCGCCTCCCCTGGCCGGGTCGGTCGGGTTCCAGCTGTCGGTGGCGGCGACCGCCGGGGTGATGGCGGGCAGCCGCGCGTTCGTCGGGAGGCTCCCCCGGGTCGTCGCCACGATCCTCGGTCCCACCGTGGGGGCACAGGTCGCCGTCGCGCCGCTGCTCTTGGTCCACTTCGGGTCCGTTCCCCTCTTCGCACCCTTGGCGAACCTGGTGGCTGCCCCGCTGGTCGCCGCCGCCACCGCCGTCGGCGTGGTGGGGATCGTCACCGGCGGGTTGCCTCTGACGGTGGGGACGTGGCTCGCCGGATGGGTGATCGACCTCGCCCACCTGGCTTCCGGGTGGCCTCAGCTCGACGCCGTCGGAGTGGCGGCGGTGGTGGCGGCGGCGGGGCTGGTGCGGTACCGGCTGGGACGTGTGGCTCTGGCGGTGGGCGTCGCCGTCTTCGTCCTTGTCGGCCGGGTCGGCCCGCCCCGTCCCGGCGTGGTGTTCCTGGACGTCGGCCAGGGTGACGCCGTGCTGGTGTTGGGCACCGGGGTGAACGTACTCGTCGACGCCGGTCCCGACCCTCGGCTCCTCGCCCGCAAGCTCGCCCGCTACGGGGTGAGGAGGCTCGACCTGGTCGTGGCATCCCACCCCCACGCCGACCACGTCGGCGGCCTCGCCGGTCTCGCCGGGCGCATCCCGATCGGGGCCGTGTGGTACGCGTCGGCACCCCACACCACCGACACCTGGCTGCGGCTCACCGGGGAGCTGACGGCGGCGGGGATCCCCATCGTCGACCCGGGCCTGGGGACCTATCGGATGGGAGACGTCACCCTCGACGTCCTCGGGCCGGTCCGCCGGTACGCCTCCCCCAACGACCAGTCACTGGTCCTGCGGGTACGGATCGGGGAGGTGTCGGTGCTGCTCCCCGGCGACGTCGAAGCGCTCGCCCAGGGGGAGCTGGGGCGGATTGCGGCGGACGTGCTGGCGGTGCCGCATCAAGGAGCCGGGACCAGCGACCCCGACTGGCTGGCTCTCCAGGCCTCGTCGCTGGCGGTGATCTCGGTGGGGCCCAACGCCTACGGACATCCCGTCCCCTGGGTCGAGGAGGTGCTGTCGCATGCAGGCGCCCGAGTCCTCCGTACCGATCAGGTGGGTGACGTGGTGGTGGCGCCGGATGTGATCGCGTCCACGATCGAACGGACACCTTCGGGGTCGGACGGGTAGGCGGCGACGTCGACGGTTCCCGTCCCGAGGCCCAGGCCCGCAGCCGCCCTCTCCAGATGGCCGATGGCGGGCCCGGCCCCCACGGTGTCGGTGCCGGTGAGGATGACGGCGAGGGCAGGGCGGCCGCCGGCCGTCACGAAGGCCAGGTGGTCGGTCTTCCGCAGGGACGAGCGGACCGCCTGTCCCAGCTCGTTCAGGGTTCGCCGACGACGAGCCCGACGCTCCGGCAGGCCGGACACCGGAACGACCGCGACGGTGAACTCGCCTCCGTAGCGGTCGACCCGTTCACGTTCGGAGACGGCGAGGCGGGTGAACGCCCGAGCGGTGTGCAGGCCCGTCGTCGGGTCGACGTCGCCGACCGTGGAGAGGCGATCGAGGTCAGCGAGGAGGGTGCGGGTCGCCCATCCTCCGGCCAGTCCGAACAGGAGATACCCCACCGCCCGGGTGGCGATCCGGCCGACCACGGGCTCCCATCCGACCAGCTGGATCGCCGGCCAGCGGAGCCCGACGTAGCCGGCCGCGGCGGCGATGGCCAGGAACGTCCCTCCCGCCGGTCCCAGGTAGAGGAGACCGACGAGCACGGGAGCGAAAAAGAGGATGGCGACCACTTCGACCGGGTCGGTCCCCCGGGCGAGCATCACCAGCGCCACACCGACCACGACGACGAGGCCGGTGACGAGGATGACGGTGCGGGTGTGGCGGGTGTCGGTGGGCACGGCGGCGCAGTCTACGGCGGGCTTCCTGCAGATGGCATCCCCTTCCCGTCCCCGTCGGGAGGTGGTTGACAGGGTCGGGGTCGGTCCGTGACACTCACCCGATGCTCCGCACCAAGGTGGCCGTCGCCGTGCTCACCCTCGTCCTGCTGATCCCCATCGCCCAGGGTTGGCTGGGAGGGCGCACCCATCTGATCTCGTGTCGCCGCACCGTCTTCAAGCCCTTCCAGGTCCTCGTCGCCGACGGGATACCCGTCGTGACCGGCTCCTCCCGGCTCCTCACCACCGAAGACGAGGAGACCTGCGGAGGTCTGGAAGTCGAGTTGCGCGTCGGCCGGGCACCCCGCCCGGGACAGGTGGAGGTCACGATCCTCCTCACCAACCGGTCCCCGTTCGTGTGGCGGGGCAGCCTCGACCTGCAGATCGGGGACTTCGAAGTCCCCGTCGACGTGGGGACGGTACCGGCCGGGGACAGCGTGGAGACCGCCGTGACGGTCCGGGTCGGGGAGGGGGTCACCGACCTCACCGGGTCCCTGGTGGTCGGACCGTGAAACGGGTCGACACCCCCGCCGGGCCTCTCTGCTTCGACGGCCGCACCAAGGTGATGGCCGTTCTCAACGTCTCACCCGAGTCGAACAACGTCTCGACGGTGGCGACGACGGTCGACGGTGCGTTGGCGCTGGCGGACCGGTACCGAGAATGGGGGGCCGAAGTGATCGACGTCGGCGCCCAGTCGAGCCGCTACGACGTCCCCACCCTCCCGGCCGCCGAGGAGATCGGTCGTCTCGTGCCGGTGGTGTCGGCCCTCGTCGGCGAAGGGCACGTGGTGTCGGTGGACACCTGGAAACCGGAGGTGGCCTCCGCCGCCGTCGAGGCCGGGGCGGCGATCGTCAACGACACCGGAGGTCTGCGGGACCCGGAGATGCGACGGCTCGTACACGACTCGGGCGTCGCCGCCGTCGTCGTCTACGTGGAAGGGGCCAACCCCCACGCCGTCGGCGAGGTCGACGTCCGCCGGGACAAAGCCGAAGTCACCGCCCGGTGGCTCACCGAACGGGTGGCGGACCTGGCCGCCGACGGCATCGACCGCCTGATCGTGGATCCCGGGATCGCCATCAACTATCCGGGCGACTACGACGCCTACACGAAGATGCAGCTCGACGTGATCCGTCGCCTCGACGTGGTGCGGGAGGTGGGGCCGCCGGTGCTGGTGCCGATCCCCCGGAAGCGGGAAGACCACCGGGTGATGGCCTACATCACGTTGGCGATCGAGCACGGGGCCGACCTCATCAGGGTCCACGACGTCGCCGAGGCGTGCGACCTGGTCGGACTCCTCGACGATTCCCTCTGACGGCCGGGTAGGTTGGGTGCCGCCATGACCTCCGTTCTCTCCGTCGTCGCCCCGTCCGGTTCCGGACCGTCGGAACGTGACGAGGCGCTGCGGCGGGCCAGAGCGCATCTGGCCGACCAGGGTGTCGCCCCCGAAGACGTGGTCCGTGTCGACGTCCCCTCCGGGGCCGGAGAAGGCGCGACCCTGCGGGCCGACGTCGAGCCGATGGTGCCTGTCCTCCAGTCGGCGTCGCTGTTCGGAGGCCGCCAGGGGCTGTTGCTCGCCGACGTGCAGAACCTCACCGCCGCCGAGGCGGAGGTCCTCGCCGACCTCCTCACCGGCCTCGACCCGGAGGCGGTGGCGGTGGCGCTCGTCTCCGTGGGGAAACCGAAAGCCGTCGTCGTCCGAGCCGTCGAACAGGTCGGGACGTCGGTCACGATCCGCCGGATCCAGGAACGGGACGTCCCCAAGCGGCTCGTCGAGCTCGCCGCCGAGCGGGGCCTCGAGCTGGGACCCGAAGCGCAGGCGGCGCTCATTCAGCGTTTCGGCACCGACCTGGGATCCCTGGAGGGTGCCCTCGACCAGCTCGCCGAGGCCGGAGGGAGGATCACCCGAGACGAGATCCTCCGGCGGTTCAAGAACCGCCCGGACGAGCCGATGTGGCACTACACCGACGCCGTCGCCGCCGGTCGGGTCGACGAAGCCCTCCGGCGCCTCGGCGACCTGTTCGTCCACACCCACCCCCTGCAGATCCTCGCCGCCTTGGAGAACGACCTCCGCCGGCGCGCCCTGGCTTCCTCCGCACCCGACTTGGAGACGTTCCGTCAGGCGATCGGGGCACGACCCTCCGACCGGCGGCCGGAACACCTGTGGCGTGCCCGGGGACGGGTGAAGGATTCGTCGCTGCGGAGAGCGCTGGGGGCGTTGACCCGGGCCGACAAGGTCCTCAAGTCGGCGCCCGAGGAGCTCCATCGGGTGACGATGGAACGGCTGACCGTGGCGCTGGCCCGGTGGTACTCGGGGCGCTGAGCGACGATCAGGACGAGGCGTCGGCCCGGACCGCGGCGATCCGCTTGGCGAGCCGTGACTTCCGGCGTGCGGCCGTCTTCTTGTGGAGGATGCCTTTGGAGACGGCCATGTCGATGCGTTTTTGGGCCAGGCGGAAACGCTCCTCGACGTCGTCGGTGCCCATCTCGGCGGCTTCGATCGCCCGTTTCATCCGGGTCTTGATCTCCGAACGCACCGCCTTGTTGCGAAGGCGGCGTTTCTCGTTCTGTCGGTTCCGCTTGATCTGGGACTTGATGTTGGCCATGCCTGCTCCACGTGAAGACTCGAAAGGGTGGCGGTGTGTGCCGGGGCGCCGGCGGGCCCATGAGGCTAGCAGTGGCGGGGAGACCGGTACAATCTCCGGCGGTCCCCCCGAACCCCCTGAGGACATGGTCGACCGAGCGCGCATCCGCAACTTCTCCATCATCGCCCACATCGACCACGGCAAGTCGACCCTGGCCGACCGGCTGTTGGAGCGCACCGGTGCGCTGTCCGAACGGGACATGCGGGACCAGGTGTTGGACTCGATGGATCTCGAACGGGAACGGGGCATCACCATCAAAGCCCAGGCGGTGCGCCTCGAACACATCGACGGTGAGCGGTACGTCCTCAACCTGATCGACACGCCGGGCCACGTCGACTTCTCCTACGAGGTGTCCCGTTCCCTGGCTGCGTGCGAAGGCGCGGTGCTGTTGGTCGACGCCGCCCAAGGCGTACAGGCTCAGACCATCGCCAACGCCTACCTGGCGATCGACGCCGGACTGGAGATCATCCCGGTGGTGAACAAGATCGACCTCCCGTCGGCCGACCCCGACCGGGTGGCGGCCGAGGTCGCCGGTGTGCTCGGTGGGAGGCCCGAAGACGTCGTCCGGGTGTCGGCGAAGACGGGGGAGGGGATCGACCGGCTGCTGGCCCGGATCGTCTCCGATGTGCCACCGCCGTCGGGAGACCCCGAGGCGCCGCTGCGGGCGTTGGTGTTCGACTCCTACTACGACACCTACCGGGGGGTGGTCTGTTACGTGCGGGTGGTCGACGGGCGCCTGTCCAGCGGGGAGCGGCTCCGGTTCATGGCGACCGCCGAAAGCCACGACGCCACCGAGGTCGGTGTGCTCACCCCCGCCGCCCGGCCCGTCGCCGTCCTCGGCCCCGGTGAAGTGGGGTACCTCATCACCGGGGTGAAGGAGATCGGCCGGATCAAAGTCGGGGACACGGTGACGAGCGCCGTCCGTCCGGCCCAAGAGGCACTCCCCGGGTACGCGGAGCCCAAACCGATGGTGTTCGCCGGGATCTTCCCCACCGACGGCGACGATTTCGTTCGGCTCCGGGAGGCCCTCGACAAGCTGGCCCTCAACGATGCCTCCCTCGTCTACGAACCGGAGACCTCGCGGGCCCTCGGATTCGGGTTCCGTTGCGGGTTCCTCGGGTTGCTGCACATGGAGATCGTCCGGGAACGCCTCGAACGGGAATACGACCTCGACCTGGTCGCCACCGCCCCGTCGGTCGCCTACCGGGTGGTGAGGTCGTCGGGGGAGCGCCGGGAGATCCGATCACCGCAGGACATGCCCGACCCGGGCGAGCTGGTCTCCATCGAAGAACCCTACGTGCGGGCGATGATCGTCGCCCCTTCCGAATACGTGGGGGCGATCATGGAGCTGGTGCAGGGACGGCGGGGGGAGATGGTCGACATGCAGTATCTGGGGCCGGAACGGGTGGAGCTCATCTATCTGCTGCCCCTCGCCGAGGTGGTCTTCGACTTCTTCGACCAGCTCAAATCCCGGACCCGGGGCTACGCCAGCCTCGACTACGAACCGGCCGGATACCGTGAAGCCGACCTGGTCCGTGTGGACGTCCTGTTGAACGGCCAACCCGTCGACGCCTTCTCGTCGATCGTGCACCGCGACAAGGCCTATTCCTACGGCAGGGCCATGGTCGAACGTCTCCGCGAGCTGATCCCACGCCAACTCTTCGACGTGCCGATCCAGGCGGCGATCGGCAGCCGGATCATCGCCAGGGAGACGGTGAAGGCGAAACGCAAGGACGTGCTGGCCAAATGCTACGGGGGAGACGTCACCCGAAAGAAGAAGCTCCTCCAGCGCCAGAAGGAAGGCAAGAAGCGGATGAAGATGGTGGGCTCGGTGGAGGTCCCCCAGGAGGCCTTCGTCGAGGCGCTCAAAGTCGACCGGTGACGGCTCCCGACTCGCCGGAGCTCGCCGACCGGGCCGCCGAATGGGCTGGGGCCTACGTCCACATCCCCTTCTGTGCCCGGCTGTGCCCATATTGCGACTTCGTCGTCGTGGTCGGGCGGGACGAAGACGCCGACCGGTACCTGCGGGCGCTCACAGACGAGATCGCCGCCGAACCGCCCTGGCGTCCCCTCGACGCCGTCTCCTTCGGAGGGGGGACACCGTCGCGGTTCGGTGGATGGCGGCTGGCGTCGGTGGTCGAGGCGTTGGCCGCCCGGTTCGGGCTTGCCGTCGACGCCGAAGTGGGGTTGGAGGCGAACCCGGAGGACTGGACCCCGGCTCTGGCGGCGGAGCTGGCAGCGGCCGGTTTCGGGCGGGTGTCGTTCGGCGCCCAGAGTTTCGACCCGGACGTGCTCGCCGCCCTGGGGCGCCGTCACCGACCCGGGGACGTGGCCCGGGCGGTGGAGACGGCCCGGGATGCGGGGTTCCGGTCGGTGAACCTCGACCTCATCTACGGGCATCCGGCCGAGGACACGGCCTCGTGGGAGGCGACCCTCGACGCCGCCCTCGCCCTCGACCCCGACCATCTCTCCGTGTACGCCCTGACGGTGGAGCCGGGCACCGACCTGTGGCGGGCGGTCCGGGCCGGGGCACCGCCGCCCGACCCGGACGCGCAGGCCGACCGGTGGGAGCTCGCCCAGGTGAAGGCGACCGCGGCCGGTCTGGTCCGCTACGAGGTCTCGAACCTGGCCCGCCTCGGCCACGCCTGCCGGTACAACCTGACGGTGTGGGCCCGGGGGGAGTACCTTGGTTTCGGTGTCGGCGCCCACGGCTTCCGGGACGGCGTCCGGAAGGTGAACGTCCGCCGTCTCGACACCTACCTGCGGAGGGTGGAGGCGGGGATCGGGCCGGTCCAGGCGACCGAGGTCGTGGCCGGGGAGGAGGCAGAGCGGGAACGGCTCATGTTGGGCCTCCGTCGGGCCGCCGGGGTCCGTCTCGGCGACGCCGGGCAGGCCTTGGTCGACTCGGAGGAGGGGCGACGCCTCATCGCCGCCGGGGTGGTCGAGGTTCGGGGGGATCGCCTGGTGGTGAGGCGGCCGCTCCTCACCGACACGGTGACGAGGCTGGTGCTCCGCTGACGGCCGGCCCCTCCGGGCGTCACCCACCTTTATCAGTCGTCCGGGGTGACTGCTAACGTGATGTCCATGCTGGAGGATCGACGAGCCACGGTCCTCCGGGCGCTCGTCGAGGAGTACATCGCCTCGGGCGAGCCGGTCAGCTCACGGACGATCCTCGAGCGGACCGGGCTCGACGTGTCGGGCGCCACGGTGCGCAACGACCTCGCCGCCTTGGCGGCGGAGGGGTACGTCGCGCAGCCTCACACGTCGGCGGGGCGCGTCCCGACCGCCGCCGGATACCGCTACTACGTCGATCATCTCACCCCCCCTCGGCTGCGGGGCCGGACCCGCGAGCGGATCGCCACGTTCTTCAACACGGTCCACATGGAGCTGAGCCGGCTGCTCAAGGCCACCAGTCAGCTCTTGGCCGACGTCACCCACTACCCGGCGGTGGTGGTGGGGCCGCGACCGACGGGGGAGAAAGTCAAAGCGCTCCACGTGGTCCAGCTCACCGCCGAACGGGCGCTGCTGGTGATCGTCACCGAATCGGGACAGGTCTGCCAGGAAGCCTGTGACCTGCCCGAACCGGTCGACTCGACCGAGCTGGCGGAGGTGGAGCGGCTGCTGGCGGGTGCGCTGGTGGGTGGAGAGCTGACGGCGGTGGAGGCGGTCGGCGCCGCCGGCACGCGCCTTTCGGAGCCGGCCCGAGCCGCCCTCGACGTCCTCGCCGCCGGGGTGGGCCAGGCCGCCGCCGAGCATTCCGAACTGTACGTCGGCGGAGCGAGGCGGATGCCCGCCATCTGGGACGACCTCCAGACGGTCCACCGTGTGCTCGAAGTCCTGGAGCGTGAGGCGATGATCCTCGACATCCTCGCTCGGGCGTCGGGCACCTACATCCAGATCGGCGACGACCTCCCCGTCGAGGACCTGGCGGTGGTCTCGACCACGTTCCCCGTCGCCACCGGCGGGGAAGGTCGGGTGGGCGTGATCGGTCCGATGAGGATGGACTACAAGAAGGCCATCTCGGCGGTGGAGGAGATCGGCCGAGAGCTCGGGGACCGGATCAGCGGATAACCGATGGCCAAGGACTACTACGCCGTCCTGGGGGTTTCCCGGGACGCGTCCCAGGAAGAGATCAAACGGGCGTTCCGGCGTCTCGCCCGGGACACCCACCCGGACGCCAACCCGGACGACCCTTCTGCCGAGGCGAGGTTCCGGGAGGTGGCGGAGGCCTACGAGGTGCTGTCGGATCCGGAGCGTCGACGGGCCTACGACCGGGGCGAATCCGTCGACCTCGGCGACCTGTTCGCCGGGTTCGGGAGCTTCGACGACCTCTTACGCTCGGTGTTCGGGGACGTCGGTCCCTTCGGGACCCGGCGGGGTCCGACGTCCCGTCCGCGGGGCCGGGACGTGGTCGCCCGGGTGAAGGTGAGCCTGGCGGAGGCCGCCTTCGGGACGGAGGCGGAGGTCGGTTTCGAGACCAACGTCGTCTGCAGCCTGTGCGGAGGCAGCGGCGCCAAGCCTGGCACCCTTCGATCGACCTGCCCGACATGTGGCGGCGCCGGTGCGGTGAGGGTGGCGCGGCGGGGACTGTTGGGGACGGTGATGTCGGTGGCCGAATGCGACCGATGCCGCGGGTCGGGTGAGGTCGTCTCCGAGTCCTGTCCCCGTTGCTTCGGCCAGGGCGTGCATCCGGACCGTCGGACCGTCAGGGTGGAGATCCCCGCCGGGGTGTCCACGGGGACGCGGCTGCGGATGACCGGTGAAGGCGAAGCCGCCGGCCAGGGGGGCCGGCCCGGCGACCTCTACGTGACGATCGAGGTCGCCCCCGACGAACGGTTCGAACGCTCCGGGGACGACCTGATCCACCGGGTGACGGTGGGGATCGCCGAGGCGGCCTTGGGCACCAAGGTGGAGGTCCCTCTCCTGGAAGGGGGCACCGAGACCGTCGAGATCCCCCGCGGCACCCAGCCGGGCTGGTCGACCCGGATCCCGGGGCGGGGCACCGCCCACCTGGGCCGCCGGGGGCGGGGAGATCTCGTCGTGCAGGTGGCGGTGGAGGTGCCCCGGGACCTCACACCGGAGGAGGAGGACCTGCTGATGCGGTTCGCCGAGCTGCGGGATGAACGCCCCGTTCGGCGGCGGAGGCGCCGTCACCGGTGAAGGGCGCCACCCCGAATGTGACTCCCAGCGCGCAACGACCACTCTGAGTGGTAGGATGGCCGTGGCTGGAAGGGACGAGGCACATCGGGAGGCATGTTCGTGAGGGACCTGAACCGGGCGTTGGGAGAACGACTGCGAGCCGCCCGTCGGGCGCGTGGATGGTCGCTGCTCGACGTGGAGGAGAAGTCCGGACACGAATTCCGTGCGTCGGTACTGGGTGCCTACGAGCGGGGGGAACGGAACCTGTCGGTTCCCCGCCTGTACCGCCTCGCAGCCCTCTACCGGGTGTCGCCCGCCTCCCTTCTGCCGACCGGGCCCGACGACGAAGACCGGATCGTCGTCGACATCGCCGCCGCCGAACAGATCTCCGGCCGCCGAGCCGAAGTGATCGACCGGTTCCTCCAGGCGATCCACCGTATGCGACAGGACGGGTCCAGCCCGGCGCTCACCGTCCGCCAAAGCGACCTGAAGATCCTGGCCGGCCTCCTCGCCGAGGCCGGAGAAGACAGCTCCGAGACAGGCGCCGGCTCGGAGCGGGTGGAGGACGGCTGAGGCGGAGTCGACGACCCGGGGTATACTGCCTGGGCCCGTTCGGGCAGGGTCTTCCGTGACGTCAGACACCATCGAACGCCGCCTGCGCGTCCCCAGCAACCACCTCATGTTGGAGCTGTTGGGCGCCGGGGACGCGAACCTCCGCAAAGTCGAGGAGCTGTTCCCGACGGTGCGGCTGGTCGCGCGCGGCAATGAGCTGTCGCTGGCCGGGCCCGACGAAGACGTCGAAGCCGCCGAGACGGTCCTGGAGGAGCTGCTCATCCTCGTCCAGGAAGGTGAACCGGTGGACGGCACCCGGGTGGAGCGTGTCGTCGAGATGGTTCGGGAGAAGGTGCCGAGCCCTTCGGGGGTGCTCACCGAGACCATCTCCGTCGGACGAGGCAAGACCGTCCGGGCGAAGACCCGAGGCCAGCAGCGCTACATCGAGGCGATCAGGGACAACACCCTCACCTTCGGGATCGGCCCGGCGGGGACGGGGAAGACCTACCTGGCGATGGCCGCGGCCGTCGAGGCGCTCGTGTCCGGTTCGGTGCGGCGTATCATCCTCACCCGTCCGGCGGTGGAGGCGGGGGAGCGGCTCGGGTTCCTGCCCGGCGACCTCACCGCCAAAGTCGACCCGTACCTACGGCCCCTCTACGACGCCCTCTGGGACATGCTGGGACCCGACGAGACGGCGCGGCTCATCGAACGGAACACCATCGAGATCGCGCCCCTCGCCTACATGCGGGGACGGACCCTCAACGACGCCTGCATCATCCTCGACGAGGCGCAGAACACCTCTCCCGAACAGATGAAGATGTTCCTCACCCGCCTCGGCTTCAACTCGAAGATGATCATCACCGGCGACATCACCCAGACCGACCTGCCGAGCCAGCAGCAGTCGGGCCTGGCGGTGGTCCGCAAGATCCTCGACGGCATCCCCGGCGTCGCGTTCGTCGAACTGACCAGCCGCGACGTCGTTCGGCATCGGGTGGTCGCCGCCATCGTCGAAGCCTACGCCCGGTTCGAGGGGGTCTCATGACCGGCGGACGGCTCCGGGTCCTCATCCTGGTGGCCACCGTTGCCCTGACCTGGGTGGCGTTGGCGGTCGGTGCCCAACCCACCACCCCGAAGCTGGCGGTCGGCGACGAGGCGACCCGGGACTACATCGCCCGTCGGGACGCCGACGTCGTTGACGAAGCCGCCACGGCGGCGCTCCGGGAGGAGGCGGCGGCGCAGGTCGAGCCGAAGACCATCCGGAACTTCGACGTCGAAGACGAGGCCAAACAGGGGGTCGAGACCCTCTTCCTTTCGGTGACGTCGGGAGTCCTGGAGGAGCCGGTCCCGTCGGCGACCACGACGATCCCCGAACCGGCACCGACGTCGTCGACGACCACCACGACGACCGAACCCGGCGGGGGAGAGGCCGGGACGACGACGACCACCGCACCCCCGCCCGAACCCGAGTTCACCGAGCTGGTCGGTTCACTCTTCGTCGACGTAGACGGCGACGGGATCTTCGACGTGGAGCCGGGCGAGCTGGGACTCCCCGACGCCGGCCTGCCCGGGGTGACCGTCGTGGCGACGGCCGGTGACGGTGGCGTCTACAAGGGGGAGACCCAGACCGACGGCAGCTTCGTCGTGGAGGTGCCGGTAGGCGACGTCGTGCTCACCGTCGACACCCGCGACCCCGAGTTCCCCACCAACTTCTCGTTCTCCACCGACAACGCCTCCCAGGAGCTCGTGTGCCGTGACGGCGTCCAATGCGCCGCCGACCCGATCGGGGTGGCCCCGATGATCCGTCCCTTGGAAGTCCAGGTGGCCGAACTGCGAACCTCCTACGGGACGCTGCGGGAGGAGACCCTCCGGACCCTCGTCACCGTGGCGAGCGCCGACGTGGTCCGCCGGGCGATCGGCCAGCCCGAACAGCTCACGAAGATCTCCGAAGCGGTGCTGCAACGCCTCGACAGCGAGTTCGAACGGGGGATCAGCAGCGTCGAAGATCTGACGGAACGAAAAAACACCGTGATCGCCAGTCCGCCCCTCGTGGTGGACGAGACCGGCCAGCGCGACCTGGCCGCCCAGGCGGCCGCCGCCGACATCGTCGCCCTGTTCCTGCAACGCAACGTCTTCGTCGACGAGCAGGCCACGGCGGCGGCCCGACAGGAGGCGAGGGACGCGGTCCCCGTCCAGACCGTGCCCTTCGAAGCCGGGAAGGTGATCGTCGCCGAAGGCGACCAGATCGAGAACGAGATCCAACTCAAGGCGATCGAGGCGACCGGGGCGGACGCCGGGGACAGCCTCGACGCGGCGGCCATGGCTGCGGTCCTCGTAGTGATCGTCGCCCTCCTCGGCTTCTACCTCGCCCGGTTCCGGCCGCAGTTCTGGCAGAAGCCGAGGATGGTGGGGCTGCTGGGTCTGCTGATCGTCCTCGCCGCCGGGTCGGTGCGGCTCACCGTGGCGCTGGCCGAGCCGACGAGCTGGTACATCCTTCCCGCCGTGGCCTTCGGCTACCTGGCGGCCGTGTTGTTCGACGCCCGCATGGGGGCGCTCATGGCGTTGACGATGGCGATCCTCACCGCCGTCGGCACGAGGGAGCTGGGCGTGACCGTCTTCGCCCTGCTGGCGACGATGGCGCCGATCGGGTACGTGTCGGCGGTGTCGACCCGGCGGGCGTTCCGGAACTCGGTGGTGATCTCGGCGGTGACGGTGGGGCTGATCGCCGGGGCGGTGTCCTGGTTCTTCGACAGCGGCGCCGACACCACCATCGCCGATATCGGCCAGGACGTCGCCTGGGCATTCGCTGGGGCGGTCGTGTCGGCGCTGGTCGCCTTGGCGGCGCTTCCGTTCTTCGAGTCGCTGTTCGACATCACCACCACCCTGCGGATCCTCGAGCTCACCGACCGCAACCACGAGGCCCTCCAACTCATCCAGGAGAAGGCGTTCGGGACGTTCAACCATTCCCTCATGGTGGGGACCCTCGCCGACGCCGCCGCCCGGTCGATCGGCGCCAACAACCTGCTGGCCCGGGCCGCCGCCTACTACCACGACATCGGCAAGACCGAGAACCCCACCTATTTCATCGAGAACCAGTTCGGGATCCCCAACCCCCACGACTCGTTGCCTCCCGAACAGTCCGCCGAGATCATCCGCCGCCACGTCCTCGACGGCGTACGGCTCGCCAAGAAATACAAGATCCCCTCGGAGGTGGCGGAGGGCATCACCAGCCATCATGGCGACGCCATCATGCGGTACTTCTACGAGAAGGCGAGGGAGCTCTACGGGGACGAAGACGTCGACCCGGACGACTACCGGCACGCCGGGCACAAGCCCCGCACGAAGGAGATGGCGATCGTGATGCTCGCCGACAGCGTCGAAGGGGCCTGTCGAGCCAACTTCGGAGACCACGAACCCACCGCCGAGGCGATCGAGAAGGTCGTGAACCGGGTCGTCGACGAGAAACTCGACGACGGCCAGCTCTCCGAGGCGCCGTTGACGATGGCCGAGCTGACGAAGATCCGCAAGGCCTTCATCGACGCCATGGTCGGCCACTACCATCAGCGTATCCCCTATCCGAACTTCCCGGGCAGTTGACGTTGGACGACCCTTCGAGACCGAACGAGGAGCGTCGGTGAACATCGACGTCACCGACGAGCAGGACCTGCCGGTGGACACCGCCGGTCTCCGACGCCTCGCCGAAGTGGTGCTGGCAGGCGAGGGGCTTCCGGACGACACCGAGGTGTCGATCGTGTTCACCTCCGACGAGGTCATCGCCGCGTACAACCGTCGGTTCATGGAACGGGAAGGTCCCACCGACGTGCTGGCGTTCCCGCTGGAACGGCTCCAGCCGGGCACCATCCCCGACCGTCCTCCGGATGCGCCGCCCCTCGTCCTCGGGGACGTCGTCATCGCCCCCGGCCGGGTCGCCGCCCAGGCCGAACGCCTCGGCACCACGTTCGAGTCGGAGATGGCGCTGATGGTCGTCCACGGCTTGCTGCATCTGTTGGGCTACGACCACGTCGACGACGCCGACGCCGAGCTGATGGAGCGGCGCGAACGGGAGCTGCTGGCCGAGGTGGGGATGGTCCGCAGATGATCGCCGATGCGCTCGCCCTGCTCCTCGTCGCCGGGTTCACCGCCCTCGCCGGCGTCCTCCGGGCCGCCGGAACCTCCCTCGTGTTGACTCCCCGGGCCGACGCCCTCCACGACGCCGGTGCGGGAACCCGCGGGGCGGAGCAGGCGGCCGTCCTGTTGGAGAGCCGAGAGGCGATCCCGTCGGCGCTGGGTGTGGTCCATTCGGCGCTGCTGATGGCCGCCGCCATCCCCGGGACGTGGCTGCTCACCACCCGCCTCCGCCCACCGGCGCTGGTCGTGGCGATGGTGCTGCTCGGGCTGTCGCTGGTGCTGTTGGGGGACCTCGTGCCGAGGGCGATCGGTCGTGCCCGACCTCGGACCCTCGCCTACCGCTTCGTCGGCCTCCTCGCACCGGCGGTCGCGGTCGGGTCGAAGGCGACCGACATGCTCACAGAAGAAGAGGACGAGGAGGAGGAAGAAGGGCTCGACGACGAGGCCGACCGCGACGAGATCGAGCTGATCTCGTCGGTCCTCGAGTTCTCCGACACCCTGGTGCGGGAGGTGATGGTGCCCCGCACCGACATGGTGACGGTCTCCCGGGACGCTTCCATCCGCACCCTGTTGGAGCTGGTCGCCGAACACGGCTTCTCCCGTCTGCCCGTCACCGGCGACGACATCGACGACGTGGTGGGGATGGTGATCGTGAAGGACCTGTTGCCGGCGGTCACCTCGGGCCGTATGCCGGAGACGGTCGCCGAGGTGATGCGTCCCATCGACTTTGTGCCGGAGACGAAACGGGTCTCCGACCTGTTGCGGGAGATGCAGGCGTCGAAGGCACACATGGCGGTGGTGGTGGACGAATATGGGGGGACTGCAGGCCTGGTCACGATCGAAGACCTGCTGGAGGAGCTCGTCGGGGAGATCGTCGACGAATACGACGACGAGGAGCCGCTGATCGTCGAGGAAGGGGACGGGGTGTGGCTGGTCGACGCCCGCTTCCCGGTGGAGGAGCTGTCGGTGGAGGTGGGGGCGGACCTCCCCGACGAGGACTGGGACACGGTGGGAGGCCTGGTGTTGGGTCTGGCCGGTCGGGTCCCTCGGGAAGGCGAACGCTTCCACGTCGACGGTGTCTCCCTCGTCGTCACCCGGGTGCAGGGCCGCCGTGTCTCGAAGGTGCGGGTGGAACGGTCCGGTCGGGTCGGGGCCGAGGGTTCGGCGTGAAGTCCGGGTTCGTGCCCGTGGTAGGCCGGCCCAACGTCGGCAAATCCACCCTCGTCAACGCCCTGGTCGGTCGCAAGGTGGCCATCATCTCCAGCCGGCCCCAGACCACCCGCAACGCCATCCGGGGGGTGTTGACCGGCACCGACGACGAAGGACGCCCCGTCTACCAGGTGGTCTTCGTGGACACCCCCGGCCTCCACAAGCCGAAGACGGAGCTGGGCAACCGTCTCAACTCCCTCGTCTACGGCACCCTCGCCGAAGCCGACGCCGTCGTCTTCGTCATCGACGCCACCGCACCGATCGGCCCGGGGGACCGGCTCATCGCCGACCGTCTCCGAGCCGCCGACGCCGACGTGGTGGTGGCGGTGAACAAGGTCGACAAGGCCGGCAAAGAGCAGGTGGCCGCCCAACTCCTCGAAGCGTCGAACTGGGATTTCGGGGCGTACGTGCCGGTGTCGGCGTTGAAGGGCGCCAACCTGGCGCCGCTGGTGAACGAGGTCGTCGAGCGGCTCCCGGAGGGGCCCCTCTACTTCCCCCCGGACATGGTCACCGACCAACCCGAGGAGGTGGTGGCCGCCGAGATCATCCGGGAGAAGTTCCTGAGCCGCCTCCGGGAGGAGCTACCCCATTCGGTGGCGGTGGTGGTGGACGACATGTACCGGCGGGGGGAGCTGCTGGTGGTCGAAGCCCGGGTGATCGTGGAACGGGACTCCCAGAAGGGGATCGTCATCGGCAAAGGCGGTTCGGTGCTCCGGGCGGCAGGCACCGAAGCCCGCGAAGAGCTGGAGGTCCTGTTCGGCACGAAGGTGCATCTGGATCTGCGGGTGAAGGTGGAGCCCGACTGGCAGCGGCGTCCCCACCTCCTCGACCGGCTCGGGTTCAGGGGCTGACCGACGGGTCGGCGGCGACCCGGGCGAGGGCACCGAGACAGGCGAAGACCCATTCGAGGGCCTCGACGTCGGCCCGTTCCCGGAAGATCTGCTCCAGGTTGCGGAGCAGCCGGATGAGGACCCGCACCCCGCTGACCGGTTCGAGCCATGTCCGGTCGAGGCGGGGTGACCCTCCGAGGGCGTCGGCGACGAGCCGGGCTGCCTCGTCGAACCCGATCGCTTCCCCGTAGTGGAACGGATCGACGAGCTGGCCTCCGGCGAAGACGACGAAGTGGCCGGGGAGGCCCACCCCCTGCATCTCGATCCCAGCTCGCCGACCCACCTCGATCCACAGCAGCGACAGGGTGATCGGGTTGCCGCGGCGGGTGTCGAGGACCCGGTCGAGGAAACTGTTGTCGGGGTGGTAGTAGTCGTCGACGTTGCCGCCGATCCCTTCGGCGATGGCGATCACCCGACGCAGGGCCAGATGGTTGTCTCCGTCGACCCGACCGGCCAGGTCGTCGAGGCGGTCCAGGTAGCGTCGGCGGTCGACACCGGGATGGTCGAGGGCGGAGATCTCCAACGCTGCCTCCGCCAGCCGTTCGTCGGCGGCCAGTTCGGCGACTCGCCGGGCGGTGGCGTCCAGCAGCGGGGTCATACCGTCAGGCTACCCGGGATGGGGCGGCGGGTCAGGGGGTCAACGCCGAGATCTGGGCGGCGAGGTCGGTGTCGCGGCGGGTGAGGCCGCCTTCGGAATGCGTCGAGAGGGTGAGAGTCACCTGATTCCAGCGGATCTCGATGTCGGGATGGTGCCCGGCTTTCTCGGCGACGAGCGCCACTTCGGTGACGAACCCCATCGCTTCGGTGAAATCCCGGAACGTGAAGGTCCGTTGGATGTCGTCCTCTCCGAGCCGCCACTCCGGGTAGGAGGCGGCGAACTCTTGGCGTTCCATCTCGCTGAGCAGGGCCATGCCGTATCACAGTGTACGGGTCGGATCCCGCCTGCGCCCAGGTGTCGCCATGTCGCCCCAGGAGGCCGGTACCCTCGAGTGCCTGATGGCGTTGCGGAGCGACCAAGGCATCGTGTTGCGGGGGTTCCCCTTCGGGGAGGCCGACAAGGTCGTCGTGGTGCTGAGTCCCAACTCCGGGAAGGTCCGGGCCGTCGCCAAAGGTGTGCGGAAGACGAAGAGCCGGTTCGGGGGGAGGCTCGAACCCTTCAACCACGTCGACCTCATCCTGTACGAGGGGCGGAACCTCGACACGATCACCCAGGTGGAGCTCATCGAGTCGTTCCCGGCGCTGCGGGCGAGCCTTCCGGCGGTCACCGCCGCCTCCACCATGGTGGAGGCGGCCGACGCCGTCGCCCAGGAGGGGGAGCCGTCGCATCGTCTCTTCCTGCTGCTTCACCGGGGCCTCCGGGCGCTGGAGGCAGGTGCGGGCGGTCCCGACCTGGTCACCTCGTTCCTGCTCAAACTGGCCGACGTCGTCGGGGTGGCTCCGGCCCTGGTCGCGTGCGCGTCGTGCGGGAGGGGCGACGGTCTGGGCCGGTTCAGTTTCTCCGGCGGCGGGGTGGTGTGTGACCGCTGCCGGGTGGAGGGGGCGGTGCGTCTGCGGTCCGGCGTCACCGAGCGGCTCGCCGCCCTCGCCCGGGTCGATCTGGCGGAGGTGACGGGCGGCCGCGACGAGCTGGCCGCCGAGGCGATGGGGGTGGCCCGGCGGTTCGTCGAATACCATCTCGACCGCCACCTGGTGAGCCTCGGGATGTTGGAGCGGTGACCACAGGCGACACCCTTGACCTGTCCCGGCTCGACCCGGAGCGGATCCCCCGCCACGTCGGGTTGATCCTCGACGGGAACGGACGCTGGGCGCGCGCCCGGGGGCTTCCCCGCACCGCCGGGCACATGGCCGGGGAGAAGGCGCTCTTCGACACCGTCGAGGGGGCGTTGCAGATCGGCATCGAATGGCTCACCGCGTTCGTGTTCTCCACCGAGAACTGGAACCGGTCGCCCGAAGAGGTGGAGTTCCTCATGTGGTTCAACGAGGATCTGCTGCTCCGCCGTCGGGACGACCTCCACGCCGACGGGGTGCGGATGCGTTTCGCCGGCGACCTCGACGACCCCCGCATCCCCGACCGGAACCGGCGGCACATGGCGGAAGCGGAAGAGCTCACCAGGAACAACGACCGCCTCACCTTGGTGTTCGCGTTCAACTACGGCAGCCGCCGGGAGCTCACCACCGCCGCCCGCCGCCTCGCCGCCGAGGCGGCACGGGGTGCGCTCGATCCGGACACGATCGACGAGGAGACCTTCTCATCCCGCTTCTACCTCCCGGACATGCCCGACGTGGACCTGGTGATCCGCTCGTCGGGGGAGCATCGACTGTCCAACTTCCTCCTGTGGCAGTCCGCCTACGCCGAGTTCTCCTTCCCCGGCATCCTCTGGCCCGACTTCGACCGTCACGCCCTCCTGGAGGCGGTGGTCGAATACCAGTCCCGTGAACGGAGGTTCGGGAGGGCGTAGCCGGGCGGGTCGGGCGGTGGGCACCGACACCGGGTCTACAATGCCGGTCCCCCCAAGTTCGGACCAGGATGTCCATCTCGCTCGACACCATCGTCAACCTGTCCAAACGGCGTGGCTTCGTGTTCCCGTCGTCGGAGATCTACGGCGGGCTTCGATCCGCCTACGACTACGGGCCGTTGGGGACCGAACTGCTCCGCAACGTCAAGAACGAATGGTGGCGGTCGCTGGTCCAGCTCCGGCCCGACGTGGTCGGCATGGATTCGGCGATCATCCAGTCCCGTCGGGTGTGGGTGGCCTCCGGTCACGAGCAGGTCTTCACCGATCCTCTCGTCGAGTGCCGCAACTGCCATCAGCGGTTCCGTCAGGACAAGCTGGAGGATCCCGATCAGTGTCCGAGCTGCGGACTGCGGGGCCAGTTCACCGAACCCCGCCAGTTCAACCTGATGTTCCGGACGTTCATGGGTCCGGTGGAGGCCGAGGAGAACCTCGTCTACCTGCGGCCGGAGACCGCCCAGGGCATCTTCATCAACTACGAGAACGTGCGTCGCACCTGCCGTCTCAAGCTGCCGTTCGGGATCGCCCAGATCGGCAAGTCCTTCCGCAACGAGATCACCCCGGGGCAGTTCGTGTTCCGGACCCGCGAGTTCGAGCAGATGGAGATGGAGTTCTTCTGCCGGCCCGAGGAGAGCAGCCGCTGGTTCGAATACTGGGTGGACCACCGGCGCCAGTGGTATCTGGACCTGGGGATGACCGAGGAGCATCTGCGGATCCGACCCCACAGCGAAGACGAGCTGTCCCACTATTCGGCGGCCACCGTCGACGTCGAATACCTCTTCCCGTGGGGATGGGACGAACTGGAAGGGATCGCCAACCGGACCGACTTCGACCTTCGTCAACATGCCGAGCATTCCGGTGTCGACCTCCGCTACTTCGACGAACAGACCGGCGAGCGGTTCTTCCCCCATGTGATCGAGCCGGCGGCCGGAGCGACCCGCACCACCTTCGCCTTCCTCATCGACGCCTACACCGAGGAGGAGGTGAACGGCGAAACCCGGGTCGTGTTGCGGCTGCATCATCGTCTCGCCCCCTACAAGCTGGCGGTGCTGCCGCTGTCGAAGAAACCCGAGCTGGTGGAGCCGGCGGCGAAGCTCGCCGACGCCCTCCGTCACCACTGGATGTTGGAGTTCGACGTCACCCAGTCCATCGGTCGCCGCTACCGCCGACAGGACGAGATCGGGACGCCGTACTGCGTCACCTTCGACTTCGATTCGCTGGAGGACCACGCGGTGACCGTCCGGGACCGTGACACGATGCTGCAGGATCGGGTGTCGATGGACCGGCTAGTCGACTACCTGCGGGACAAGCTCGAAGTCTGACCTCATCGACTCTTCACATCTGTCGAACCGTCCCCTCACCTGGCTGCGGGAACGTGGGCCGATGAGGAGGGTCCGGTGAACCGAGCCGTCGTCCGGGCGTTCGCCGTTCTCGGTGTCGTTGCCGTCGCCGTGGCGATCTGGACGCGAGGAGAGGAGGTGTCGCCGACGCCACTGCCGACCACGGCCCCGGCGTTCACCGAGTTCGTGTTCACCGCCGGCACCGTCGCCGGGTTCGTCGTCGACGAGGAGCTGCGGGGAAGCCCGAACGTGGTGGTGGGGATCTCCGAAGCCGTGTCGGGCCGCTTCACGGTGGACCTCTCCGACCCGTCGTCGGTGCGGCTCGGCGAGATCCGTGTCGACGCCCGGGCCTTCGACACCGGTTCGGCGCTGCGGGACATGGCGTTGAGACGCCTCATCCTCGACACCGAGACCTACCCCTACATCTCCTTCGTCCCCATCGACGTCGGCGAGGTCCGGGTGTCCGGTTCGGGCGACACGGTGGAGGCGGTCGTGATCGGCACGCTGACGGTCCGGGACGTCACCAGGCCGGTCTCTGTCACGGTGTCGGCCACGGTGGAGGGCGACCGCCTGGTCGGTGAAGCGGTCGGGGTCGTCTCCCGTTCCGAGTTCGGTCTCCGTATCCCGTCGGTGCGGGGTGTCGCCAACGTCTCCGACGTCGTCGAGGTGTACGTCGAGTTCGTCGCCGAACCGCCGTGAACCCTTCCCGGCCGGGTCGGGTCCGCTGGTATGTTCACCGCGGTGTATCGCCGCGAGGACATCGACAGGGTCCGGGCCGCCACCAACATCGTGGACCTGGTCGGCGCCGTGACGACGGTGAAGCGGGTGGGACGGACCTACAAGGCCATCTGCCCGTTCCATCAGGAGAAGACGCCGTCCATGTCCCTCGACCCGGCTCGGGGGCTGTACCACTGTTTCGGATGTGGGGCCGGCGGGGACGTGTTCACCTTCGTCCAGGAGAGCCAGGGTCTCGACTTCAACGAGGCGGTGGAGCTGTTGGCGTCCCGGGCCGGCATCCATGTGGAGGCGGACCCGACGGCGGCGAAACGACGGGGCGAACGGGAACGCCTGGTGGAGGCGGTGAGGCTGGCCGTCGACGTCTACCGGCGGCGCCTGAAGACCGCACCCGACGCCGGACCGGCCAGGGCCTATCTGCGGGGTCGCGGATACGGGGCCGACGTGGTCGACGAGTTCAAGATCGGCTACGCCCCCGACACCGAAAGCCGGGACGAGCTGGTGAGGGAGCTGCGGGCGGCGGGGATCGCCGACCGGACGATGATCGACGCCGGCCTGGCCCGACGGGGCCGGGGCGGACGTCTCTACGACTATTTCCGGGGCCGGGTGCTGTTCCCGGTCTTCGACCTTCGGGGCGACCCCGTCGGGTTCGGAGGTCGGATCCTCGGCGACGGCCAACCGAAATACCTGAACACCCCCGACACCAGGATCTACCAGAAGTCTCGGCTGCTGTACGGACTCGATCGGGCGAAACGGGAGATCACCCGGCGGGGATACGCCGTGGTGGTGGAGGGCTACACCGACGTGATCGCCATGCACCGGGCAGGGCTGGGGGTGGCGGTCGCCACCTGCGGCACCGCCCTGGGCGACGAACACTTCGACCTGCTGCGCCGGTTCTGTGACCGGGTGGTGCTGGCGTTCGACGCCGACCAGGCGGGGGCGGGAGCCGCCCAGCGGGCCGACGAACTGGAGAATCCGGTCCGTCTCGACCTGGACGTCCGGGTCGCGGAGATGCCCCGGGGTCTCGACCCGGCCGACCTCGTCCAGGAGGGACGTACCGAGGAGCTGGTGGCGGCGGTGGAGTCGGCCCGACCGCTCCTCCAGTTCCTCATCGAACGGGAGCTGGCCAGGTTCGACCTGTCGGAACCGGAGAGCAGAGCCCGGGCACTCCGTGCGGTGGCCCCTCGGATCGCCCGTGTCGGCGACGAGGTGGCGAAAGCCGAATACGTCCGGTTCGTGGCGATGGCCACCGGGATCGACGAAGACCTGGTGTGGCGGGCGGTGGGGGGTCGACCCCGTCGGCGCCGGAGGGAGGTGGCGCCAGAGAGCCGGGGCGAGACGTCCGGGTCGTTGCGGGCGGAACGGGAGCTGCTGCGTCTCGTCGTGGCGAACCCCGAGCATCTTGCCGGCGTGGAGATCTCCGACGAGCTCTTCGCCGACCCAACGGT
Organism: Acidimicrobiia bacterium; assembly: GCA_015488325.1. Taxonomy (GTDB): domain Bacteria; phylum Actinomycetota; class Acidimicrobiia; order Spongiisociales; family ZC4RG35; genus S012-128. The sequence continues at coordinate 4,094 of WFOA01000050.1, read as the reverse complement.
GGCGGAGGCGTGGAGACGGGTGGAGGGGCGGCGGCGTGACACACCTCCGGGTACGGCGCTGCCGCTCCCCGTGGGGGACGATCCGGTGACGTCGCTGCTGCGGGAGCTCGCCTTCGACGATCGACCCCTCGCAGACCCGGGCGAGTTGGTGGTCCGGCTCCGGCGGTTCCGTCTCGACGACCGGATCGCCGTGCTGCGGGAGCGGCTCGCCACCCTCGACCCTTCCGGCCGCGAGTACGCCGAGACCTTCCAGGAGCTGATCCGCCTCGAACAGGAGAAGCGGGGTGGCGGCTGACGGAGGCGGCGGTGCGGGCGGTGTGGACGTCGACCGCGCGCAAGGGGCGAAAGAGTTGATAGCGTTGGGGCTACGACCAGGCAGCCGGGAGGCGGGTTGAGCACACCGATCGAACAGATCGTCGAAGCGCTGGTGCGCCGCGGCACGCAGCGGGGGTTCCTGACCGTGCACGAGGTGCAGCAGGACCTGGTGGACGTCGAGGCGCCTCCCGACTCCTTCGACCGGGTCGCAGAGGAGCTTCGTTCGAAGGGGATCACCATCGTCGAGGACGGCGAAGACGTCCTCGACCAGCCTTTGGACGACGACGAGCTGGTCGCCGTCTCCGACCCGGTGAAGATGTACCTCCAGGAGATCGGACGCTACCGGCTGCTCGACGCCCAACAGGAGGTCGAGCTGGCCATGCAGCTCGAGGCGGGCCGCAAGGCGGAGGCGAGGCTGAAGGAGGATCCCGACCTCTCCGACGAGGACCGGCTGCTGCTGGAACGGGCGGTGCGGAAAGGTCAGGCCGCCCACGACAGGCTGGTCGAGGCGAACCTGCGTCTCGTCGTCTCGATCGCCCGGAACTACGTCGGCAGGGGGATGCCGTTGCTGGATCTCATCCAGGAGGGCAACCTCGGGTTGATGAGGGCGGTGGACCGGTTCGACTACCGGAAAGGGTTCAAGTTCTCGACCTACGCCTCGTGGTGGATCCGCCAGGCGATCACCCGTGCGATCGCCGACCAGGCCCGCACCATCCGGGTGCCCATCCACGTCGTGGAGATGATCAACAAACTCACCCGCACCCAACGCCAACTCTCCCAGGAGCTCGGTCGGGAACCGACCATCGAGGAGATCGCCGCCGAGCTGGACGTCGAACCCGAACGGGTCGACGAGCTGAGCCGGATCGCGCAGAGTCCCGTCTCGTTGGAGACGCCGGTGGGCGAGGAGGAGGATTCGACGCTCGGCGACTTCGTCGAAGACTCCGACGCCGAAGTGCCGGTGGAGGCGGCCACGTTCCGGCTGCTTCAGCAGTATCTGGCCCACGCTTTGGAAGGTCTCAACGAACGGGAACGTCAGGTGCTGATCCTGCGTTTCGGTTTGGAGGACGGTCGGGTGCGGACCTTGGAGGAGGTGGGGGAGCAGTTCAACGTCACCCGGGAACGGATCCGACAGTTGGAGACGAAGGCTTTGGCCAAGCTGCGTCACCCCCAGAACGCCCGTCGCCTGGAAGGCTTCCTCGAGGAGGGCTGATTTTCAGACCCGGTCGGAGACGGCCCGCAGGCCTCCGGCTCCGGCGTCGAGCCCGTCGGCGACGGTGTCTCTGACCAGGTCGACGAGGGCGGTTCCCTGGTCGAGGAGCTGGGCCACCGCCGGGTGTTCGGCGGCTTCGGCGGCGAAGGCTTTGATCTGTTCGTAGCGGTCTCGGCCTGCCCGGGCTCCCAGGACGTACCCGACGGCCATCCCGATCAACAATCCGGTTCTGAACTTCACGTCGCCTCCGGCTGGTCGACGGGGATTCTGGCACATGGCCGGTGCGGTCGGTTTCCGGCCCTCTGGTACCATGCCACGGCTTTCCGGGGTAGCTCAATCGGCAGAGCAGCGGACTGTTAATCCGTTGGTTGTGAGTTCGAGTCTCACCCCCGGAGCTTACGAAACCCCCGGTCAGAGGGGGTTTTGTGCATGGTAGGGGAGGTCAACGACCTCGCCCAGGACGCGCTCAGGACGCGTTTTGGACGCGACATGGGTGTCGAGCCGGTCCATGACGGCGGTGAGATCGCCTTCGAACAGGTGGGTGTAGGTGTTCAGGGTGACGGTGGCGTTGCGGTGTCCGAGTTGCTGTTGGATGGCCTTGACGTCGGCGCCGGCGGCCCGCATGAGGGAGGCGCAGGTGTGGCGGAGGTCGTGCGGGGTGACGTCGGCGAGGTCATCGCCGGCGGCCGATCGGGCGGGATCCCAGACGGTCTTGCGGGTGTTCCCGTAGCGGAGGGGTCCGCCCTTCGGGGCGGTGAAGACGAGGACATCGGGGTTGTCGTCGACCGCTTCGAGGTGATGGCCGAGCATCTCGGCCACCAGCGGGGGGAGGTGGACGGTTCGGGTCTGGTGGGTCTTGGTGGCGCCGAACTCGAGCCGGCCGGAGATCTCGGCGACGGACTCGGCGATCCGGAGGCGCCGTCTGAGGACGTCGACTCGGCCACGGCGCAGGGCCGCCATCTCGCCCCAGCGGAGCCCACCGTAGGCGAGGACGTGCACCATGGTGGCGTACTGGTGGTTCGGCATCGCCTCGGAGAGACGGGCGACCTGCTCGGCGGTGAGGAACCGGTGCTCGGGCTCTTCGAGGCGAGGAAGCTCGGTGCGGCGGGCGGGGTTGCGGCCGATGAGTCCGTCGTCGATGGCCTGCTCCAGAATGGCTGACAGGCACTGGTGGGCTTGCCGGATCCTCGACGAGGACAGGCCCTCGTTGGTCATGGCCCGGACCCACGACCCGACGAGGACACGGTCGATGGCGGCGAGGCGAACGCGGCCGAAGGTGGGCAGGATGCGTGAACGCAGCAGCGACAGGTACCCCTCGCGGGTCTTGGGCTTGATGCGGGTCTTGGCCGCCAGCCACGCCGAGGCGTACTCGTCGAAGGTGACCAGGCCGGCGGTCGGGTCGATCCACATGCCGTGGTTGAGCCGAGAGAGCTGGTCCGCCAGCCACCGCTGCGCATCGACCTTCCGGTCGAACGTGCGGCTATGCCATCTGCCGTCGGGGCCTTCGTACCGTGCTCGGTACCTACCGTTCTCCCTTCGGTCGATCGTCGCCCGTGCCATGATCCCTCCTCGTCTCCTCGGTCCGTTCGGTCCTCTGTCGAGTATGCCTGGTCGGGTCAGGGGTGGGGGCGGCCGGTTTGTTCGATCCGTCGGGTGGTCCGTCGTTCGACGTCGGCGAGTCGGTGGCGGGGGTGGTGTCCGGCTTCGAAGCCGGGGGGTCCTTGCCGGCGGTGCTGCCAGGTGGGTGATGGTGGCGACGAGGATGGCGAGTTCGGCGGGGGTGAGCAGCGGGTTGGGGGTGTTCATGGTCTGATGGTGGGGGTGACCCTGTCAGTGGAGTGTCAGCATCCTCCAGTTGGGTTCCTGCCGGTACTCCAGCGATACGCCAACCCGAGTCGCGGGAGGTTCCGGTTGGTCTTGGACGTCACGTCTTGCGAGGCGGGCGCGGTGCGCGCCGGATCGTTGCTGGGGAAGGGCTGCCGGCGTGCCCGAGCGGCCGGTGACAGGGTTGTCGGCATCCTGTTGACACTGTGTTGGAAGGGTCGGATGCGACGCTGCGGGCATGGCACGTGCCACAATGTTCGCCGATTCGTCCCTGGCAGCGCCGAGACGCGAACGCGGGAAGCGACCAGCCGTCTGTACCGGCCCGATCAGAGCGATCCCGCGACGACTCCGAGCCGGTCTCGGAGCATCCGAGTCGAATGTCTCCGGACATGTCGCGGATTCCGACGGACACCCGGCACCTGGCGGAGCACGGGTCTCGAGCTGTGAGGGATCGCCTTCGAGGTTCGACAGACGGGTGCACACCTGCGGTCACGGTTGCGGAGTCCGGTCGTGACGGTGCGGGTGACGACGTTGAAGGGTGTCGGGGCGGGCCGCTACTACACCGATCATCTGCCGTCCTACTACCTGGACGGGGACGAGCCGCCGGGCCGCTGGTGGGGCCACGCGGCGGACCGGCTCGGCCTTGCTGGTGAGATCGTCCCGGAGGCGTTCCTGGCGGTGATGGAGGGCCGGGACCCGGCGACGGGGAAGGAGTTGGGGCGGCGGATGGGGGAGGGGTCCGTGC
>WFOA01000049.1 GCA_015488325.1 Acidimicrobiia bacterium | reverse complement strand
GTATCTGGAACGTCAGCGCCGCAACACCGACGAAGACACCCCCGACGACCCTTCGGTGCCCCTCTACCTGCAGCGGTTCCGCCGGCGGAGCCCCCCCCCCACCCCGGATTCGCTGCCGCCCCTCTACCAGCGGGCCGACCTGGGGTTCCAACAGGCACTGAGCGAAGACAACCGCAACAAAGAGATCTCGGCCCCGCCCGAAGCACGACCTCCGATCGTCAACGAGATCTACCTGGTCCGCCACGGCGAGACCCAGGGCTATTCGACCGAGTCGGGGCTCACCCCCCTCGGTGTCTGGCAGGCCCACACCTACGGCCACACCCTCGCCAAACGGGTCAAGGACGGAGAGACGATCGTCGTCGCCCACGCCCCCACCAGCCGGGCCGGACAGACCGCCGAGAACCTCCATCGTGGCCTCACCGACGGCCTTGCCATGTTCGAGAAAGACGTGAAGGTCCACGACCCCGAACCCATGGTGGAGTTCCGCAACTTCCAGGTCGCCACCCCCGACGGGCTTCGGGACGTCACCTCCGCGTTCCGCCGCTACCACGCCCTGTTGGAAGAGTTCGAACGCATGGCCCTGGGCGACCGCCCGATGTGGCTGGTGGAAGTCGACCGTTTCTGGCGCACCCAGGTCGGCGGAGGAGACCCGATCCAGCACTGGCTCACCGTGCCGATGATGCATTTCGAGCCGCCGGCCATGTGCGTCCGCCGTTTCTGGCTCGGCCTCCAGCGCCTCGCCGCCGACCATCCCGGCGCACGCCTCGTCGTCGCCACCCACTCCGGGCCGATCCGCGCCTTCGCCATCTGGGCCTTCGGCTACGACCCCGGCGAGCCCTACAACACCGAACACGTCCGGGTGAAGCTGATGGAGGGCGGCTCCGAGGCGCTGGTCACCTACCGCAACCGGGTCCAGGAAGTTCACGTCCCCGAAGTGGCGTCGCTCCCCTCGTGGGAGCCCTACGACCTCGACTGGGAACCCTCGGGAGGTGCGGAGAGATGAGGGAGTTCGTCCTTTGGTTCGACCAGTACCGGGAATCCGACAAGCCGCGAGTCGGCGGGAAATGCGCCAGCCTCGGCGAACTGATCGCCGCCGAGCTGCCGGTGCCGCCCGGGTTCGCCGTCACCGTCGAGGCCTACGACACCCTCCGCGACGACACCGAGCTGCGCTCCAACGTCCGGAAAGCCCTCGCCGAAGTGGACCTCGACGACCCCGACAGCCTCGAACTCACGAGCCGCTACGTCCGGGATCTGATCGAGGCGTCCCCGATGAACCCCGAAGTCGAGAGAGCCGTCAAAGCCTCCTACCGGGAGCTGTGCGCAGCCTGCGGAGTCGAAGACGTCCCGGTGGCGGTCCGCTCCTCCGCCACCGCCGAAGACCTCCCCGACGCCAGCTTCGCCGGCCAGCAGGACACCTTCCTCTGGGTCCGAGGCGAAGACGCGGTCGCCCGCGCCGTCCAGCGGTGCTGGTCGAGCCTGTTCACCGCCCGAGCGATCAGCTACCGCCACGAGACCGGCCACGACCACGAGATCATCTCGATGGCGGTCGCCGTCCAGAAGATGGTGCATCCGAAAGCCGCCGGGGTCGCCTTCACCCTCAACCCGACCGACGGCGACCGTTCCCAGATCGCCATCGACTCGTCGTGGGGTTTCGGAGAGGCGGTGGTCTCCGGTGAGGTCACCCCCGACAACTTCCTCGTCGACAAGGTGCTGTTCGAGATCACCCGACGGACGATCTCCCCGAAGGCCATCGAGTACGTCCTGAATGGCTCCGACCGCGTCGAAAAGGCACCGGTTCCCGACGACCGCCGCCTCGCCCCCAGCCTCACCGACCACGAGATCGTGGCCGTGGCAAAGATGGCGAAGCGGGCAGAACGGCACTACGGGCGTCCCCAAGACATCGAATGGGCCCTCGATCGGGACCTGCCCGAAGGAGACAACGTGGTGCTGTTGCAGTCCCGCCCCGAGACGGTGTGGAGCCGCAGAGCGCCCCGGCCGGTGGCACGGCCGGGTCAAGGACTCTTGGACGGGATCGTGTCGACCTTGCTGTCGCCCGTCCACACCCGGGACCGTTTGGCGACGACGGAGGGCTCGGACATGTAGCGGATGGTGGGCAGGAGACGGGGGCAGCGACGGAAACAGCACGCGAGGAGGAGGCACACATGGCGGAACGACGATTCCCGAGTCCGTTCGAAGTGGAAGGCCCCGGAGGGTCGGAAGGATGGGAGGAGCTCTACACCTACTCCCTCCCCTTCAGTGAGGACCGACGCAGCTACGAAGAGTCGGTTTTCTGGTTCCAAGACGGCATTCACTGGCCCGACCCTCTCACCCCGTGGGATGCGACCTGGTACGAGTACGCCATCGCGTCCCTCTCCCAATACAACACCCGCCACTACCTGATCCCACCCGCCCTCGGGATCGACTACCGGGTGTTGTACGGCTACGCCTACCTGACACCGGTGCCCGTCACCGACCCGGCCGAGATCGAAGCCCGGGTCCCCCAGTTCATGGAACGGGCCGGGTTCTACTTCATGAACTGGAACGACCTCTACGACCGGTGGGTCGCCAAGATCAAAGATCTCATCGCAGAGATGGAGGCGATCACCTTCGAACCCCTCCCCGAGAAAGAAGAGATGGAGGTGATCACCGAAGGGCGCGGGATGGGATCGGGGCTGAAGATCCAGGAGGACTACCGGCGCCTCCTCAACCTCGCCCTCAAGCTGTGGCAGTACCACTTCGAGTTCCTCAACCTCGGGTACGCCGCCTACCTCGACTTCTTCGGGTTCTGCAAGGAGGCGTTCCCCAACATCCCCGACCTGGCGATCGCCAAGATGGTGGCCGGAGTCGAAGTGGATCTGTTCCGTCCCGACGAAGAGTTGAAGAAACTCGCCGAAAAGGCGGTGGAGCTCGGCGTCGAAGACGCCTTCGACGCCCCCAGCGCCGGCGACGTCTTCGCCCGGTTGGAAGGAACCCCGTGGATGGACGCCTGGAACGAGGCGAAATACCCGTGGTTCAACTTCTCGACCGGAGGGGGCTTCTACCACCAGGACAAGATCTGGATCGACCATCCTGAGATCCCCCTCGGCTACATCAAGAACTACGTCGCCAAGATCAAGGCCGGCGAAGACATCCACCGCCCCCTGGAGGAGCTCCGGGCCGAACGGGACCGGGTGGTCGCCGAATACGAGGCGCTGTTGGCCACCGACGAAGACCGGGAAGCGTTCCGTCAGAAGCTGGGTCTGGCCCGCACCGTGTTCCCCTACGTGGAGAACCACAACTTCTACGTGGAGCATTGGAGCCATTCGGTGGTGTTCCGCAAGATGCGGGAGCTCGGGAACGTCTTCGTGAAAGAAGGCTTCCTCGAATCGACCGACGACGTCTTCTACATCAAGCGGGACGAGATCAACGAGGCCCTGTGGGACATGTACTCGGCGTGGGCGGTGGGGACGTCGCCGCGCGGCACCGAGTACTGGCCCCGGGAGATCGCCCGCCGCAAACGGATCCTCGACGCCTGCAAACAGTGGAACGCGCCGCCGGCCCTGGGCGAGCCACCCGAAGTGGTCACGGAGCCGTTCACGATCATGCTGTGGGGCATCACCTCGGATTCGATCAACATGTGGCTGGGCGCCGGCGACGGGGACGGCGGCGGGGACCTGAACGGTTTCGCCGCCTCGCCGGGCGTGGCCGAAGGCCCCGCCCGGGTGATCCTCAGCCCCGACCAGATCGGTGACCTGCAGCCGGGTGAGATCCTGGTGGCGCCGATCACCGCCCCGAGCTGGGCACCGGTGTTCGGCAAGATCTCCGCCGCCGTCACCGACATCGGCGGGATGATGTCCCACGCCGCCATCGTCTGCCGCGAATACGGGTTGCCGGCGGTCACCGGCACCGCCTTCGCCACCACGACGATCGAGAACGGGACCCGGATCCGGGTCGACGGCTCCACCGGAACCGTGACCATCCTCGACTGAGGTACCCGGCTTCCGACCGCCCGCCTCCGGGTGGGCGGTCGGCGGACGGGTATCGCAAACGCCGATCGGGAGGAACGATGCTCAGTAAGGAACAGAACGAAGCCCTCACCCGGGTGGGTCCCGGCACGCCGATGGGCGAGCTGCTGCGCCGCTATTGGTATCCGGTGGCGTTCGTCCGCGAACTCGACGAGTGGCCGATCAAGAAGGTGCGGCTCCTCGGCGAAGATTTCGCCCTTTGGAAGACACCCCAAGGGGGCTACGGGATCATGCAGGAACGCTGCCCCCACCGCCACGCATCCATGGTGTACGGGGTCATCGAAGAAGGGGGACTCCGCTGCGGCTACCACGGATGGCTCTTCGACTGTGAAGGTGCCTGTGTCGACCAGCCCGCCGAGCCCGAGAAGTCCACGTTCAAAGACAATGTCCGGGCGCAGGCGGGGAAAGCCCAAGAGCTCGGCGGCATGGTGTGGGCCTACATCGGGCCCGACCCGGCTCCCGAACTGCCCCGCTTCGACGTGTACGTGGACGACGGCTTCAAAGACGTCGGCCATTCGATGCTGCCCTGCAACTGGCTCCAGATCATGGAGAACTCGGTGGACCCCCACCACGTCGAATGGCTCCACGGGCGTTACTTCCAGTTCATCGGTGAACAGAAAGGGTTCCTCGCCCCACCCTCCTTCCAGAAGAAGCACGTGAAGGTCGGGTTCGACCCGATGGAGTGGGGGATCTTGAAGCGTCGGGTGCTCGAAGGCCAGACGGAGGAGGACGACGACTGGGCGGTGGGCCACCCCCTCGTCTTCCCCTACTGCATGCGGGTGGGAGGGGCCGGCATCGACCAGATGCAGATCCGGGTCCCCATCGACGACACCCACACCTGGGCGTTGTTCTACGCCAACCACCATCCGGAAGGGATCGACGAATATCCCGACCAGATCTACCCGACGGACTACGAGTACCAGTGGATCGACGACCAGGGGAACTTCATCGTCGACTACATCGAAGGCCAAGACGTCATGGCCTGGGTGACCCAGGGCGACATCACCGACCGCACCGCCGAACACATCGGGAAGTCGGACATCGGCGTGGTGATGCTTCGCCGCATGTTCCGAGAGCAGATGGCCCTCGTCGCCGAAGGGAAGGACCCGACGGTGGGGTTCACCCGGGAGCCCCACGAACGGATCGAACTGCCCTGCGAGAAGAACAAGTTCGGGGCCGGAGTGGACTTCGCCCTGGCCTGGCTGGAGATGGGCTCGAGTCGGTATTCGCCGGCCCTCGACACCTTGAAGAAGCTCCACATCCAGGCGGCGGCGGCGCGGGGTGAGCTCCCCGGTCAGCACAACGTGGACACGCCCGGTCAGTAACCTGGCTGCATGGTCGCCCTCCGCGACTACCCGAACCATGTCGAGCCGCCGGACCCGGTGCCGGACCGGCGGCTCACCGGTGTGCACTGGTGGGACCCCGACCGGATCCGTCATCTGGCCGATCTGCCCCGCCACTGCCCGTCCTGCGGTGCGTCGGTGACCGGCGACGGTGGGATCTCGGTGGAGTACTGGGAGGCGGACCATCGGGTCTACCACACCTGGTGCCGAGCTTGCGGGTGGACCGGCGACATCATCCGGGTCCACCGGATGGTCGGCCACGAACCCGACGAACCCTCCCCGTTTTGACAGCCAGATCCGGCAAATATTGCCGGATCTGGCTGTCAAAAGCCTTCAGGTGAGGGCGCGCCGGACCTCTGCCGCCACCCGTTCCCGGTCGGCGTCGGTCAGGTTCGAGCCGCTCGGAAGACACAGACCCCGCTCGAACAGGCGGGCCGACACGCCGGAGCCGACGAACACACAGTCGGCGAACACCGGCTGAAGGTGCATCGGCTTCCACACCGGACGGGCCTCGATGTCGAGGGACTCGAGGTGGATCCGCACCTCTTCGCGGCTCACCCCCGTCACCTCCGGATCGATCGTCAACGCCGTCAGCCAGAACGTCGAGTAGCCCCCTTCGATCTCGGGCATGAACTCGACTCCCGCCAGGTCCCCGAGGGCTTCGCCGTAGAAGGCCCGGTGGGAGCGCCGGCGTTCGACCCGACGTTCCAGATCCCCGAGCTGGGACCGCCCGAGGGAGGCCAGCAGGTTGGAGAGCCGATAGTTGTAGCCGATCTCCGAGTGCTGGTAGTGGGGTGCGGGGTCGCGGGCTTGGGTGGCGAGAAACCGGGCCCGGGAGGCGGCGCCGGGGTCGTCGGTGACGAGCGCTCCACCGCCGCTGGTGGTGATGATCTTGTTGCCGTTGAACGACAGGGCAGCGAACCGTCCGAAGCTGCCCGCCGGCCGCCCCGCGTAGCCAGCGCCCAGCGCCTCGGCCGCGTCTTCGATGAGGGTGACCCCGTGGGCGTCGCACAGCGGCACGATCCGTCGGTAGTCGCAGGCCTGGCCGTACAGGTCGACGGTGATCACCGCCCGCAACGGCCTCCCCTGCCGTTCTCCGTCCGCCAACGCCTCGGCGAGGAGGTCCGGATCCATGTTCCAGCTCGAAGGCTCCGAGTCGACGAACACCGGTTCGGCACCGACGTAGCGGACGGCGTTGGCGGTGGCGGCGAAGGTGAGGTCCTGGACCGCTACCCGGTCACCTTGCCCCACCCCGGCGATGATCAACGCCAGATGCAGCGCCGCCGTCCCCGACGACAGCGCCACCGCTTCGACCCGCCCGGTCGCCGCTGCCAGTTCGGTTTCGAAGGCGTCCACTTCGGGTCCGAGGGGTGCGATCCACCCGCCGTCGAAGGCCCGCACCAACGCGGCGCGGTCGGCGTCGGAGACGTCCGGCGGGGACAGGTAGAGGCGCGCCATGTGGCGGTGCAGCCTACCGACCCCTACCCCCGCCCTCACCGTTTTGACCGCGCGAAACGCCAAATGCTGCCGTTTCGCGCGGTCAAAAGCGGAGGGGTCACATGTTGCGGCGGTATTTTCCTCCGACCTCGTAGAGCGCGTGGGTGATCTGACCGAGGCTCGCCACCTTCACCGTCTCCATCAGGGCCTCGAAGATGTTCCCCCCGTGAACGGCCGCCGACTGCAGGGCGGCGAGGGCCCCTGGGGCGGCGTCGGCGTTACGCGCCTGGAAGGCCCGCAGGTTGGCGATCTGGCGGTCCTTGTCATCATCGGTGGACCGCACCACCTGCTCGGGGATCACGAACGGCGAACCCTCCTTCGACAGGAACATGTTGATCCCGACGATCGGGTAGGCCCCCGACTCCTTCTGCTGTTCGTAGTAGAGCGACTCTTCTTGGATCTTCATCCGCTGGTATTGACGTTCCATCGCCCCCAACACCCCACCCCGGGCCGACAGGCGCTCGAACTCCATCAGCACCGCCTCCTCCACCAAATCGGTGAGCTCTTCGATGATGAACGACCCCTGCAACGGGTTCTCGTTCTTGGCCAGCCCCAGCTCCCGGTTGATGATGAGCTGGATGGCGAGGGCCCTGCGCACCGACTCCTCGGTGGGGGTGGTGATCGCTTCGTCGTAGGCGTTGGTGTGGAGACTGTTGCAGTTGTCGTAGACGGCGTACAGGGCCTGGAGGGTGGTGCGGATGTCGTTGAAGGAGATCTCCTGGGCGTGGAGGCTCCGCCCCGACGTCTGGATGTGGTATTTCAGCATCTGGGAGCGTTCGTTCCCCCCGTAGCGGTACTTCATCGCCCGGGACCAGATCCGCCGGGCGACCCGGCCGATCACGGCGTATTCGGCGTCGATGCCGTTGGAGAAGAAGAAGGACAAGTTGGGGGCGAACTCGTCGATGTGCATCCCCCGGCTCAGGTAGTACTCGACGTAGGTGAACCCGTTGGCGAGGGTGAAGGCGAGCTGGGTGATCGGGTTGGCTCCCGCCTCCGCCATGTGATAGCCGGAGATCGACACCGAATAGAAGTTGCGGACGTCGTGGTCGACGAAGTACTGCTGGACGTCGCCCATCATTCGCAGGGCGAACTCGGTGGAGAAGATGCAGGTGTTCTGGGCCTGGTCCTCTTTGAGGATGTCGGCTTGGACGGTGCCCCGCACCGTCTTCAACGTCTCGGCTTTGATCCGCTCGTACACGTCACGGTCGAGCACCTGATCTCCGGTCACCCCCAGCAGCATCAGCCCGAGCCCGTTGTGACCCTCCGGGAGTTCCCCTTCGTAGCGGGGGCGGGGGCGGTCGCGGTAGATCTCGGCGATCTTCTGCTCCACTTCGGCTTCCAAGCCGTGTTCCCGGATGTACTTCTCGCACTGCTGGTCGATGGCGGTGTTCATGAAGAAGGCGAGGATCGTCGGAGCCGGACCGTTGATCGTCATCGACACCGACGTCGACGGGTCACACAGGTCGAAGCCCGAATACAGCTTCTTGGCGTCGTCCAAGGTGGCGATCGACACACCCGAGTTCCCCACCTTCCCGTAGATGTCGGGACGTTCGTGGGGGTCCTCCCCGTAGAGGGTGACCGAGTCGAAGGCGGTGGAGAGGCGCTTGGCGGGCATGTCGAGGGCCAGGTAGTGGAACCGCCGGTTGGTCTGTTCGGGTGGTCCTTCCCCGGCGAACATCCGGGTCGGGTCCTCCTGGGTGCGTTTGAAGGGGTACACCCCGGCGGTGTAGGGGAACGACCCCGGGACGTTCTCAGTGAGGATCCACCGGAGCCGGTCGCCCCACGCCTCGTACTTCGGCAGCGCCACCTTCCGCACCCTGGTGTGGGAGAGGGTCTCGTGGAAGAGCGGCACCCGGACTTCCCGGCCGCGGACGTAGTAGACGAATTCGTCGCCGTCGTATTCGGCGACCCGTCCCTCCCAGCGCTCCAGCTCCTGGCGGTTCTGCGGGTCGAGACGGTCGGCGGCCCGTTCTGCCGCCGCGCGGACTTCGGCCACCACCTCCGGTGGCGCCCCCGCCTCTTCGAGGGCGGCGACCGCTCCGCTGAGCCGATACCACCGTTGGGCGGCGGCGACTTGCTCGTCGACCCATCGGTCGTAGCGCCGGAGCTCGTGGGCGATCTCGGCCAGGTATCGGGTCCGTTCGGGGGGGACGATGTGGCGTTTGTGCTGGTCGGAGAGGGGGAGGTCGAGGTCGGGCCGGAACTCGACGCCGGTGTTTCGTTCCAGGGCATGGCACGTCGCCAGGTAGAGGCGGTTGACTCCCGGGTCGTTGAAGTCGGAGGCCACCGTGAGATGGACGGGCAGATCTTCGTCGTCGACGTCGAAGAGCTGGTGGTTCCTCCGGTACTGTTTGCGTACGTCCCGGAGGGCATCGAGGGCGCCTTCTTTGTCGGCTTTGTTGATGGCCACCAGGTCGGCGTAGTCCAACATGTCGATCTTTTCGAGCTGGGTGGCCGCCCCGTAGTCGGGGGTCATCACGTAGAGCGAGACGTCGGAGAAGTCGACGATCTCGGTGTCGGACTGGCCGATCCCGGATGTCTCCAACACGACCAGGTCGAAACCTGCGGCCCGGACGATGTCGATGGCGGCCCGCACCGCCGGGGACAACGCCAGGTTGGCCTGTCGGGTGGCGAGGGACCGCATGTAGGCGCGGGGATGGGGGATGGTGTTCATCCGGATCCGGTCGCCCAGCAACGCACCGCCGGTACGTCGTTTCGACGGGTCGACGGAGATGACCGCCACGTGGAGGTCGTCGAAGTCGAGGAGGAAGCGTCGCAGGAGTTCGTCGACCAGCGACGACTTGCCAGAGCCGCCGGTTCCGGTGATCCCCAACACGGGGGTGGGGGCCGCCGCCGCCCGGTCGCGGATCTGTTCGAAGACGTCGAGGTATTTCTGGGGATAGTTCTCGGCCGCGGAGATGAGGCGGGCGATGAGTCGATGGTTGGAAGGCCCGAGTTCGTCGAGGTCGACTTCGTCGAGTTCGCCGGTGGCGAAGTCGGCTGCCTCCAGCATGTCGTTCACCATGCCCTGCATGCCCATCTCCCGTCCGTCGTCGGGTGAGTAGATGCGGGCGACCCCTTCGGCGAGGAGCTCTTCTGCTTCGGTGGGGAGGATCGTCCCCCCTCCCCCACCGAAGATCCGCACGTGACCGCAGTCCCGTTCGTCGAGCAGGTCCCGCAGGTAGCGGTAGAACTCCATGTGGCCACCCTGGTACGAGGTGACGGCGATCGCCTGGGCGTCCTCGTCGATGGCGGCCTCGACGATCTCCAACCCCGACCGGCTGTGCCCGAGGTGGATCACTTCGGCGCCGAAGGCCTGGAGGATGCGGCGGAAGATGTTGATGGAGGCGTCGTGTCCGTCGAACAGGGTGGTGGCGGTGACGAACCGCACCTTGTGGGTGGGCTGATACTTGTGGGCGGACTCGGGCATTCGGTGCGCTCCGGGGACCTCACCACAGGATACCGGGGCGGCCGCCCCGGAGCGCCGACGGATCTGTCCTCTCTGGCCGTTCAGGCGAGCCCGACCTGACGGTTGAAGTCCTCGATGAGGCGATCGATCGGGTCGGCGAGCTGCTGGACGTTCGTCCAATAGTCCGGGTCGTCCCACTGGGCGTCGAGCTCATCGGCGTCTTTGCCTTGCTGTTCCACCCAGGTGAAGTACTTGAGGTTGTGGATCCGGCGTCGGCCGTGTTCGTCCAGTTCCGCCATCCAGTCGGTGCCAGCCCCCAGCAGGTACCGTTCGTAGGCGACGGCGGCGTCTTCGGCGGTGAAGGGACCCCGCTCGGCTTCCAGCTCGGCGAGGCGGCTCCGGTACATGTCGATCGAGTCGGTGGCGATCGTCACCACCACATCGTCCGGGCCGAGTCCATACCATTTGGCGAATTTGATCGCTCCCACCAGGTTCGCCACCGACGAGATCCCAAGTTCCGGCAGCCGGTCGATCGTCCCGGCCGGCACCCCCCGGTCCGCCAGATATTCGACACCGGCCGCTTCGTTGAAGAGGCGGATCAGCGAGATGGGGGCTTCGTCGTCGATGGCGACCACCAGGTCGGTGTTCTTCACGTTGTGGATCCAGGGGATGTGCTTGTCGCCGATCCCTTCGATCCGGTGGGCGCCGTACCCGTTGAGGAGCATCGTCGGACATTGGAGCGCTTCACCGGCGGCGATCTTCGATCCCGGGAAACGCTGCTTCAGATAGTCACCGCAGGCGATCGTCCCCGCCGACCCGGTGGTGACCACCAGCCCCCGGAAGGCGTCGCCGGCCCCCATCGTCGCCTGCAACACCTCTTCGATCGCCGGGCCGGTCACCGTGTAGTGCCACAGGTAGTTGCCGAATTCGTCGAACTGGTTGAAGATGACGAGGTCTTCGCCGGAGGCCCGAAGTTCGTTGCATTTGTCGAAGATCTCTTTCACGTTCGACTCCGAACCGGGCGTCTTGATGATCTCCCCCGCCACCGACGACAACCATTCGAAACGCTCCCTGCTCATCCCTTCGGGGAGGATCGCCACCGACTCGCTTCCCAACAGGTTCGAGTCGTAGGCCCCGCCGCGGCAGTAGTTGCCGGTCGACGGCCACACCGCCTTCTCGGTGGTCGGGTCGAACTGTCCGGTCACCAGACGAGGAACGAGGCAGCCGAAGGCCGCACCCACCTTGTGGGCGCCGGTGGGGAACCATTTGCCGACGAGGGTGACGATCCGGGCGTCCACGCCGGTCAGTTCCGACGGGTATTCGAGGTGGTTGACGGGTCCGAACCCGCCGCCCATCTCGACCGGCTCGTTATGCCAGGTGATCCGGAACAAGTTGAGGGGGTCGAGATCCCACAGTCCGACGCTCTTCAGGCGCTCTGTGACGTCGTCGGGGATGAGTGAAGGGTCCCGCTGCTGGGCGAAGGTCGGGATGACGATGTTCCGTTCTCGGGCACGCGCGACGGCGTGGGCGAGACGGTCGGGATGGATGGTCAGGTCGATCACTCGGCCTCCAATCTGAGGATGATCTCTTCGACGGCGTCGATGTCTGCGGGGACCCGGACCGGCTCGACACCGGTCGCCTCCACTCCCCGGCGGACGGAAGGAACGTCTTTCAGACCGGTCCCGGTGGAGATGATCACCACCCGGTCGCCTGGCTCGACGTGCCCGGCCTTGCGGGCGGCCACCAAACCGGCCAGCGCCGTCGCGGCGGCCGGTTCCGGGAACACTCCGGTGGTGGCAGCCAACGCGGGGATCGCCTCGAGGATCGCCTCGTCGGGGACGGCGACGAAGGCACCGTCGGAGTCGCGGACCGCCCGCATCGCCTTGATCCGGTCCCGGGGCAGGCCGGCGGAGATGGAGTCGGCGACGGTGGAGGCCTCGATGGGCGGTTTGGTGAGGACGTCTTCGCCTCGCTCCCACGCCTCGGTGAGGAAGGCGCTGCCTTCGGCCTGGGCGCCGATCAGCCGGGGCATCCGGTCGATCCATTCCAGGGCCAGCAGGTCCCGAAAGCCTTTGGCGACGCCGCCGATGATGCATCCGTCCCCGACCGGTACGACCACCACGTCGGGAACCTGCCAGCCGAGATCTTCGGCGATCTCGTAGGCGACCGTCTTCTTGCCTTCCGACATGTACGGGTTGTAGCCGGTGTTGCGGTTGTACCAACCGAAGGTGTCCGAAGCCCGCAGGCACAGCTCGAAGGCGTCGTCGTAGCTGCCGTCGACCAACAGCACCGTCGCCCCGTAGGCGAGGAGCTGGGCGACCTTCGCTTCGGGGGCGCTGGCCGGGACGAAGATGACGCTCTCCCTCCCCACCGACGCCGCCAGACCGGCGAGGGCGGCGGCGGCGTTGCCGGTCGAGGCCGTGGCGATCTTGGCCGCCCCCGCTTCGTCGGCTTTGACGATCGCCATCGCCGAAGCCCGGTCCTTGAGGGATCCGGTGGGCTGCACCCCCTCGTCTTTCACCCACATCTCGGAGACGCCGATTCGGTCGGCGAGACGCAGGCTCTCATACAGGGGGGTCCCCCCGACTCGGAGAGGCGGGACGGGCGTGTCCGGATCGACCGGAAGGAGCGGCCGGTACCGCCACATCGTGGGATCTGGCGACTCGTCGACGGTGTCGCGGTCGACCGTCGAGGCGATCGCCGCGTAGTCGTAGACGACGTCGAGGATGCCGTCGTCGCCGTGGCGGGGGCAGACATAGGCGACGTCGCCGGGTTGGTATTCGGCCCCGCAGATCACACATCGGAGATGGGCGACGTTCGGGGTCACGCCACGATCCTCGTCCCCGTCTCCCCGGCGACGGCCCGTTCCAAGTTCTCCGGGTTGGTGATGATCGCCTGGCGACCTCCGGCTTCGAGGAACCGCACCACCGCCCGGATCTTCGGTGCCATCGACCCTTCGGCGAAGTGGACCCCCTCGGCCAGGTAGCCCTTGGCCTCGTCGACGGTCATCTCGTCGATCCATTCCTGGTCGGGGGTGCCGAAACGAAGCGCCACCTTCTCGACACCCGTGGAGATCAGCAGCAGGTCGGCGCCGATCTCGGTGGCGAGGAGCGCCGAGGCGAGGTCCTTGTCGATCACCGCGGCGACCCCGTGGAGGTCGCCTTGGGCGTCCCGAACGACGGGGATGCCGCCGCCGCCGACCGCCACGACCACGAACCCGGCGTCGAGGAGGACCCGGATCGCTTCGATCTCGACGATCCGTTTCGGCTCCGGGGACGGCACCACTCGGCGCCACCCCCGGTCGGCGTCCTCGACCACCTGCCACCCTTCCTCGTCACGACGCCGTTTCGCCTCCTCTTCGGTGAGGAACGAACCGATCGGTTTCGTCGGATGGGCGAACGCCGGATCGTCGGGGTCGACCTCCACCTGGGTCACCACCGACGCCACCTCCCGGCGGATGCCACGCACCCGGAAGTCGTTGACGAGGTTCTGGGCGAGCATGTACCCGATCGACCCTTGCGTGTCGGCAACGCAGATCTCCAAGGGGACTTCGTGGAGTTCGTGGCGTGCCAGCTCGGAGCGCCGCAGGATGAACCCGACCTGGGGTCCGTTCCCGTGGCTGATGGCGACCTCCCAGCCGTCGGCCACCAGACCTCCGATGTGGTGGTCGGTCTCCTTCACCGCCTCGTATTGGTCTTCCACCGACTTGTGTTGGGCGTCCCGGATCAGGCTGTTGCCGCCGATCGCCACCACCATCCGTCCCGGTGTCACGACACCTCCTCTCCCGTCGTGGCCTCACATCGTGAGCGCCATCACGGCCTTCTGCACATGCAGACGGTTCTCCGCCTGGTCGAACACGGCGCTGTGGGGTCCGTCCAAGACGCCGTCGGTGACTTCGATGTTGCGGTCCGCCGGCAGCGGATGCATGTAGATGGCGTCGTCGGCGGCCAGGGCCATCCGCCGTTCGTCGGCGATCCAGTCGGTGTACCGGGAGGCGATCCGGGCCGACTCCTCCTCGTCGGTGGTGGTCAACATCGCCCCCCAGCTCTTCGCATATACGATGTCGGCTCCCCGGAACCCTTCGTCGAAATCTTCGAGGATCTCGAACGAGCCTCCCGAACGGCGGGCATTGTCCCTCGCCTGGTCCACCACTTCGTCCATGAGCTTGAACTCGGGCGGCCGGGTGAGGCGGACGTTCATCCCGAACCTGGTCGCCAACAGGATGAGCGACTGGGGCACCGACAGCGGCTTCTGGTAGCTGGAGGCGTAGGCGTAGCTCACGTCGATGGTCAACCCTCGAGGGTCGCCTTTCTTTTCGATGATCGTCATCAGGTCGGCGAGGATCTGGAAGGGGTGATACCAGTCGCACTGCATGTTGAGCACCGGCACCCGGCTCGCCTCCGCCACCGCCCGGATGTATCCGTTGCCGACGCCCCAGTCCACCTGGCGGATGGCGATCCCGTCGTTGTACCGGCCCAGGATCTGCCCGATCTCGGTGGCCGTGTCCCCGTGGGCGATCTGGGTGGTCTTCGACTCGATGAACTGGGCGTGCCCGCCCAGCTGAGCCATCCCCGCCTCGAAACTGGCTCGGGTCCGGGTCGAGGAGAAGAAGAACAGCATCGCCAGGACCTTGTCCCGAAGCAGCGGGTGTGGCTCGCCGAGGGCCCGGCGCCGTTTCAGGTCGAAGGCGACCTCGAGGACGGTGTCGATCTCGTCCTTCGTCCACTCCTGGGTGGTGATCATGTCACGGCCGCGCAGATGGGTCTGCATCGCCGTCACTCCACCGCGCCGAGGACGAGGGCGAGCAACGCCATCCGCATCACCACCCCGTAGTAGGCCTCCTGCCAGTACCGGGCGTGGCGGGTCGAATCGACGTCGGTGGGAAGCTCGTCCATCCGGGGCAGCGAATGCAGGATGATCGACGACGGCTTCGCCCCTTCCGCCAGCAGTTCCCGGGTGACCCGATAGTTGTCGGGGGTGGTGCCCACGTCGTCTCCCCGCTCGTCACGGCCTTTCGTGTAGTCGGCCTGGACAACCGGCTCCATGTAGATGACGTCCGCTTCGCCGATGACGTCACGGATGTGCTCGGCTTCTTCGATCACCAGGTTCTGTTCGGCGATCTCGGCTTTGAACTCGTCGGTGAGGGACATCTCGGGTGGGGCGATCGAGATCATGCGGGCGTCGAACTGGGTGAGGGCGTAGGCGAGGGAATGCATCGTCCGCATGCGCATGTCGCCGATGCAGACCCAGGTGAGACCGTCCACCCGGCCCACCTCGCGCCGCACCGTGTAGAGGTCGGTGAGCACCTGGGTGGGATGTTCGCCCCAGCCGTCCCCGGCGTTGATCACCGGGATCGACGCCCAGCGGGCCGCCTCGTGGGGCGCACCCTGTTGGAAGTGACGCATGACGAGGACGTCCCCGTAGTACTCCAACATGTGGACGGTGTCTTTGATCGACTCCTGGTAGAAGTCCCCGGCGCGGGTCATCTTGGCGTCGGCGAACCCGGTGACGTGGCCACCCAGCCGATGCATCGCCGCCTCGTGGGCGAGCCGGGTCCGGGTCGAAGGTTGGTAGAAGGCGGTGACCAGCGTCTTCTCGGCCAGCAGGTCGGTGTTGCGCCGTTCCCGGGCGATCGGCTCGAGGTCGTCGGCGACTTCGAACACATGCTCGAACTCGGCCCGCTCGAAACCCTTCAGGGAGAGGATGTCGCGTCCGGCAAAGCTCCTCATGACACTCCTTCGTCTCGTCGGTCTCTCGTTCCCGGGACCCCCCGTTCCGTCCCGCGTCGTGTCCTCCGCACACTAGAGAGGAACAGACGGTTCCGATGCCACCGCCCGGCCACCTAGCATGCCGGAAGACCATCGAGCCCCCAGGAGGGTACCTGTGGAGTACGTACGACCGAAGGCACTCGGCGAAGCCCTCGACGCGCTCGCCGCCTTCGACGACCCCACCCCCCTCGCCGGCGGCACCGACCTGATGGTGGAGGTCAACCTGAACCATCGACGACCCGACGTCGTCGTCTCCCTCCGTTCCCTCGACGAGCTGCGTCGCTGGGACGACACCTGGATCGGAGCCGGTGTCACCTTCGCCCGGCTGGAAGGCGCGGACGACCCCGCCCTCGCCCAGCTCGCCCGCACCGTCGGCTCTCCGCAGATCCGGGCGGCCGCCACCCTCGGCGGGAACCTGGGGACCGCCAGCCCCGCCGCCGACAGCCTGCCGTTCCTCGCCGCCGCCGACGCCCACGTCGTCTTGAAGTCGACGGCCGGGGAACGTCGTCTCCGCTGGGATGAGTTCTTCGTCGGTCCGAAACAGACCGTTCGGCGTCCCGACGAGCTGATCGTCGGTGTCGAGCTTCCGTCCCGCCCCGAACGGCAGGCCTTCGCCAAAGTCGGCGTCCGCCAGGCGATGGTGATCTCGATGGTGTCGTGCTGTGTGCTGCGGGATCCGTCGGGGCCGACCCGGGTGGCCCTCGGATCCGTCGGACCGACGGTGCTGCGGGCCACCGACGCCGAAGAGGTGGCTTCCCAGGCGGCCCGCCTCACCGACACCGACCTCGACGAATTCCAGCGGCGGGTCTCGGCGGAGGTCCGGCCCATCACCGACCATCGCTCCACCGCCGAGTACCGTCGTCACGCGGCCGGGGTCGTCGCCCGCCGAGCGCTGGAGAGGTGCCTTCGATGATCGTGCAGCTCACCGTCAATGGAGAGGACCGTCACGCCGAAGTGGCCGGATGGGAGAGCCTGCTGTGGGTGTTGCGGGAACAGCTCGGGCTCACGGGCACGAAGGGAGCCTGCGAGCAGGGTGAATGCGGGTCCTGTTCGGTGATCCTCGACGGCGAGGTCGTCTGTTCCTGCCTCGTCATGGCCGCCGACGCCGACGGCGCCGACGTCACCACCGTCGAAGGGCTCGGCACCCCCGAAGACCTCCATCCGGTCCAGGAGGCTTTCGTCGCCGAAGGGGCGGTGCAGTGCGGATACTGCACACCTGGCCTGGTGGTGGCCGCCGCCCATCTGCTGGAGACGAACCGACGGCCCGAACCCGACCAGATCCGGGAAGCTCTGTCGGGGAACCTGTGTCGCTGCACCGGATACGGGGCGGTCCTCCGAGCGATCGAAGCCGCCCGGGAGGCGATGTGAGCGTCGAGACACGCCATCGGATCCGGGGCGGGGTCGGTGAATCGGTGACCCGACCCGACGGGGTCCCCAAGGTCTGCGGCGCCTTCCAATACCTCGACGACCTCCGGGCGGACGGAATGCTCTGGGCGGCGACCCGGCGTGCCACCGTCGCCCGAGGCCGGATCGTCGCGTTGGACGTCGGTACCGCCTCGGCGATGCCCGGAGTTCACGACGTGATCACCTTCGCCGACGTGCCCGGCCGCCCCTACCAGGGCCAGATCGTCCCCGACCAGCCGGTGCTGTGCGACGGCGAGATCCGCCATTGGGGAGAGGCGATCGCCGTCGTCGCCGCCGACGACCCAGAGACGGCCCGTCTCGCCGCCGAGGCGATCACCGTCGACGTCGAAGAGCTCGAACCGGTCGTCGACGTGGAACGTGCACTGGAGCTCGGCGACGTGTTCCGTCATTTCCCGGTTCGTCGAGGCGACCCCGAAGCTCGGGGAGACGTCGTCGTGGAAGGCTTCTACGAGATGGGTACCCAGGACCAGGCACCCCTCGGCACCGAAGCGGGCCTGGCGGTCCCCGACGGCCACGGTGGAGTCGACCTGTGGGGACCGAGCCAATGGACCCACGTCGACCACGAGCAGCTCGTCGCCTGCCTCGGTCTCCGCCCCGAGGAGCTGCGGGTGCACATCTCCGGGCTGGGCGGGGCGTTCGGGGCCCGTGAAGACCTGACGCTCCAAACCCACATCGCGTTGCTCGCCCTCCGCACCGGCCGACCCGTCAAACAGCACTACGACCGGGCAGACTCCTTCGCCGCCCACGTGAAGCGCCACGCAGCCCGGATGTGGTACCGGCACGAAGCCGACCGGGACGGACGCCTCGTCAAGGTGGAGGCGCGCATGATCCTCGACGGAGGCGCCTACCAGATGACCTCCCAGGCGGTGATCGCCAACGCCGCCACCTTCGCCGTCGGCCCCTACCGCTGTCCCAACACGTTCGTCGACGCCTACGTGGTCCGCACCAACCATCCCCCCGCCGGGGCAATGCGGGGCTTCGGGACGAATCAGGCCTGCTTCGCCGCCGAGTCGCAGATGGACCGGCTCGCCGCCGAGCTCGGCATCGACCCCCTCGAGCTCCGGCTCCGCAACGCCCTCGAACCCGGTGACGCCCTCGCCACCACCGGCCAGGTCGTCACCGAGCCCCTCCCCACCTCCGAGGTGATCCGGTCGGTGGCGGCGTTGCCTCTCCCCGACGACGAACCCGGCGACGACCCTCTCCGCCTGCCGGGGGGCACCGGCCTCACCACACCGCCGGACCGGGTGGTCCGCGGTGTCGGCTACGCCGTCGGCATCAAGAACCTGGCGTTCTCCGAGGGATTCGACGACTACGCCGAGGCGCGGGTCACCCTCACCGCCGACGGCGCCGAAGTCCACACCGCCGCCATCGAGGTCGGCCAGGGCATGGTCACGGTTCTCATCCAGATCGCCCGTTCGGCGCTGGGGATCGAGAACGTGGAGGTGGTGTTCGACGACACTTCCAAGATCGGCTCGGCCGGATCCAGCTCGGCATCCCGGCAAACCCAGATGGCGGGCGGAGCGGTGCTCCGGGCCGCCGAGGCAGCCCGCTCGGCGGCCCTGGCGCTGGCCGGCGGCGACGACCTGGACGATCTCGGGGTGTGGCGTGACGGCGAATTGGTGATGACGTTGGCGGAGCTGGCGGAACGGGGACCGATCTCCGAATGGGTCCGGTTCCGTCATCCCGAAACCGAAGAGCCCGACGAGAACGGTCAGGGACGGCTGCATGTGGACTTCTCCGTCGCCGCCCATCGTGCCGTCGTCGACGTCGACCCGGAGCTCGGCCTGGTGAGGGTGGTACAGATCGACATCGCCCAGGACGTGGGTCGGGTGATCAACCCCGTGCAGCTCCGCGGCCAGATCGAAGGCGGGATCGCGCAAGGAATGGGATGGGCGATCATGGAGGAGCTCGTGTTCCGGGACGACGGCACGGTGGCGAACCCGACCTTCACCGACTACCTCCTCCCCACCATCCTGGACATGCCGCCGGTGGAGGCGGTGCTGGTCGAACAGCCCGGAACCTGGGGACCCTTCGGTGCCAAAGGGATGGCGGAGCTGCCCACCGTTTCGGTCACCCCGGCGGTGGTCGCCGCCATCCGGGACGCCACCGGCAAGGCCCTGCGGCGGGTGCCGGTCCGGCCCGAAGACATCGTCTTCGGTGACGGTTAGTCGCCCCGGAGGAGTCGGCGGGAAGCCACGTTGTGTTGGCGAACCAGGATGTCGACGTCGACGGTCGTGACCGCACCGTCCCGCACGATCGGCCGACCCCCCACGTAGGTGTGATCCACGGTGACGGGTGCGCAGAGGAGGACCGCCGCCACCGGGTCGTGGAGTGAGCCGGCGTAGCCGACTCGTTCCAGCGAGATCGCCGTGAAGTCGGCGGCTTTGCCGGCCTCCAGGCTGCCGATATCGCTGCGGCCCAGGACCGCGGCTCCTCCCCGGGTGGCGATCTCGAGGCTCTCCCGGACGGACATGAGCGGCTGTTCGGGGTCTGCCAGCCGGGCCACCAGCATCGCCTGGCGGGCTTCGGCGAGGAGATGACCGCCATCGTTCGATGCCGAGCCGTCGACGCCGAGGCCGACCGGTACCCCGGCTCGGCGGTAGGCGGCCACCGGGGCGATCCCCGACGCCAGGCGCATGTTGGAGGTCGGACAGTGGGCGACCCCCGTCCCCGTCGCCGCCATCTCGTCGACTCCGGCGGCGTCGATGTGGACGCCGTGGGCGAACCAGACGTCTTCGCCGAGCCAGCCGACCGACGCGGCGTATTCGAGCGGTGTCATCCCGAAGGTCTCCAGGCAGAACCGTTCCTCGTCGACGGTCTCCGCCAGGTGGGTGTGGAGCCGCACCCCGTAGGTGCGGGCCAGCTCGGCGGAGCGGCGCATCGCCTCGGTCGTCACCGAGAACGGCGAGCAGGGCGCGACGACGATCTGGACGGCGGCCCCGGGCTCGGGCTGGTGGTACGTCTCGATCAGCCGGGCGGTGTCGGCGAGGATCGTGTCTTCGTCTTCGACGACCGAGTCGGGAGGGAGACCTCCCTGGGACTCCCCCAGGCTCATCGACCCCCGGGCGGCGTGGAACCGGAGGCCGACCTGACGGGCGGCTTCGATGGCGTCGTCGAGGCGGCATCCGTTGGGGAACAGGTAGAGGTGGTCCGACGAGGTGGTGCATCCGGACAACGCCAGCTCGACGAGGCCGACCTGGGTGGACACCCGGACGTCGTCGGGGGTGAGCCGGGCCCAGATCGGGTAGAGGGTGCGGAGCCAGTCGAAGAGCCCGACGTCTTGGGCGAGGGCCCGTGTGAGGGTCTGGTAGAGGTGATGGTGGGTGTTGACGAGTCCGGGGAGGACGACGTGACCGGAGAGGTCGATCACCTCGTCGGCGTCGGTGGGCAGCTCGGAGGTGGCGGCGACCTGTTCGATCCACCCGTCCCGGACGTAGAGGCCGCCGTCGGGGATCTCCCGCCGTTCGTCGTCCATGGTGACGACGACGGTGGCGTTGCGGACGAGGAGGGTCGACACCCCCTCCACGCTAGCCGCCCCCCCATCCCGAATTGACAGCAGGAAACGGCAAATGTTGCCGTTTCCTGCTGTCAGAAGGGGTCAGGTGCCTTTGATGGCGTAGATGTCCGGAAGCTCCCGGTACCGCTCGGCGTAGTCGATGCCGTAACCCACTACGAACCCCCGACCCACCCACATCCCGAAATAGTCGGGCGGCTCCGATCCCTCCCGCACCAACAACGCGCACCGCCGCACCGACCCGGGACGTCCCGCCAAGATCCGTTGGACGACCACCTCCATGGTGAGCCCCGTGTCTTCGATGTCCTCGACGACGATCACGTGGCGGCCCCTCAGGTCGGTCTCGAGGTCCTTGGTGATCTCCACCGCGCCACTCGACACCGTCCCCTTCCCGTACGAACGGGCCCGGACAAAATCCACTTCGACCCGGATACTCAACGCCCGCACCAGATCCGCCAGGAACACGAACGAACCCTTCAGGATCCCGACGAGCAGAGGATGCAGCTCGCCGTAGTCGGCGGAGATCTCGGCGGCGATCCGGCCGACCGCCTCGTCGATCTCTCCTCGCGTGTACCGCAGTTCGAGTTCCTCCATCGTCCACCTCCGATTCCAGGCTAGGGGGTCGTCGTCGCTCCACCGAGCCGTCCTGGTCTTCTACCGTGGGAGAGACGCGACCGAAGGGGTGTCGACATGGAAGAGTTCGTCCGGGGCCTGCCGAAAGCGGAGCTGCACCTGCACATCGAAGGGACCCTCGAACCGGAAATGGCCTTCGCCTTCGCCGAACGCAACGGCGTCTCCCTCCCCTACCCGTCGGTGGACGCCCTCCGCGCCGCCTACGACTTCACCGACCTCCAGTCCTTCCTCGACGTCTACTACGCCACCGCCGTCGTCCTGCGCACCGAAGCCGACTTCTACGACCTCACCATCGCCTACCTGGAACGGGCCGCCGCCGACGGGGTCCGCCGAGCCGAGATTTTCTTCGACCCCCAGACCCACACGGGGCGAGGGATCCCCTTCGGCACCGTCGTCGACGGGATCGGCGCCGCGCTCGCCGACGGTCGGGAACGGTTCGGGGTGTCGTCGGGCCTCATCATGTGTTTCCTCCGTCACCTCCCCCCCGACGAGGCGACCGCCACCTTCGAAGAGGCCCTCCCCTACCTGGACCGACTCCTCGGGGTCGGACTCGACTCCTCGGAGGTCGGCAACCCCCCGGAGCTCTTCACCGAGGTCTACGAGCGGGCCCGCTCCGAAGGTCTCCGTCTGGTCGCCCACGCCGGTGAGGAAGGCCCGGCCGACTACGTGAGACAGGCCCTCGATCTGCTCGGTGTCGAACGGATCGACCACGGTGTCCGAGCCGAAGACGACCCCGAACTGGTCGCCCGCCTCGCCCGGGAACGGATCCCCCTCACCATGTGCCCCCTGTCGAACGTCAAGCTGAAGGTGTTCGACCGTCTCGAAGACCACAACCTCGGCCGCCTCCTCGACGCCGGGGTGATGGTGACCATCAACTCCGACGACCCGGCCTTCTTCGGCGGCTACGTCGGCACCAACTACCTCCGGACAGCCGAAGCTCTGGGCCTCGGCCCCGACGACCTCGTCCAGGTCGCCCGCAACTCCCTCGAAGCCACGTTCCTCCCCGACGACGACAAGCAGGCGCTCCTCGACGAACTCGACGCCTACGTCGGAGCCGACGCCCCATGACCGCCGTGACACCGGGGATGGTGTGCGCCCACCATCACCTGTATTCGACCCTCGCCCGGGGGATGCCGGCCCCGCCCCGCACCCCGCGGAACTTCCCCGAGATCCTCGAGTTGGTCTGGTGGCGCCTCGACGCCGCCCTCGACCTGGAGATGATCCGCTGGTCGGCCATGCTCGGCGCGTTGGAGGCGCTGGAACAGGGCACGACCGCCATCGTCGACCATCACGAATCCCCCAACGCCATCGAAGGCAGCCTCTCGGTGATCGCCGACGCCTGTGCCGAAGTCGGGGTGCGGGTGGTCTGCGCGTACGGGGTGACGGACCGCCACGGCCCCGACGGGGCCCGGCGAGGCCTGGAAGAGAACCGCCGGTTCCTGGCCGAAGGCGGACGCGGCCTGGTGGGGGTGCATGCCGCCTTCACCTGCGACGACGCCACCCTGGACGAAGCCGCCGCCCTCGCCGACGAGTTCGGGGTCGGCGTCCACGTCCACGTCTGCGAGGACCGCGTCGACGTCGACGCCCCCGAACGTCTCCGCCACCTCACCACCGATGCGTGGGTGTTGGCCCACGGCGTCCACCTCCCCGACGACCACGGGCTCCGCGGCACGATCGTCCACAACCCGCGATCCAACCTCAACAACGCCGTCGGATACGCCCGACCGGCCCGCTTCGACAACCCGGTGGCCCTCGGCTCCGACGGGATCGGTGCCGCCATGTTGGAAGAGTTCGCCTACGCCTACTTCTGCCACCGCGCCGACGACGTCACCGCCGGACCCGACGCCGCCTGGAGCTGGTTGGAGACCGGACGAAGCCTGGTGCCGGAAGCCGCCGAAGACCGTGTCACCTGGTCGTACGCCCCGATGGATCCCTGGCATGTGGCGTTCACCCCCGGCATCCGGCCTCTCAGAGTGGAGGTCGGCGGCGAAGTCGTGTGGGACGACGGCCATCCCACCCGGGTGGACCCGGACGAGATCCGGGCGAAAGCCGCCGAGCAGGCCCGCCGTCTGCATGCCCGACTGTGAGGAGACACCCATGACCGTCCGCACACCCCCGCTCACCCCGTATCCGCTGCGGGTGCTTCTGGGCCGGATCGCCCGGGAATGGGAGACCCGTCGCCGGATCTTCGACCTGCCGACGGGACGGTTCTACAGTCACGACCCCGCCCACGACCTCTCCTTCGAGATGGGGGGACGCCGGCCTTCCAACCCGATCGGCCCAGCCGCCGGACCCCACACCCAGCTCGCCCAGAACTTCGTCATCGGCTGGCTCGCCGGGGCACGGGTGTTCGAGGCGAAGACCGTCCAGATCCTCGACGAGCTGGAGATCGACCGTCCCTGCATCGACATGGAGGCCGAGGGGTACAACATCGAATGGAGCCAGGAGCTCACCCTCGACCAGTCGCTCGAAGAGTACGTCAAGGCGTGGATGATGCTGGAGATCCTCTCCCACTGGGAGCCGTTGGAGCCGATCATCGGCCCTCCGGGGGAACACGTCTTCGACCTGTCGGTGGGCTACGACCTCGACGGCATCCGCACCGAGCGGATGGACCGGTTCATCCGCCAGATGATGGACGCCTCCGAGGTGATCGACCGGCTCCGCCCCCAGATCCCCCCGCCTTTCGAACGTTTCCGGGACCACGACTTCGACCCCCACATCGGACGCAGCGTCACCCTGTCGACCTTCCACGGCTGTCCCCCCGACGAGATCGAAGGGATCACCCGGCACCTGATCGACACCTACGGCCTCGACGTGATCGTCAAGCTGAACCCGACCCTCCTCGGTTTCGAAGAGGTCGACCGACTCCTCCACGACGTGCTCGGCTACCGGGACGTCCCCCTCGACCGCCACGCCTTCGACGCCGACCTGTCCTTCGACCGAGCTCTCCGGCTCATCCCCACGCTGTCCGAATACGCCGCCGCTCGGGGCCGACGGTTCGGGATCAAACTGTCGAACACCCTGGTGGTCGGCAACCACCGCAACAAGATGCCCGGCGACGTCATGTACCTGTCGGGCCGGCCCCTCCACGTCATCACCGTCAGCCTCCTCGACCGGCTCACCGCCGCCCTCGGGGACCTCCTGGCCACGGGGGCAGATCCAGGTCCGGTCCAGGTGTCGTTCTCGGCCGGGATCGAAGCGTCGAACGTCGCCGACGCCGCCGGGCTGGGCCTCCGGCCCATCACCGTCTCTTCGGATCTGTTGAAGCCGGGCGGCTACGGCCATCTGTCGGCGATGTTGAAGCGGCTCGACCAGGCGATGACCGAGGTCGCCGCCACCACCCTCGAACAATGGGTCGCCCATCAGGAAGCCGAGGCGCGTCGGTCCGGCCACCGCGACGCCGTCTCGGCCTACGCCGCCCAGGTCACCGGCCCCGAAGGTGTCGCCCACTACGGCGCCGACGCGGTCCGTAGACGCCTCCGCCACGTCGACCACACCCTCGAACTGTGGGGGTGTGTGTCCTGCAATCTCTGCGTCACCGTGTGCCCGAACGACGCCATGCTCTACCTGCCCACCCCCGACACCCTGGCCGACGAGCTGTCCGACCGCTGGCAGTATCTCTGCCTGGCAGAGCTGTGCAACGACTGTGGCAACTGTGCCACGTTCTGTCCCGAAGACGGAGCACCCTTCGAGGTGAAACCGCGTCTGTACATCGACCCCGACCGTTTCGCCACCGCCACCGGTCCGGCCTTCTTCATCGGGCGCGACGGCGATTCCTTGGCCGCCGTTCCCGGTCCGGGCATGCAACCGGAGCTGTCCCGGCTGCTGGAAGTCGTCTCGGGCCCCCAGGGCCTCCCCCTGCGACCCGAAGACCTGACGCCGATCGGCCACGTACACCGGCCCGAACATCGGTAGGCTTCTCCCGTGGGGTAGGGAGCAAGGAGGCAACATGTCCGCATATGAGGGGACCCTGGCCCCCCATCTGGGAACGGGCGAACCGACACGGGCCCGGTTCGTCATCGACGACGGCTGGGTGAGGGTCGTCGTCGGATACCGCCCCCTGGGGACGTGGCGGGTGAGCGACATCGCATGTGAGCGGGTCTCCCTCACCCGCTTCACGGTGAAACTCGACGCCGACGCCTACACCTTCATCCCGGACGATCCGGCCGCGTTCAGCGACGCCATCGGCGCCGTGGTCGACCTCCGACCCACCGCCCGCTTCGGCCTCGGACCTCGGGTGCGTGCCGCCCTCGCCGCCGACCGGGACGAACGCGGCCCGGACCCGGTGGTCCCTCCCCCGGGGTGACGCCCACGCCGCGCTGATCCGGCGGCGCCGCGGCCTTCCCCCGCCCGGTCGTGCGCGCTCCAAGGGCGACGCCCCCTGCTCCGGTCGGACGCTCCGCCGGTAAACCTCACGACCTCGCGATGCGAGTACATGACCGAGTGCGCCTGTGGAGGCACTCGACGCCAGGGAAAGAGGGATAGAAGATGCGGAAGCTGACCGTGTTCATCGCGAGCTTCGTGGTGGTGCTCGTCGCCGGTGCCGCCATGGCCCAGTTCGGCTCGTACCCGTCCGGCGAGGAAAAGGACACCGCCGAACAGACCACGACCACCACCACCGACCGGGCACCGAGTCGCGACGGCGTCGACGAGACGCCGGGACCGAAGGTCCACCCCGACGACGTCGCTGCGAAGGCCGGCGCGGTCGACGACGGCCGCTCCGACGACGAGCCGGTCGAGCCCACCGGAGGCGACGTCGTCCTGGCCGAGGAACCGGACGGGAAGAAGGACGCGACAGAGGGAAAGGACGAAGCAGAGGAACCGGAGGACCTCTGGATCGAGGTGCTCTATCCGGCATCCGGCCAGGGATTCGAAGAGAAGACGCTCTTGTTCGAAGGCGAAGTCACCCCCGGTACCCGGGTGTTCGCCGGCAAGTACGAAGCCGACGTCGACGCCGAGGGAAACTGGCGCATCGTCCTCGTGCTCAGCCCGGGATGGAACCGGACCACCTTCACCGCCGTCGCCGCCGACGGCCGGGAGACCACCGACTCGGTGAAGGTCTTCTACGACGCCCCGGCTCGGAAACCCAAACCACCCGCCCGGGAAGAACCGAAAGAGGAGAGCCCGGCCGAATGGAAGTTCGCCGCCAATCAGACCTATGGCGAATGCGCCGAGAACCCTCCCTACGACGTGTTCTGGGGGGAAGGAAAGCCCGGTTCCACCATCACGGTCGTCTCCGAGTTCGGGTCGGGGTCGACGAAGGTGGACGCCGACGGTGAATGGGAGCTGAAGGTGACGTTCCCCGACGCGCCCTACGACAAGACGTTCCTGGTACAGGTGAAAGACCAGTTCGGGAACGTCGCCAAGTTCGAGTTCACCCGGGTGAAGGAGGCCTGAACGGCCCGTCCGAAGCGCCGGGAAGGCGGGTGCGGGGGCCACACCGGTCCCCGCCCCCGGTTCAGAGCACCGCCTCGGCCACCACCCGCAACGCCGCCGGGTCCATCGTCGCCAGCGCCAACGTGGTAACACCCGACCCCTTCCAGGCCTCCAGTCGGTCGCGGATCGCAGCCTCCGGACCGACCAGCGCCACCTCGTCCACCAGGGCGTCGGGTACCGCGGCGATCGCCTCCTCCTTCAGCCCGTTCAGGTACAGGTCCTGGATCCGGACCGCCGCCTCCTCGTAGCCGTAACGGCAAGCGAGGTCGTGGTAGAAGTTCTTCCCTCGGGCCCCCATCCCGCCGATGTAGAGGGCGAGGAACGGTTTCACCTGCGCCCGGGCGGCATCGACGTCGTCGTCCACGGCAACCGACACGGTGGCGACCACGTCGAACCGTTCCGCCTTCCCCGCTTCCCCGCTGCGGCGGAACCCTTCGGCGAGATGCCGCCCGAACACGGCAGGGGCATGTTCGGGCGAATAGAAGACGGGCAGCCAACCGTCGGCGATCTCGGCGGTGAGGGCGACGTTCTTCGGGCCGATCGCCGCCAGGTAGATGGGGATGTCGGGATGGGCACCTCCGATGAGCTTCAACGGCTTGCCGAGCCCCGTCGCATCCTCACCCCGGTAGGGCAGGCTGTAGTCGAATCCTTCGAACACGACGGGGGCCTCCCTGGCGAGGATCCGTCGGACGATCTCCACATATTCTCGGGTGCGCCGGAGGGGACGGCCGAAGGCGACGCCGTGCCAGCCTTCCACCACCTGGGGGCCGCTCACCCCCAACCCCAGACGGAAACGGCCGCCGCCGGTGAGATCGTCCAGGGTCGCGGCGGTCATGGCGGTCATCGCCGGTGTCCGGGCGGGGATCTGCAGGATCGCCGAGCCGACTCCGATCCGTTCGGTCTGCACCCCGATGGCGGCGAGGACCGTGGCGGCGTCGGCGCCGTACGCCTCGGCCGCCCAGACGGTACGAAAGCCGAGCCGCTCCGCCTCCCGGATCAAGCCGAGATCCCGGGCGACGGCGACACCCCAATACCCGATGTTGAGATCCAGATGCACCGTTGCACTCCTTCGGTGACCCTACCGTAGACTCGTCGCGGCGTGCCCCACGGTCTCGAACGTCTCGACTCCGAACCGGTCGCCACCTTGGCGACGGTCGGTGCCGGCGGGCTTCCCCACCTCGTCCCCATCACCTTCGCCGTCGTCGCCGACACGATCGTGTGGGCCGTCGACCACAAACCGAAGTCGACGACCCGTCTGGCACGGATCCGGAACCTGGATCGGGATCCCCGGGTGTCGGTGCTCGTCTCCCACTACGAGGAGGACTGGACCGGACTCTGGTGGGTCCGGGCGGAGGGGACATGCCAGATGATCGACGACCCTTCCGAGACGGCCGCGGCCCTGCGGGCGTTGCAGGCGAAGTATCCCGCATACCGGACCCGTCCCCCCGACGGCCCCTTCTTCGTGGTCACCGTCGACCGGATGGTGGAGTGGGCCGCGTCGTGAGCCTCGTCACCGACGCCCGGACACGGCGGGTCGGCACCGGGTCGTCACCGCCCGCACCGGCACCACCCACGGCATCTTCGACGCCCTGGTCGGGAGCTCTTCGACAGGTGACGGCTCCGTCGGCGCCCTCCCCGGGACCGTCAACCGCCCCACTCGCCGTCGTCTCCCCCACGACCCGAACCGTCGCCGTCCCGGCCCGGGTCCGTCTCATCCGACGGTGATACCTCGACCACCCGACGTTCGGTGACCACCCAGTTCATCGGCACGTCGTGGGGGTCCATCGGCACCCGCGGGACGAGGCGTCGCTCCACGGTGAGTCCGACCTTGACGGCGCCGGGACGGAGCCGGGCCAGGAGACCGTCGTAGTACCCGGCGCCTCGCCCCAGCCTGCCGCCGTACAGGTCGAAGACCAACCCCGGGCAGACCACGACGTCCACGTCGGCCGGATCCACCTGCGGACTGGCGGCGACCGGCTGTTCGTACCCCAAGGGATGGCGCTCCCGGGGAGCCTCGTAGGGATGGATGCTCAGGCCCCCCCGTGGTGGTGTCCGGGTCACCAGCCAGCGCAGGTCGGGACGGGCCTCCACCGCCGGAGCCGGATCGACCTCGCTCGGCATCGCCA
Source organism: Acidimicrobiia bacterium (assembly GCA_015488325.1). Taxonomy (GTDB): domain Bacteria; phylum Actinomycetota; class Acidimicrobiia; order Spongiisociales; family ZC4RG35; genus S012-128. The sequence continues at coordinate 1,155 of WFOA01000049.1, read as the reverse complement.
GGTAGGTGAGGACGGCCGCACCCTCCCCGACGTGTGCCGTCAGCCACCCGACCAGGTTGGCGACCGCCCCCTCCGACTCCCAGCGGGTGATCGGCGGCAGACTGCGTGCTCGGGCTCGGAGGCGGTCTTTCGTCTCCACGTCGCCGAGGGTACAGGGGGAGGCGCAGACCCGAACGCTACGCTCCGCCCGATGCGCCATCTCGTCGCCGTGCCCCGAACCGTCCTCACGTTGCTCGTCGGGGTCGTAGCCACCGTCGTCCTCGGCCCGATCGCCATCGTCGTCGGTCACCTCCGCCCCACCAGTCCCCTCATCGAGAAGATGATCCGGCTGTGGAGCCGCCTCTGGTTGGTCCCCGCGGGCTGCCGGCTCGAGGTTCGTGGTCGTGAGAACGTCGATCCGACACGGTCCTACATCGTCGTCGCCAACCACCTGTCCAACCTCGACATCATGACCTGTTTCCTGGCGCTCCCCATCCCCATCCGCTATCTCGCGAAAAAGGAACTGTTCCAGATCCCGATCCTCGCCCCGGCGATGCGGGCGGTGGGGATCATCGAGGTGGATCGTCAAGCCCGGGGGGCCGCCGTCCACGACCAGGTGAACCGTCAGGCGAAGGAGCTGATCCGGCTCGGACGGTCGGTGATCATCTATCCGGAAGGCACCCGTAGCCGCACCGGCGAGTTGCAGCCCTTCAAGAAGGGGGCGTTCACGATGGCGGTCTCCACCGGTCTCCCGATCCTGCCGGTCACCATCTTCGGTACCTACGAGGCGTGGCGTCCGGACCGTCCGCTCATCTACGGCGGACGGATCACCGTGGTGATCGACCCGCCGATCACCACCGAAGGCCTGGGCCGTTCGGACACGAACGAGCTGCGGGATCGGGTCCACGACCTGATCGGACGACGGTACGCCGAGCTGCGGGCGGCTGCTCAGTCGTAGACGCCGGCCAGGAAGGTGCAGCCATCGCGAACCACGCAGAGGAACGCGCCCGCCGAGGTGACGATCTGATATCGGTCGGCCGGCCCTTCCCCGCGCCACCACCGTCCCATTAGCCTCCACGGCCCTGCCCATCCGAGCACCGGCTCCCATCGGGTTCCCAACCTGACCCGAACAGGCGAACCGTCCTCCCATTCCACCTCCAACCGGGTCGGTTCGGG
>WFOA01000048.1 GCA_015488325.1 Acidimicrobiia bacterium | reverse complement strand
GGCGTGGTGGCGCTGGCGATCGACGACATCGGCTGGGAGGACCGCCGGGTACGGGGGTACCGGCGGTTCCGACGTGGGGCCCTGGGCATCGTCGGGGTCGCGCTGATGCTGGTGCTTCCGGCGGCGCTCCCCGTCCCGTCCATGCCGGAACCGAGCGGCCCCTACCAGGTCGCCACCCGGACGTTCACCCTCGTCCAACCCGACACCGAGGAACGCTACGGGCCCGATCCGGGGGCTCCCCGCCGGATCCCCGTCCAGGTCTGGTACCCGGCCCGGGTCCCCGACGGGACGGCGCCGCTGCCCTGGCTGGCGGATTTCGATGCGGTCGCCCCCGCCCTCGCCCGACGTCGAGGCCTCCCCGGGTTCTTCCTCGACCACACCCGAGGCGTCGAATCTTCGAGCTACCCCGACGGTGAGCCGTACTCGGGCACGATCCCGGTGATCATCTACGTCCACGGATGGGCAGGCACCCGTTCCCTCGCCCTCAACCAGCTCGAGTCCCTCGCCAGCCACGGGTTCCTCGTCGTCGCCGCCGACCACACCTACGCGGCCGTCACCACCGTCTTTCCGGACGGGAGCGTCGAGCCCCTCGACCCGGCTGCGCTGCCCGACCCCGAAGAAGTGGGCGACGACGAATACGACAAGGCCGCCGCCCGGCTGCTGAAGACCATGACCGGGGACATCCAGGCGATCGTCGACGCCCTCGCCGAAGGTCCGAGCGGTCCCTTCGGCGAGGTGGCCGCCATGGCGGACCTCGGGGCGATCGGGGTGTACGGGTATTCGGCCGGCGGGGGCGCCGCCGTCCAGTTCTGCCTCGAGGACGAGCGCTGCCAGGCGGTCCTGGGTCTCGATCCCTGGGTCGAGCCGATCCCCAACCGGACCGTGGCCCGGGAGCTGCAGGTGCCGAGCCTGTTCATCCGGTCGGACGAATGGCGGACCCGGCCCAACGACGGACGGCTGCGGGGGCTGGCGGAACGGAGCCCGTCGATCTCGTACTGGATCGGGATCGAGGGGACGGCACACAGCGACTTCGTGATGACGCCGATCTTCTCGCCGGTCGGTTCCGTCATCGGCCTGAAGGGTCCGATCCCCGCGGACCGGATCATCCCGATCCTCGACGAGTACCTCGTCGCCTTCTTCCAGAGGTACCTGTTCGGGGTGGGCGGAGCGGCGTTGGATGATCCGCCTCCTGCCGAAGTCACCCTCGAAGTGATCCCCTGAACCCACCGAAGGCTCAGTCCGGCGGCGACTGGGTCTCGCCGACGACCCGCTGACCGGGGTCGTCACCGCGAAGGATCGTGTCGATCGTGTCGCCGAGCACCAGGGCGTCCGCCTCCCCCTGGATCTTGCCGACGACGATCCCGTCGGGGTCGATGAAGTACGTCTCGGGGATCCCGAACACGCCGAAGGCGATCGCAGCCCGGCTCTTCGGGTCGAGGGCGTAGATCGTGACCTCGCTCTACCCGAGCTCGTCGAGGAACGCCACGGCGTTGTCCGGGGTGTCCTGGAACACGATCTGGATGAACTGGACCCCGGAGTCGGCGAACGCTCGAGCGGTCCCGACCAGCGCCGGGTGTTCCCGACGGCACGGCGGGCACCAGGACGCGAAGAAGTTGACGACGACGATCTCTCCACGGAAGTCGGTGAGGCGGACCGTGCCGTCACCGGTCAGCAGCGGGAGGTCGAAGTCGGGGGCAGGCCTCCCGATCAGCGGCGAAGGGGCGAGCCGGGGGTTGGTGTCGAGGCGGGCAGCGAACACCACGCCGAGGACGACGACGAAACCGACGACCAGGAACGCTGCGACCTCGACGCTCCGGGCCGGCCTCACGAACAGGATCCGCCGGCTCGGGCGACGGCCAGGTCCGCCTCGATCACCGACCGGGAGTCGGCGTCGATCTCGGGATTGGCCAGGGCCCGTTCCAGCAAGGGGACGGCCGCGTTCGGGTCGCCGCCGCCGCACCATTCGACACGGGCGAGGAGGTACAACCCGAGGGGATAGTCGGGGGCGATGTCGAGAGCCTGGCGGATCAGGGAAGCGGCGAGCTCCACCTCCTGGTTGCCGTCGTAGACCATCCAGCCGAGACGCACCAGGGTGGCCGCGGCCATCTCCGGTGGCGGGTCGCTCTCCAGGATCGCCTGGAGGTGGGGGAACGCCTTGGCGTAGTCTCCCGCCTCGAAGTAGCGGTCGGCCAGGGCGAATCGCATCCCGTTGATCTGGGGATTGTCGAGGTTGGCGGCGATCACCGCCTCCAAGGTCTCGTTCGAGACCGAATCCGGGTCGATCGGGCCCGACGCCGCGCTTCCCTGCAGCGCCGGGTTGTTCCGGTCGGTGACGGTCCGCATCACCGAGAAGACGGCGGTCCCGAAGGCGGTGACGAGGATCAGGGCACCGACGACGATCCGACGGCGGGAACGCTCCGGTCGGGCCGGTTCGTCGTCGGCGGCGACCTGGTCCATCTCGGCCAGGATCCGCAGCGCCTGGTCCCGTTCGGCCTCGTAGGTGGCTCGGAGCTCGGCGGCGGTCTCCGGGTCGATCTCGCCGCCGCTGACCTGGGCTTCGAGCTCGGCCAGGTCACGGTTCGCCTGGGCGACGGTCTCTTCGAGATGTAGGCGCCGAGGGTCGATGGCGGTATTCATGGGGACACCTCCGTGGGAGAGGAGACCTCGGTGCGAGGCGGGCGGCGACGGCGTCCGAGGGCGGCGGCGAGACCTGCGACCAGCGCGACCCCGGGCCCGAGCCACAGCAGCAGGGTAGCGGCGCCGAAGGGCGGGTCGAGCAAGACCGAACCCGGGTACCCCGAGAGGAGCTCGGCGATGATCTGATCGTCCGAATACCCCTGGGCGATGCGTTCGGTGACGAGGTCCATCATGTCCTGGGCGATCCCAGCCCGGGAGAAATAGATCGTCTCGCCGATGCAGACCGGGCATGTGATCCGGATGCCGATGGCTCGGGCCCGATCGGCCTCCGGAGGCTCGGCGATGATCACCGCTCCGACGACGAACAGCGCCAACTGGACCGTGGACAGGGCGGGGAGGAGCCGTGGCCGTTCAGACATGGGCCGCCACCTCGGCTCGGCGGGTCGTCCGGGCCGCCAGCGCGACGAAGCCGCCGACCCCGGTCAGCAGGCCTCCCAGCCACATCAGCCACTGGAGCGGCGCGGTGCTCATCTGGAGTTCGGCTGCGGTGGCCGAGATCGACTCCACCGTCAGGTACAGGTCTTCGCCCAAGCGGGTGAAGACGGCCGGCTTTCCGACGACGATGCCACCGATCACGTTGATGCTGGGGGTCATCTCGGTGAGGACTTCACCGTCTCGGGCCACCTCGATGCGGACGCCTTCGATCTGACGGTCCGGTCGGGCCTCGAGGTAGGGGCCGAGATAGGTGAGCTCGTATCCGGCGAAGCTCACCGTCTCGCCCGGTTCCATCCGGGCCTGGCTGTGTGTGGCCAGGTTCGCTGCGAAGGCGATGGCGACGGCGACCAGCGCGACCCCCACATGGGAGACCTGGCCGCCCCAGTACCCGGGATCCGAAGCGAAGAGGCGGCGGGCTTCGACGAGACGCGACGTCCCCCGTGCCCGGGTGCCATGGCCCGCCTGCTCCCAGAGGTGGCGGGCACCGACGGCGATCACGAAGCTCCCCGTCACCACGGCGGCCACCACCCAACCGATCCGGGTGGAGACGATCACCGTGAACGCCCCCACCGCCAAGGCGAACCGGAGGGGGCCGTGGATCCGCTGCCAGACCAAGCTCGGGCGGGCCGCTCGCCACGGCATCACCGGGCCGATCCCCATCGTCGCCAGGAGCGCGAACGACAGGGGGACTGAGTACCGATCGAAGAACGGTCGTCCGACTCCGACGGTCTGGTCTGTGAACGCCTCCAGGAAGAGCGGGTAGAGGGTGCCGGTGAGCACGACGAAGGCGAACACGGTGAGCAGCAGGTTGTTGACGAGGAGGCCGCCTTCGCGGCTGGACAGGGAATCGAGGCGGGGGGAGCTCGATACGAGGTCGGCTCGCAGGGCGAACAGGGTGAACGACCCGGCGACCACCACGACGAGGAACACCAACAGGACCGGTCCGATGGCGGACCGGATGAACGCATGAACCGAGGGGATGGCCGCCGACCGGGTGAGGAAGGTGCCGAGGAGCGTGAGGGAGAAGGCGGCGATGACGAGCACGAAGTTCCAGGATCGGAGCATCCCCCGGCGCTGGTGGACCCGCGCCGAATGGAGGAAGGCGGTCGCCACCAGCCACGGCATCAGCGACGCGTTCTCGACCGGATCCCAGGCCCGATAGCCTCCCCAGCCGAGGACTTCGTAGGCCCACCAGCCGCCGAGCACGATCCCGAGGGTGAGGAACGACCAGGCGAGGAGGGTCGGGCGGCGGCTGCGACGGAGCCAGTCGGTTCCCGGTACCCCGATCGCCAGGGCCGACATGGCGTAGGCGAAGGGGACGCTCAGTCCTACGAATCCGACGTACAGGAGGGGAGGGTGGACGACCATGAGGAGGTGGTTCTGCAGAAGGGGGTTGGGGCCGGCCCCGTTGAACGGGCCCGACGCCGTCGCCCACGGGAACGGGCTGGCGGCGGCGCAGGAGCTCGCCGCTGCCTCGACACACACCTCGAAGGGGTTGGCGACGGTGGCGACGAGGCCGAAGAAGAACAGGGCGATGATCCCCAAGGTGACCAACGCGCCGATCCCGAGGCGGTCCGGCTCGCGGGCCACGCCGCGGTGGGTCGCCCAGATGAACAGGGCCAAGACGAGGGCCCACAGGACGACAGAGCCTTCCAACGCCGCCCAGGCGGTGGCCACGTCGAAGGGGAACGGGGTGAACAGGGAATGGTTGTCGGCCACGTAGGAGACGGTGAAGTCGTTGGCGAAGATGGCAGCTTCGAGTACGACCATCGCACCGACCGCCCCGCCGACCAGCATGCGGACCGGGGTCCGAAGCGACGCGATGTCCGGGTTCTGTTCGGATCGGATGAGGGCGACGCCCTTCCAGATGAGCCATCCCGATCCGGTGAGGGCCGTCCAGGTGGCGACGGTCCCCAACACCGAGAACATCAGCCGGCGGCCTCGACCGAGGTCGGGGATGGTGTCTCGTACGTCTCTTCGTGGCGGATGAGAGCCTCGTCGGAGACGAACACCCCGTTCTCCCAGTACCCGTCGAGGAGGACGTTGATGTCCTCGCCGAAGAGCTGAGGCGGTGTGGCGACCAGCAGCACCGGGACTTCGTCGGCGCCGTCGGTGACGTTGAACCGGTATTCGCCGCCGGATTCGACGACGCTCCCCGGCACGACGATCCCTGCCAGGCGGAACCGGCGGCCGTCGGGGAACTCGGGTCGGCGTTCGGTCGCCTCCGACGGTGTCAGGTAGTACACGACGTCGCTTTGGGCGCTGCGGACGAGGAAGAACACCGCGGTGGCGATGCCGACCACGGCCAGGGCGAGGAACATCCGACGACCGTTCACGACTCCCTCCTGGTGAGACGACGGCTTCGGCGAACCAGCGAGAACACGTAGCCGAAGATCAGCCCGTAGGTGACGAGGTAGGCGGCCCAGATCCAGGCGGCGCTCATTGGCCCGTCTCCAGCCTGGGGGCTGTCACCGCCCGGCCCGCCGGCGCTCGTTCGTGGGCCTCCACCGCCTCTTCGAGACGGGCCAGCCGCACCCGCGCCGTGAGGAGGGCCAGGTAGAGGAGGCTGAACGCTCCCACGTTGACGAGGAGGGCCACCAGCATCGCCGGTTCCATCTGCACCGAGTCGGGACGGATCGTCAGCCCCTGATGGAGGGTACGCCAGAGGACGACCGAGAAATAGACGAGGGGGACCTGGACGACGGCGATCACCCCGAGGATCGCCGACCGCCGGGCTCGGGCTTGGCGATCGGGTGTGGCTCGCCGCAACGCCAGGTAGCCGAGGTACACGAAGAACATCAACGCCGTGGAGGCCATCCGGGCATCGCCCCAATCCCAGAAGGTCCCCCAGATCGGTTTGCCCCAGATCATCCCGGTGAACAACGTGACCGCGGTGAAGAGGACGCCGATCTCCGCCGATGCGGCGGCGACCCGGTCGTAACCGGGTTTCTTCCTGACCAGCCAGCCGATGGAGGCGGCGGCGGTCACACCGAAGGCGAGGAACGCCAGCCAGGCGTTGGCGACGTGGATGTAGAGGATTCGCACGAAGTCGCCCTGGAGGACGTCGGGGGGAGATGACAGTGCCACGGCGAGGGCGGCCACCAGGGCCAGGCCTGCCAGCACCGGGAGGATTCTCTTCGTCACGTCGCGGTCTCCTCGAGCGGTCGGGCGGTCACGACTCCCGCCACTGCCAGTGCCAGGTCGGTGGCCACGAGCAGCAACGTCCACGTGAGGATACCCTCGCCCCGGGATATCGAAATCAGGGACTGGGAGGCGCCCATCACCAGCGGAACCGCCAGGGGGGCGGCGAGCATCGGGGCGAGGGCGGTCCGGGTGCGCAGACCCACGGTGAGGTCGCCGGCGAGGGTCCCCAACATCGCCAGCCCGAGGGCGTACAGGGCCAGGGCGGGGAGCATCAGCGCCGGCGTGGGGACCGGCTCCGGTTCGTAGAACAGCACCACCAGGGGGATGAGGACGAGCTGGAGGCCGATCAGGAGCACCCAGGCGGACAGGGTGCGTCCGACGAAGCGGGCCACCGGGTCGAGTCCGAGGAGGACGAGGAGACGCCGTTGGGGGACCGTCTCCGTGGCGGTTTGGCGGAGGGCGAGCTGCATACCGAACAGCAGGGTCACCAGCCAGTAGACGGGGGCGGCGAGGTCGGCGAGGAGCGACGCAGACCCGCTGGTGGCGAGCGGGACGACGAAGACGGCGAGGGCGCCGAAGGGAAGCACGATGCCGACGCCCTCTCCGGCGCGGCCTTCGACGAGGAGATCCCGTTTCGCCACCTGCAACGCCTGACGCCAGAAGCGGCTCACACCGTCGCCCCCGCTTCGATTCGCAGAACCCGGTCGACCTGACGGGTGAGGCGTTCGGCGTCGTGGGAGACGAGCAACGCCCCTCCCCGGCGGCGTCGGGTCCGCTCCAAGATGACGTCGATGATGACCTCGGCGTCCTGGTCCAGCCCGGCATGGGCTTCGTCGAGGAGGACCAGGTCGGGTTCGAGCATGAGCATCCGGGCCAGGTCGATCCGCCGCTGCATGCCGTGGGAGGAGCGTCCGGCGGGCCGGTCGGCCGCCGCCGCCAGGCCGACGTCGGCGAGGGCCCGGTCGGCGGCTTCGACCGTCACCCCGGCGACCCGGGCGACGAAACGGAGGTTCTCGGCCAAGGTCAGATCCGGGTACACGGCCGGTTCGTGGCCGCTGAGCCCGATCCGGCGTCGGACGCGGCGGACGTCGTCGGTGCCGAGGGCGGCGCCGAGGACCCGACCCGTTCCCGAGCTCGGCCGGATGAGGGTGGCGACGACGCCGAGGAGGGTCGTCTTTCCCGACCCGTTCGGGCCGGCGACCCCCACCACTTCGCCGGGGGCGATGGTGAGGTCGACCGCTACCAGCACCGGCACGGTGCCGAAACGGACCCCGATGTCTCGGAGCTGGACGATGGGATCGGTCACGGATGGGGAGGCTACCCGGCGGCGGGTCGGTCGCCGATCCGGGCGAGGCGCGGTCCGAACGCAGCGACGGCGACCCCGAGTGCGATTCCCGCCACGTACCAGCCGACCGGTCCACCGGCGAGGGAGGGCCGGAGGGGCTCGGTGACGAGACGGACCGTGGCGGCGGCGGCGATGGCGGTGCCGGCGGCCAGACCGGGACGACGGAGGCCGAGCCGGTAGACGACGACGGCGGCGGCGAGGAACCCGACGGCGGCGTAGATCTCGGTGGGGTGGCGGGTGACGTCGCTCCCGGTCTGGGCCCACGCCCAGGGAACGTCGGATGCGGTCCCCAGACACGCTCCCCTCCACAGACATCCCGCCTGCCATCCGGCGAGGCCGGCCAGGGCGGCGGGGGCGAGGGCGTCGGCCACCTGGAGGGAGGAAGGTCTGGCCGTCCACGCCACGGTGGCGAGGGCCGCCAGGGAGGCGAATCCGGTGTCCACCCCTCCCCGCACCAAGAGGATGTCGGCTGGATTGGTGATCGGGTTGACGCCGTCCATCACCATGGCCGCCAACCGGCCGACGAAGAGGCCCGTCACGCCGCCGGCGAGGAGCACGTCGAAGGGCTTTTCCACTTCGGAGGGGATCCGTCCCAGGCGTCTCGAGATCTCGGTTCCGACCCAGGCGAAGGCGAAACCGGTGACGGCGGCGTACAGGAGGGTGAACTCCATCGGCTCAGGACCCGCCTCGTCGAAGGAGCTCGTCGATCCCGAGGGCCAAGGTCCGTTCGTCGATCACCCCGACGTGGGTGTCGATCAGTTCGCCTCCCGGGGCGACGAAATAGGTGATGGGGACGCCGATCCCACCCAGCTCCGACGGGATCCGTCGGTCGGGGTCGAAGACGTGGGGGAATCCGTCGAGGCCGAACTCGGCGATGAAGGCCTTCGCCCCCTCCTGGGTGTCCTGGACGTTGACTCCGATGAACCGGACCCGGTCGCCGAATTCGCTGTTCGCAGCCCGCAGCAGCGGGGCTTCGGAACGGCAGGGGACACACCACGAAGCCCACACGTTGACCACCGCTGGCCTGGGGTCGTCGGCCAGCATCGCCTGGAATTCGGCGACGTCCATCGACGGGAGGTCCGGGACGCCGGAGATGTCGACGTCGGCGCCTCCGCAGGCCGCCACGACCAGGGCGAGGAGGACGGTGACGATCGGGATGCGCATGCCGGGTCGATGATGGCACATCGGGTACGGTTGCGGACCGAGGAGGTGCCATGAGCCGACCGAGCCGATTCCCCGTACCCGACATGGAGGCCCTCCCCGACGACATCCGTCGACGGATCGAAGAGGTGGCGGAGGCGTCGGGGTTCATCCCCAACGTGTTCTTGGTGCTGGCTCGTCGCCCCGACGAGTTCCGGGCCTTCTTCGCCTACCACGACGCCGTCATGGAACGGGACTCGGGCCTCACCAAAGCGGAGAAGGAGATGATCGTGGTGGCCACGTCCGCCGCCAACGACTGTCTCTACTGTGTGGTGGCGCACGGGGCGATCCTGCGGATCAGAGCCCGTGATCCTCAGATCGCCGACCGGATCGCCACGAACTGGCGTACCGCCCCGGTGGACGACCGTCAGCGGGCGATGTTGGCGTTCGCCGTCAAGCTGGCGCGCCACCCCGAGACGGTCACCGAGGCCGACCTCGACGAGTTGCGGACCCACGGCTTCACCGACGACGACATCTGGGACATCGGCGCGATCACGGCGCTGTTCGCCCTGTCGAACCGCATGGCGACGCTCACCGGGATGGAGCCGAACGACGAGTTCTTCCTCCTCGGCCGGGTTCCGAGGGGCTGAGCGCCGACGGCGGTCACGGGGGAGGGACCTCGACGACGAAGTCGCCGTTGATGTCGTAGAGCTCCCACTCCGACACGGCGGAGCCCCCCGTCGTCACCGGTTCGGTGACGACCACCCTCATCACCACGCCCTCGTCGCTGACCCACACCTCGATCACCGTGCCGTCCTCGAGACTCCTCACTGCCCGGGTCGTCACCAACCCGGCGAGGCGTTGACGCCCTGCCGTCTCGGCGTCCGTCCTCAACGTCATCTCGGCGATCACACCGGCGACGGCGTACGAGTAGATGGGGCCTGCGGGGTTCCACCGCCACGGACGTTCGGTGGCCACCCAGTCGCTCCCCGGGTACCGGTACCACGCCTGGTACTCACTGAGGGCGATGTCGAACTCGCCGACCATGCCGGTGGATCGGAGTCGGACGACGGCCGGGTCGACCGATGCCACCGCCTGATAGGTGGCCTGCATCCGTCCCGAGCCCGCCACCGTCACCCGGGAGCGGAACCGGTACCGTTCCACGCCGGCACGACGAAGGGCTGCTCGGTGGGGGCTGATCCGCGTTGCCAGCTCGGCGAGGGTCGGCGGAGCGGGGACGGTTCCCGTCGTGGCCGTCGTCGCCGGCGGGCGCCCGTTGCGAGTCGGACTCGGTGACGAGTTCGAGTTCTTCGTCCCGGTCGAGTTGGCGTCGACTCCACTCGGCGAACCTCTCGGCGCAGCGCTCCGAACAGAACTCGGCTCCGGCGGGCACGGCCCGACCGTCCCACAGGCAACGCCGGTGGGAACGTCTCAGCCAGTCCGGGTCGAACAGCTCCCGGGTCCGCTCAGGGTCGGCTCCGTACGTGACCGCTCATGGTGGTGGTCCTTCCGACTCCACTGTATCGGGGCGGCCGCCGTGGCGGAGCCTGTCCGCCCGGGAGTCGAGGACGTCGAGGACGTCGCGCAAGGGGACGTCCCGGCCGGCGAGGAGCACCCACAGGTGGTAGAGGAGGTCGGCGGCCTCTTCGGCGAGGCGGCGGCCGTCCGCCCTGCCCGTCGCGTGGTCCTTCGCCGCGATCAGCACCTCGGTGGCCTCCTCCACCACCTTCCGGGCGGTGGCGTCGGGCTCGTCGGCCAAGAGGGCGGCCGTGTAGGAGCCGGCCGGCATCGTCCGTCGGCGTTCGACGACGACGCGCCACAGATCTTCGAGGCGGGCGGCGCCCTGATCGTCGTCGGGTGTTCCCGCCGGCCGGAAACAGGAGACCGATCCGGTGTGGCAGGTCGGTCCGGTCGGGCGGACCGACACCAGGACGGCGTCGGTGTCGCAGTCCCAGACCAGGTCGACGACCCGGAGACGGTTGCCGCTGGTCGCCCCCTTGTGCCACAGCTCGGAGCGGGAGCGGCTCCAGAACCAGACCTCGCCGCTCCTCCGGGTGCGTTCGAGGGCTTCGGCGTTCATGTACCCGAGCATGAGGACCCTGCGGGTGTCGACGTCCTGGACGATGGCGGGGACCAACCCCCGGTCGTCCCAGCGGGGCTCGGAGCTCATGCCGGGACCCTCACCGGGATCCCGGCGGCAGCCATCGCCGATTTGGCGTCTGAGATCGTCAGTTCCTGTCGGTGGAACAGCGATGCGGCGAGAGCCGCCGAGGCGCCACCCACGGTGATGGCTTCGGCGAAATGCTCGGGGACACCGGCGCCACCCGAAGCGATCACCGGCACGTCGACGGCGGCGCTGACCGCAGCGGTCAACTCCAGGTCGAAACCCGCCTTGGTGCCGTCACGGTCCATCGAGGTCAGCAAGATCTCACCTGCGCCGAGTTCGACGGCCCGTCGCGCCCATTCGACGGCGTCGAGGCCGGTGGGCTGGCGGCCTCCCATCACCACCACCTCGAACCCGCCGTCGCTCCGGCGGCGGGCGTCGATCGCCAGGACGACGCATTGGCGGCCGAAACGGCGGGCACAGGCCTCCAGCAGGGACGGGTCGGCCACGGCGGCGGTGTTGATGCCGACCTTGTCGGCGCCGGCGCGGAGGGCGGCCTTCATGTCGTCCGGGGTCCGGATGCCGCCTCCGACGGTGAGGGGGACGAACACCTCCGCCGCCGTGCGGCGTACCACGTCCAAGGTGGTTCGACGCTGCTCCGGGGAGGCGGAGATGTCGAGGAAACAGATCTCGTCGGCGCCGTCGGATGCGTACCGGGCGGCCAGCTCGACGGGGTCTCCTTCGTCGGTGAGGTCGACGAAGTTCACCCCTTTCACGACCCTCCCGTCGCGGACGTCGAGGCAGGGGATCACCCGTGCTCGAAGGGTCACGGTATCGCCTCCACGGCGGTGCGACAGGACGCGACGAAGTTGGAGAGGAGGCGAAGACCGGCGGTGGCGGACCGTTCCGGATGGAACTGGACACCGGCGACGGTGCCTGCCCGGACGGCGGCGACGAAGGGCTCGCCGTATTCGCATCGGGCTACGACGTGGTCGACGTCGTCGCAGACGGGGGCGTAGGAGTGGACGAAGTAGAAGACCGGGTCGGTTCCTGCGAAGAGGGGATCGGGGCGGACGACGGTGACGTCGTTCCAGCCGATGTGGGGGAGGCGCGGGGCCGCCAGCCGCCGGACACGACCCGGGATGAGCCCCAGGCCCGACGTTGCGTCCTCGTCGCTGTGGTCGAAGAGGACCTGCATACCGACGCAGATGCCGAGGAGCGGAACCCTCCTCGACCGCAACGCATCGACGAAGCCTCCCCGGCGGATCCCGGCCATGACCGCCCCGGTGGATCCGACACCGGGGAGGACGATGCCCTGGGCCGATTCCAGCTCCGCCGGTGTGGCGGCGACCACGACCCGGGCGCCGGCCCGCTCCAGTCCCTGGGCGATGGAGACGAGGTTGCCGGCGCCGTGGTCGACCACGGCGATCGTCGTCACACCCACTCCTTCGTCGAGGGGATGCCGGTACGTCGAGGGTCGGCCGCCACCGCGCCTCGGAGGGCCCGGGCGAGCGCCTTGAAGGCGGCTTCGGCCACGTGATGGTCGTTGCGGCCTTCCGCCTGCAGATGGAGGGTGATCCCGGCGGTCCGGGCGAACGCCTCCAAGGCATGGGGGAGGTTCTGGGTGGAGAGGTTGCCGATGCGCGGGGTTCGCAGTTCGAGCTCGATCACCGCGTAGGGCCGTCCGCCGACGTCCACCGTCGCCGCCGCCAGGGCTTCGTCCATCGGTACCCGGGCGTCGCCGAACCGTTGGATCCCGGAGCGATCCCCGAGGGCGTGGGCGAAGGCCTCGCCGAGCACCAGGGCGGTGTCTTCGACGGTGTGGTGGTCGTCGACGACCAGGTCGCCGCTGGTGGCGACCTCCAGGTCGAACAGCGCGTGGTGGGCGAGGGAGTCGAGGAGATGGTCGAAGAACCCCACTCCCGTCTCGATGCGGGCCGTTCCCGAGCCGTCGAGCTCGAGGGAGACGACGACCTTCGTCTCGGCGGTTTCACGTTCCACACGGGCGGATCTGCTCATCGGACCTCCTGGTCGAATCGGGCCTCGACGGCGAGGCGGTGGGCGCCGAATCCTTCGGCGGTGGCGAGGGTCTCCACGACGGGTCGGAGTTCGGCCAGGCCGTCACGGGTGAGGTGTTGCTCTTGTCGCCACGATCCGAAGTCGGCGACCGAGAGGGGCCCGTAGGCATGGGCGAGACCTCCGGTGGGGAGGACATGGTTCGCCCCGGTGGCGTAGTCGCCGGCCGACTCGGGGGCCCACCGGCCGACGTACACGGACCCTGCCGCGCTGATGGCCTTGGCGTCCCGTTCGGGGTCTTCGGTGTGGATGGAGACGTGTTCGGCGGCGTAGTCGTCGGCGAAGGCGAGGCCGCTCTCCCGGTCGTCGACGATCACGACCATCCCGTGGTCTTCGAGGGCGGCGGCGAGGATGTCCCGCCGCTCCAGGTCGGGGAGGAGCCGGGCGATCTCGCCTTCGACACGGTCGGCCAGTTCGGGGTCGGTGGTGACGAGCACCGCTGGGGAGTCGGGACCGTGTTCGGCCTGACAGAGGAGGTCGACCGCCACGAGCCGGGGGTCGGCGGACCCGTCGGCGAGCACCAGGGCTTCGGAAGGTCCGGCGGGGAGGTCGATCCCGCACACGCCGAACACGGCCAACTTGGCGGCGGTCACCCACGGGCTGCCCGGCCCGACGATCTTGTCGACCGGACGCACCGTCTCGGTCCCGTAGGCGAGGGCGGCGATCGCCTGGGCGCCGCCGATCGCCCACACCTCGTCGACTCCGACGAGGGCGCAGGCTGCCAACACCACCTCGGGGATCCGCCCGTCCGGACCTTCGGGGGTCGTCACCACCACTTCGTTCACGCCCGCCACCCGGGCGGGGACGGTGGTCATGAGCACGGTGGAGGGATAGGACGCCTTCCCGCCCGGCACGTACGCTCCGATGCGCCGCAACGGCCGCCAGCGTCTGCGTACCGTCACGCCGGGTACGGTCACGACTTCGGTGTCGTTGGGAAGTTGGGCCTGGTGGACCCGCTCGATGTGGGCGGCGGCCCGTTCGAGGGCCTCGCGGATGTCGGTGTCGAGGGCGCCGAGGGCGTCGTTCAGCTCTTCGGCGGCGACCCGTCGAAACCCTCCTCCGTGTTCTGCCGCCAGCCTGCGGATCGCCTCGTCGCCGTGGCTGGCAACGTCGTCACAGATCCGGGCGGCGGCGGCTCGGATCTCCGGGTCGGGGACCGCTCGGCGGCGGACCAGTGCCGCCCGTTCGGCGCGGGACAGCTCGGCGAGGTGGACGCGTCGCAGTTTCACGGGACCAGCCTTTCGATGGGGGATACGAGGATGCCTTTCCCTCCCGCCTCTTCGAGGCGGGGGAGGAGAGCCCAGAGCTCGGCGGCGTCGACGACCGAATGGATGGCGACCCAGCCTTCCTCGGCGAGGGGGACGACGGTGGGGGCCTCCAGGCCGGGGATGAGGGAGGCGATCCGTTCGGTCGCTTCGGTGGGGGCGTTGAGGAGGAGGTACCGCTTGGTGCGTCCATCGACCACCGCTCGCAGGGCGGTGGCGATCCGCCGCACCTCGACCCGGTCGGCGGCTCCGGGAGCGGCGACGAGCACCGCCTGGGATTCGAGGATCGTGCCGACTTCCCGGAGGCCGTTCACCCGGAGGGTGCTCCCGGTCGATACGAGGTCGACGATGGCGTCGGCGACGCCGATCTTCGGTGCCACCTCCACCGAGCCGCGAAGGGAGACGACGTGCACGTCGATGCCCGCCCGACGGAAGTAGGCCTCGGTGGTGCGCGGGTGGGCGGTGGCGATCCGACACCCGGTGAGGTCTTCGAGGGTGGCGATGGGGGAGACGTTGGGGACGGCGGCGGCGAGCCGACAGCGCCCGTACCCGAGCTCGACGAGCCTGGGGAGCCCGTCTCCGTGTTCCTCCAGCAGGTCGATCCCGGTGATGCCGGCGTCGGCGGCGCCGTCGTGGACCAGTTCGGGGATGTCGTCGGTGCGGACGAACATGAGCTCGAGTTCGACGTTGCGGACGCTCACCGAGAGGGCTCGGTCGGTGACTTCGAAGTCGAGCCCGGCATCTCGGAGGAGGCGGATGGAGGGTTCCTTCAGCCTGCCTTTGTTGGGGACGGCGAGGGTCGTCATCGCCGGTCTCGCAGCCGTTCGAGGGCCTGTCGGTATCCGCCGGTCCCGTGTCGGAGCCACTGGTTGATCCGGGTGATGGTGGTGGTCGACACACCGGTCTGTTCGGCGATCTCGCGGTAGGTGAGACCTCGGTCGAGCAGCCTGACGACGGCCCATCGCTGGCTCATCTCCTCGAGTTCGCGTCGGGTGCAGAGGTCGCGGAAGAAGGCCGCGGCCTCTTCGGTCCCTCGCAGGGCGAGGATCGCCTCGAAGAGGGCCTCGGTGTCGTCGTTCTGCCAGTCTTCGGCGGGGAGCATCGTCGTCTCGATCCGTTGAGCTGTTGTAGCACGCTAACACATTCCTACGGCTGGGCCAACGGGAGCTTGGCGAAGGGCCACCTCCGCACCTACCTTGGCGGCATGCAGGTGATCCCGGCGGTCGACGTGCTCGGCGGCAGGGTCGTGCGCCTCCGCGAAGGTGACTACACGGAGGTGACCGACTACGGCTCCGACCCGGTGGCGGTGGCCCGACGGTGGATGAGCCAGGGCGCCCAACTCGTCCACGTCGTCGACCTGGAAGCTGCCCGGGGTGGGGGTCCCGACCGTTCGCTGTGGCGCCATCTCTCGAGCGCCGGGATCCGGTTTCAGATCGGTGGGGGCCTGCGGTCACCCGCCCTGGCGCGCGCCGCCCTGGCGGCGGGGGCGGAGAGGGTGGTGATGGGGACCGCCGCCGTCTGGGAACCCGACCTGGTGGCCCAGGTGGGAGATCCGGAGCGGGTGGTGGCGGCGGTGGACGTCCGGGGAGGCAAGGCCCGGGGGGTCGGATGGACCGACGAAGGCCGGGACCTGTCGGTGGTACTCGGCCAACTCGAAACGGTGGGTGTGCGTCGACTGCTCGTCACCGGCATCGATCGGGACGGGACGATGCACGGTCCCGACCTGGCGCTCCTCCGTCGAGTTCGCGAAGAGGCACCCGGGCTGGCGGTGATCGCATCGGGGGGTGTGGGCACCCTCGACGACATCGCAGCCGTGGCCGCATTGGGGTGTGAGGCGGTGATCGTGGGAAAGGCCCTCTACGAAGCCAGATTCGAGCTGGCCGAAGCCCAGAGGATCGCAGGGTCGTAGCGCCGCGGCGGGGAGGGGACGGCCCCGGAGGGTGGCCGGACGAGGCGGCGACCCACACCCGTCCCTGGTGTCACGACGTCTTCGTCCGCCGCCACCTTGCCAGAGCCGCCTGCAGATGCGACCACGCCACCCGGCGGGCGTGGCGGTCCTCGCGGAGCGCTTCCAACGCCGCCTCCCGCAGCATCCCGGCCAGGTCGGCGAAGGACATCCCTTCGGTGGCGGAGGCGAGGCGGTCGAGGTCGACGTCGTCGGCGAAGGGGACGTCGGAGACGTCGAGGAGGGCTCGGCGGGCATCGACGCCGGGGAGGCCCAGTTCGATCTGGACTTCGAAACGTCCCGCCCGGAGGAGGGCGGGATCGACGAGGTCCCGGCGGTTGGTGGCGCCGATCACCGCCACGTCTCCCCGCTCGGTCACCCCGTCGATCTCGGTGAGGAGGGCTGCCACCACCGAGTCGGTCACCGACGTCGTGGACCGGCCCCGGATCGGGGCGAGGGCATCGATCTCGTCGAAGAAGAGGATCGAAGGGGCTGCCGCTCGGGCCCGGGCGAACACGTCCCGGACACCCCGCTCCGACTCACCGACGTACTTGTCGAGGAGTTCGGCTCCCTTCACCGCGAAGAAGGCCGCTCCCGCCTCGTGGGCGAGGGCACGGACCACGAAGGTCTTGCCCGTCCCCGGCGGACCGTAGAGGAGGATCCCACGGGGTGGTTCGATGCCCAACCCTCGGAAACGGTCCGGGTCGGCGATCGGCCAGATCACCGCCTCGGTGAGGCGCTGTTTCACCTCGGTGAGGTCGGCCACCTTCTCGAAGCCGAACGAGGGCATTTCGCCGAAGGAGACCGAACCGAGAGAAGGTGTCGTTCCCTCCACTGCGGCGAGGAGGACTTCGGTGGTGAGGGCCTCCCCCGACCGGGCCACCCGGGTGGAAGCGTGGACGACCGCGGCGATGACATCCGTCCCCGAAAACCCGGCCGACCGGGCGGCGAGGAGGTCGAGATCGACTTCGGACACCGGTACCCGCTTCAAGGCCGCCTGGAACAGGAGGCGTCGACGGGTCAGGTCGGGTGGAGGGATGGTGATGGAGCGGGGGATCAGGGGACTGCGGGCCGCCGCACCCAGATGGGCCCGGGAGGTTACCCCGAGGACGCAGGCGAGGCCGGGGCGTTCGGCGACGGCGTCGAGGAACCAGCGCAGCACCGCCGCCATCTGGGTGCGGAACGGAGCCAGAGCTTCCTCCCCGGCGACCACCTCCAGTCGGTCGACGAAGACGACCGCCGGTGTCGCCGGGTCCTTCACCGCTCGCTCCAGCCGGTCGAGGAGGCGTTCGGGCTTGAACACCATGTCGACCGAGACCTCCCGGACCCGGGCGCCGGTCGCTTCGGCTGCGGCCGCCACCAACTCGGACTTCCCGCATCCGTGGGGTCCTTCCAGCACCACGCCTGCCACCCGTGGCAGACCCCAGGCGGCGGGGAGGTCACGCGGCGACGTGAGGAGCTCGAACCATCCGGCGAGGAGGTCGAGTTCCGAGTCGAGTCCGGCCAGGAGGGCGTCTCGGGTGGTCGGAGCCGAAGGCGGAGGCGCGACGTCGGCGCCGACGGTGGGCTCGGACCCGTCCGCCGAGACGAACCGGGTGCCCGGTCCGACGACGCCGGCCGGGGAAGGGTCGACCGACGCCACCACCACCTCCGTCGGCTCGGCAGCGCTGGGGGTGGTGGCCGGGTCGATGCCGAGTCGGTCCCCGGCCGTGACCGGACGCCCCTGCCAGGCCCGGACCAGGTCCTTGGGGTGCGCCGGCGGCGGCCCCTCGAAGGCGACGGTGCGAGCGGCGGGGAGGACCGCCCGGGTCACCTCCACGGTGTCGTTGAGGCGTGCCCCGGTGTTCCGGAGCGCCTCGGGGCCGAGGAGGAAAGCGGTGGGCTCACCCACGTCGGCGCCGCGGACGAGGACGTGGGTGTTCCCGACGGCGACGATCCCGCCCGAGGGCAGGCCGAGCGCCCGCAGCATCGTCGGGTCGGCACGGGCGACGGGGTCGGTGCCGTCCCTGATCGTGAAACGCATCGGCGGTGATGGTAGGGAACCGGCCAGGGATCGAGCTCGGCAGGCGACACCCCGACCGGCATGTGCCGGAGCCCACCGAACGCGGCGTCGCATACGGGGATCGCGAACCGGGTGAAGACGGGCGGGCCGTCGGGCATCGCGAGGTGGGCCACGAACGGGAGGCGATCGGCCGTTCCCGGGGACCGGGCGATGCCACACGTCGCCCGGCTTGGCGCTCAAGGCACCTGCGTTCGGTCTCCCTCAGCGGGGTTGGAGCAGGAGCAGGGTCCGGTCGCCTCCGGTGAGTTCCCGTTCCGACACGATCGTGAAGGCCCCGTCGATCTCGGATCGGAACTCGCCGAGGGTTCGTCGTGGATGGAGCTCCTCTTCGAGTTTGTTGGCGACGAGGAATTCGACCATCGGGTCGGTCGGGTCGACGAACTCCACCAGGATCGGACATCGGAACGACTTCAGCCAGGTCACGATCGCAGGGAGGGGAACGCTCTCCGAATACATGAGATGGTGGACGAGACCGAACATCACCACCATGTCCGGTCGAACCCTGGTTATCAGTCCCGGGCGTTCCGTCCCTGCCCAGCCCCGCGCCGGTGAGGGGTCGGCCACGTCGTTGAGGACGACGGAGATGTCGGCTCCGTCGAGTGACCGGAAAAGACCGTCGAGCACATCTTCGTCACGGTCCACGGCCACGACGTGCACGCCGCGTTCGGAAGCCAGCTTCGCGTAGTAGCCGTCGTTCGCCCCGAGATCGAGGATCGTCGCCGGCCGGATCCGACGTATCGCATCGACGAGGAATCGGGCCTTGAGTTCTCGGGTTCGAGCGACATGGGGCCAGGACGCATACTCCCCCCAGACGCCACCGTCCTCGGGCTTTTCGAGCTCTCCGACGAGCGATCTCAGGTGCTTCACGTTCCGGAGGATCAAGTCGGCGGAGAATCCGGCGGCCCTCAACTCGGAACGAACCGACCGTCCGGCCATTCGGCGTTCGAGGCGGGCCTGCAGCGAGACGTGCGCGAACACGGTCGGTCGTAGCCTTCGTCGGAGTCGAAGCATGCGGCGCATGTCCTCGGCGGTGGGACCATCCATGCTGCCTCGGAGCCACGGCTGGAAAGGGATGCCCACCCATGCGCGCATCATCAGCGGGTACAGGAAATGACGGGTGAACTGACGGTATCCGAGCCACGGGTCGCCCGGCCGATACGGTTCGAACGAACCGATGTCGATGAACACGGGTCGACCCTTCAGGAACTGGATGTTGAACGCCGACGCATCCTTGATCGTGAGGCCTTCACGGAGGCTCTGTGCGAGGAGATCCAGGTGGAGGAGTGCAGCCTCCTTCAACATCGAGAACGTCCATTCGTACGGGTAGCTGATGAACGGGATGCGGGGATGCTCCAAGACCGTCACGCCGTCACCGCCGGGGTGCGGGACCTCCCGAGCGTCGATGAGGGATCCCGCCGAGACCGACCGGCGGAAGAACGCGGATCCTCGAAGCCGGCGCCAGTTCGCCGTCCCGCGAGCGTCGAGCATGCGGAGGACCCGTTCCCCGTCGTGGACCACACGCGACGCCGGGTCGCGAAACGATCCTGGATCGGGGAGGGACATCAGCTCAATCGCCGACCGGAGTTTCTGTCTGTTCGTCCGATCCGGTGGTGGGGTCGTCGGTTCGGGGACCACGACGCAGTCTCGACCGCCATGCGCGGAACGCGACGGCGACGCCCGCGAGGCCTCCGAGGATCGCCTGGACGATGAGACTGCCCGAACCAGGTTCGAGATAAGCGAAGATCACGAGGTGCCTCGCTGACGGGTTCCCGATCGTATGCTGCTCATGTGACCACCCCCAGTTTGGATTCGTGGGCGGACAATCGAGGGTCATCAGCGTACCCCTCCCGGGGGGTTCCTCCAAGGGAAACCGTCCGGTCGTCGGCCTTCGACACCCCTCGGGTTCCGGTCACGATCGGTCCGTCGTTTCGCGTCGTCGAGCGTTCTGTCCGTACCTGATGGATGGAACCGTAAACCGCCGCGTCGGGAATCAGCCGACATCGGTGTCGGCGACGGCCGGCGAGCTGGCCATGCTGGCGGCCGCCTGTCTGTATCCGCCGCTCACGGTATGGGCCAACAACCTCGCCGAAGTAGGTTTCCCTTCCGGTCTTCTCCTCTGGGCGGGCATCGTCTGGATCGTTGCAGTGGGCGTTCGATGGCTGCTCACGTCCATGGGCGCGAACTCCAGGGGCGTCACCATGGGACTCTTCTGGGCGCTGTTGGCGTTCGGGACGTTGAACCGTGCGGGGACGACATCACCCGCCGGCGGATGGATGCTGGCGGCGGCGGTCGCTGTGGGCGCCGTCATCGTCTACCTGTTACGGGCGATGCCGCTCATCGGCGTCGCCACCTCCTGGATGGTCGTCTTCGCAGCGATCGCGCCCTTCGGTCTCGCCGCCGTGTCGTTTCTCGGCCGAGGTGTCTCCGAGGTCGCTCCGGTGAGCACGACGGGACCGATCGCCATCACCGACACCAGGGACGTGGTCCTGATCGTCTTCGACGCACAGGGCTCTCCGAGGGTCCTCGCCGACGACTACGGCATGGATGAAGACTGGGTCGGCGTCCTGAACGAGCGCGGCCTCCAGGAGGTATCGGGGATCTGGGCGAACTACTCCATGACCCACGTCTCGCTGGCGAGCTTCTTCCGCATGGACTACCCGGTGTCGGACGGTGCCCGCATCGGTGAAGCCGAATGGGCCGACCTGCTGCAGACGATCGAAGGAGACAATCCGTTCGTGGCGACGTTTCGGCGTGCCGGATACAACGTCGTGTTCGTCGAATCGCCGTGGTCCAGCATCCGCTGCAGCCGTTTCGTCGACGAATGCGTCCGGGGCGTGTGGCCGGACTATGCGACGACGACCGCCATCAGCCAGAGCCTGTTGGGGGCGTTCGACCTCCCCGGCATCACCGAGAACGCGGCACGGGGAAACCGGCGCTCGATCGCCTGGCTCTCGAACGAGCTGGGACGGAAGCTGGACGACGATGTCCCCGACCTGGTCATCGCCCACCTGTTGCTTCCCCACCCTCCACTGCGACTCGACAGCACCTGCGGCTATCGGGCCGACGGCGGTCAGGGTGACACGGTCGTCTCTTGGGCCGGGATGAGCGAGAGCGACATCGAAGCGAGACGACGGCTCTACGTAGACCAGGTCCGCTGTGCGGTGAACGTCCTCTCGACCGTCGCCGACGTGGTCGGCGATCGAGGAGTCCTCCTCGCGTTCGGGGACCACGGGCCCGACAGCCGTCTCCAGCTCATGACCCCTCCCTCGGCGTGGTCCGACGCGGCGCTCGTGGAACGGTTCGAGACGTTCTTCGCGACGAACCTCGGGGATTGTCCCTTCGACCGGGCTGCCTCCCTCGTCAACGTCGGCCGGGTCTTGGTCGCCTGTTTGGGGGCAGAGCCCCTTCCCTTGCTCGACGATCGGTACTTCATCGTCCTGAAGGCGAGCCCGGTCTCGGAGCTTCCGGCACGGAGAGTCAAGATGCTCTCGAACGTTCCCTGACACGGGTACCGGTCGTCCGCCGACTCCTTCACCCGGCCGCGGCGAGCCGTGGGACGGGTCGGCGGGGCAGGGCGAAGGCGGACGACACGTCCAACAGACGCACATGGCCGGTGGTGATCCAGCGCCAGATCAGGTCGGCTTCCTCTGCCATGGACACCGTCGGTGGGGTCGGCGTGTGATCGACCGGTGCGGGCGGTGGAAGCAACGGGGTCGGCTCACCCGACCTCCAGGCGGCCACCAGCCGGCCACCGTCGATGACCACCCGTTCGCCGTCGATGCTCTCCAGCACCAGCCTGCCCGCCTCCTGGAGGGCTTCCCATCCCCGACGGCGATCGAGGGCCCGGGCGAGGGCCCGGTAGCGGTCCCGCACCCACGCCGCCTCCTCGAACCGCTGGTCGGTGGCGAGGGACACCATCTTCTGTTCGAGCCGAGACAGGACCGGCTCGGGGTCGGTGAGGGAACCGACGATGGCGTCGACGGCGGGGGCGTATTCGTCTTCACTGAGGCCGCCGTCGCAGGGGCAGAGGGCGACGCCGAGCTGAGCGGGCGCACAGGGTCCCGTCCGGGTGCCGGGACGCCCCGTGCAGCGTCTGATGGAGGTGGCATCCCACAGCGCCGCCACCACCAGGTCGGCGGCTCGTTTGGAGCGGAACGGCCCGAGGACGAAGGGGGAATCGGCGTGGAGGGTCCGAGTCACCGACAGGCGCGGAAACCGTTCTCGGGTCAGGGTGACGAAGTGGTTGGCCCTCGGAGGTCGAGACCGTCGATTGTGGCGAGGGCGGTAGGCGTCGATCAGGCGGACCTCGGTGATCGCCGCTTCCAACTCGCCGGCGCAGACCCGATGTTCCACCGAGTCGAGCTCTCGCAGCAGGTCCTGGATGGAACGCCGCCGGTCGCCGTAGAAGTACGCCTGGACCCGGCTGCGGAGGTTCTTCGCCTTGCCGACGTAGATGACGTCGCCTCGGCGGTCCCGGAACAGGTAGACGCCAGGGCGTCGGGGCAGGTTCCGGGCCAGATGGATCTTCCCGTAGCTCGGGGTTCCCCGGGCCCGCGGGAGCTGGAGGAGATCCTCCAGGGCGGCCACCCCGACCGAACCCGCCCGCTCCAACAGGGCGTGGAGGACATGCATGGTGGCGAGGGCGTCCTCCAAGGCCCGGTGGTTGGGGGAGACGGGTGAACGGAAATGGGCTGCCAGGGTGGCGAGCTTGAAGTTACGGACCTCACGACGTACGAGACGTCGGGCGAGGGCGGCGGTGTCCACCCACCGGTTCCCGAGCCTCGGATAGCCGAGCCGCTGCGCCGCCGTGTTGAGGAACGACAGGTCGAACCGCACGTTGTGGCCGACGACGACGGCGTCGCCGCAGAACTCGAGGAACGACGGTAGGGCCTCGTCGATCTTCGGCGCTTCGAGCACCATCGCATGGGTGATGCCGGTGAGCACGGTGATGAACGGAGGGATCGGCACGCCGGGGTTCACCAACGTTTGGAAACGTCCCTGTTCGACACCGCCGCGTACCTTGACGGCACCGATCTCGGTGATCTCGCTGGTCTGCGCCGACCCGCCGGTGGTCTCCAGATCGACCACGCAGAAGGTCACGTCGACCAGGGGTGCGCCGAGGTCGTCGAAGCTTCGTTGCATCGTCGGGGCCACCGCATCCTCCCGTCGATAGCGGCTCGGGGAGGGGACGCTACACCGAACAGGTGTTCGGGGCAAGGATCCCGGTATCCTGGTGCCGTGGTCACCCGATATCGCTGCGCCCACTGCGGCAACCGGACCCGCTTCGACGTCTACGAGACGGTCCGCCGCCGACGATTCCATCACTACACCCTCGGCGGCGACCTCGACGTCGACGAGGAGGAGATCCTCGAGCGGAGCGTCGAACGGGTGGTGTGTCGGTGGTGTGAGCGCTCCGATGCGATCGAAGAGCTGACCACCGCCGACGCTTCAGAGGGCTGACCGCTGGCGTACCGCCTCGTAGAGCAGGACGGCGGCGGCGACGGCGGCGTTGAGGGAATCGACGTTGCCGGTGAGGGGCAGCGTGACCACGCCGTCGGCGGCGGCGACCCAGTCGGCGGAGAGACCGCGGTCCTCCCGGCCGACGACGAAGGCGGCACGTCCGGTGAGGTCCCGGTCCCACGGCGGGTCCCCGCCTTCGGTGACCGCGGCGAAGATCCGTACACCTTCCCGGCGGAGTCGCTCGATCACCTCGGCTCCGGTGGCGACCCCGACGGCCAGGCCGAAGAGGGCACCGGTGGAGGCCCGGACCACGTTGGGGTTGAAGACGTCGACGGTCGGGTCGGCCACCACCACCCCGGCGGCGCCGGCAGCGGCGGCGGTGCGGAGCATCGCTCCCAGATTCCCGGGCTTTTCGATGCCGTCGGCCACCAGGAGGAACAGGCCGGGGCGGTCCCAGGGGATACGCCCGAGGTCGACCGGGAAACACCGGGCGACGGCGAGGACGCCGTCCCGTCCGTACGCTGCCTTGCCGAAGGCGGAGGCGCTGAGCTCGACGAAGGGGACCCCGGCGTCTGCCCAGTCTTCGGGTGAGGCTCCCAGGTCGGGACAGAGGTAGAGGGTCTCGACGGTGACGCCCGCATCGAGGGCACGCCGGATCTCACGGGCCCCTTCGACCAGGAAACGGCCTTCCGCCTCCCGGGCCCGACGGCTCCGGAGCCGGACCAAGCCCTTGACCCGGGGGTTGGAGGGCGAGTCTATCCGCACGGCGTCCGAGGGTACCGCCGCCACAGTGCGACGATGGCGATAGCCTCTGGTTCGATGGAACTGGTTCGAGTCGCCCTCGTCATGTCCACCTTCGAGGCGGACCTGATCGCTGCCCGTCTGCGGAGCGAAGGCATCGACGCCGTCGTGTTGGCCGACACCGCCGGAGGGGCCGAACCTCAATTCGCCGCCGTCCGGGGGGTGCGGGTGATGGTGCGCTCCGAAGACGAGGTGAACGCCGCCGTCATCCTCGAGGACGTGGTCACGACCGAAGCCGACCACGTCGACGTCGACGACGACTGGGGACCCGAAGAGGAGGCTGCGGTCGCCCCGCCGTTCATGTCAGGCTTCGGGCGTGCCCTCGCCCTGATGCTGACCGGGGTGCTCGTCGTCGGTGCGGTCCGTTTGGTGCTCGTCGCCTTCGGCCTGTGGCCCTGACCAGGTCTCCCGCCGTACCGTCTCCGCCCACGGGCGGCGTCCACGGGCCAGGGACCCCGACCGGCGGTCCGGGGCCGGGTAGCCGAGGGTGACGACCCCGATGGGCGCCCACTCCTCGGGGATCCCCAGCAGCCGTTTCAGACCCGGTACGGCGTGGACGCCGAGGAAACCGGCGGCGAGGCCCTCGTCCACGGCTGCGAGCAGGACCAGCATGAGGGCGGCCCCGGCGTCCACCCACCAGTAGGGAACCGGCCATTCGATCTCACCGTCGGGGCCCAGCTTGTCGGGCTCCCGATAGCGCCGGTGGTAGGCCTCTTCGGAGGTGCAGATCACCACATGGACCGGCGCGCGGGAGATCCACGGGTCGAAACCGGCGGAGACGTAGTCGTCTTCACCGGCCAGCTGGGCGATCGCCCTGCGCCGTGTCGGATCGGTGACGACGACGAACGTCTGACCTTGGGTGAACCCTGCCGACGGGCCCCTCCTGGCGGTGTCGAGGATCCGGTCGATCACCTCGGTGGGAACCGGGTCGGGCAGGTAGTTGCGAACCATCCGACGGCGGCGGACCACGTCTGCGAACTCCATCTCAACGCCCCGGATACCCGAACCGGACGGCACGGACGAACCCGACGGTCCCGGCCACCGCCACGATCAAGCCGACGAGGAACAACGTGGCGGTCTGGAGGAGGACGGCGGCGGTGACGACGAGGGCGACGCCGAGGACGGTGAGGCCGAAGACCATCCCGTGGGGATGTCCCGACGGGCCCACCAGGCGGGCAGGGTCGACCGAACCGAACCAGATGAAGGTGACGACCGCCGCGGCGAGGGTGGCGACCTGGACGAGGCCGGCGGAGCCGAAGAATGTCAGCCACACGGCGGTGGCGGCGATAGCGAGCGGCCAGCCTGCCTCGCCGACGAAACGGCGGGCAGGCCCACGACGGCTCCGGTCTCCGTTCACAGTTCGGCGATGGCCGATACGACTTCGGCGAGGCCCTTCTTGGCGTCGGCGAAGAGCATCATCGTCTTGTCCAGGTAGAAGAGGGGGTTGTCGATACCGGCGAAGCCGGGAGACAGGCTGCGTTTGACGACGATGACGTGTTCGGCTTGGTCGACGTCGAGGATCGGCATCCCGTAGATGGGGCTGGACGGATCCTCACGAGCCGAAGGGTTCACCACGTCGTTGGCGCCGACGACGAGGGCGACGTCGGTGTGGGCGAACTCGGGGTTGATGTCTTCGAGGTCGTAGAGCTGGTCGTAGGGGACGTCGGCTTCGGCGAGGAGGACGTTCATGTGACCCGGCATCCGCCCGGCCACCGGATGGATCGCGTATTTCACGTCTACGCCCCGGGCTTCGAGCGCCGACGCCAGCTCCCTGAGCACGTGCTGGGCTTGGGCGACCGCCAACCCGTACCCGGGGACGATGATCACCCTCCGGGCATAGGCGAGGGTGATGGCGACGTCCTCGGGGGTGGCGGACCGGGCGGTCCGCTCCTCGGCTCCGGCCCCGCCTTCGGCGGCTTCGCCACCGAAGGCGGCGAACAGCACGTTGCCGAGACTCCGGTTCATCGCCTTCACCATGATGTTGGTGAGGATCAGCCCCGACGCTCCGACCAGGGCGCCGGAGATGATGAGGGCATTCGAGTCGATGACGAACCCGGCCATGGAAGCGGCGACACCGGACAACGAGTTCAAGAACGAGATCACGACCGGCATGTCGGCTCCGCCGATCGGCAGGACCCGGACGACCCCCAGCAGGAGGGAGACACCGAGGAGTGACCACAGGGCGGCGGTGGAGCCGGTGGCGGCCAGCCAGCCGCCGAGGGCCAGGGTGGCGGCGGCGATGACGAGGTCGACGAACCGCTGGCCTGGGTAGGTGACCGGCTTCCCCGAGACGATGCCCTGCAGCTTCCCGTAGGCGACGAAGCTCCCGGAGAAGGTGATGGCGCCGATGAGGGCCGAGAGGGCGATCGTCACCAGGGTCCGCAGCGGCGAAGCCGGGTCTCGGAGGAGCTCCACGGCGGCGACGAGGGCCGAGGCGCCGCCGCCGAAACCGTTGAATGCGGCGACGAGCTGGGG
>WFOA01000047.1 GCA_015488325.1 Acidimicrobiia bacterium | reverse complement strand
GTCCTCCGGGCAGTCAACCTCGGCGACGACGCCGACACCTCCGGGGCGGTGTGCGGCCAGCTTGCCGGTGCCCACTGGGGCTACGTGGGGATCCCCGGAGAGAGGCTCACCGG
The DNA here is from genome assembly GCA_015488325.1 of Acidimicrobiia bacterium. GTDB lineage: Bacteria > Actinomycetota > Acidimicrobiia > Spongiisociales > ZC4RG35 > S012-128. Next base: position 6,144 of record WFOA01000047.1, on the reverse strand, counting down.
TCTCGCCCGCCACGACCAGGTCGACGCCACCGTCACCGGCGGTCGGCGAGGCCGAGCAACCAGTCCCGGTCCGCCACCGGCCGAACCGGCGACGGCAGTGGCGGTGCGGCTCGGCGGAACGGTCCAAGGAGGTGCAACCCGACGACAGAGGAGGGACCCCGGCGACGGGGTCCCTCCTATATCGGATGCTCGGATGTTCAGAGGACCTTGGCTTCGGTCTCCTCGAAGATCTCGATCCGGGGGGCGCTGGTCGCCCCGGCCCGGCCCATCGCCGCCGCCAGCTCGGGGTTGTCGACGAAGGCCTGGGCGGCCTCGACACTCCCGAACCCGTGCACGACGGTGATGTTGTTGGGGTTCTCCACGTTCCGGTTGATCCGGTAGAAGTTCAAACCCCGGTCGGTCTGGTGGAACTCGTCGAACACCTGCTTCCATGTCTCGTAGTCGGCCACGTCGTGGTTGACGGCCAGAATCGTCGTCATCGTCCTCTCCTCTCCTCTCACACGGTGCCCGCCACCGGCGCGGGCCTTGCTCTCCCTCACCCCGCGAACAGTTCGTCGCGGAGGAAGTCCTCGACTCCCCGGTAGGCGAACCCGGGGACCGCGGCCGTCACCGGCTGGGGGTCACCGAGGTAGATGGTCGCCCGGAAGTAGTCGAACAGTTCGGCGTAGGCGTCCTTGTGGGCGTCGCCGATGGGGAACCCTTCGACGTAGTCCCTCGTCGAGACCGGCGCCTCCATGTAGGCGACGTCCCGGCCGAGGACCTGTGCGGCGGCGTCGGCGATCTCGGCGCCGGAGACCCCGCCGGGGATGTGGACGTCGAAGCCCCGGTTGGCCGGCTTCGAGGTGAGGAACCAGACGGCGGCCGCCGCCAGGTCCTCCACGTCGGTGGCGGCCCAGGCCATGTCCCCCGCCCAGGGGAGGCTGACGATCCCCTGGGTCAGGTAGTCCCGGGCCCCCCACAGGTTCTGGAGGTACCAGGCGGGACGGAGGATCGTGTAGTCGACACCCGAAGCGGCGAGGGCCCGTTCCAGGGGGGTCTTGTTGTCCAAGATCCGGGCGCCGGTGTCGCCCCGGTCGGCGTGGACGGCGGTGTGCATCACCACCTGGCCGACCCCGGTCTGGGCGGCGGCGTCGATCAGGTTGCGGCCCACCTTCGTCTCCGACCCCAGAGGCTCGTCGCCCCCTTCGGGCAGGTTCAGGTAGGCGGCGTCGGCCCCGTCGAGGACGCCGACCGCCTGGGCGGGGTCGGTGAGGTCGGCGGGGGCGGTCTCCACTCCCGAGGGTTGGTCGCCGGGGGTGCGGCAGATCGCCCGCACCCGATGCCCGGCGGAGGAGAGACGGGCGACGATCCGGCTGCCCACCGTCCCCGACGCCCCGGTCACTGCAATCAGGCCCATGGTGTGCTCCTCTCGCTGGACCCGGTGCCGAATGCCGCTATACTTTCCGATAGGACAGTTCGATATTCGACTGTTCGATAACGAACTATATACCGATGACCGAGCCCCGTCAAGACCCAACGTCGATGCCGCGCTCCTCCAGCCCCAAGCTGCGGGCGTGGAGGGCCCTCATGACCGTCCACGGTCGGCTCATCCCCCGCCTCGACGAAGAACTCCGCGCCGAGACCGAACTCGACCTCAAGTCCTACGACGCCCTCCTCCACACCTACGAAGCCGGCGCCGAAGGCATCCGGATGGCCGACCTGGCCGACCGCATCGTGCTCTCCAAGTCGGGGCTCACCGCCCTCGTCGACCGGCTGGAAGCGAGAGGCCTCGTCCGCCGCCTCCCCGACCACGCCGACCGGCGGGCCACCCGCATCACCGTCACCGACGCCGGGATCGACACCTTCCGGGCCGCCGCCGCTGTCCACCTGGCCGGCATCGCCCGCTACTTCGCCGACCGGATCACCGCCGCCGAGGCGAAGACGATCGCCACGGCCCTGGAACGGGTCCAGGAACACCTGGCCTCCGACGGCTGAGCGTCGGCGCCTCCGACGGCCCGCCTTGGGCCGGGACCGGCGGCGGGCCGCCACTGCTCCCGGGGATCGAGGGGTCGGCGCCGACCGGTGCCGTGGCCGCGTCACCGGCCCTGCGACCTCCGAGCCCGCACCCCGCCGAGGACGAACTCGCAGACGTTCAGCACCAGGTGGGCTGCCACCGGGACGACGACGCTCTCCGACCACACGTAGAGGACACCGAGCGGCAGGCCGACGAACAGGGCCGTCGCCGCCATGTACCAGAGGCCAGCTGGCCAATGCAGCAGTCCGAAGGCGACCGACACGACCACCACCGCCACCCACCAGCCCCAACCGGTGGCGAGCCGAGTGATGAGAAACCCCCGGTAGATCACCTCTTCGGCGACCGGGGCGAGGGCGACGTTGGCGACGAAGAACAACGACAGGGGACGGGTGAGACGGTCCACCACCGTCCCGGCGGGCACGTAGTCGCCGAACCGGGTCTGGGCCGCCACCATGACACGTTCCACCGCCCCGACGTAGACGACGAACACCGCTACACCCACCGCCACCCCGACGGCCACGGCCCCGACCGTCGCCGGCGTCGACACCACCGCCCCGGCCCGCCACAGCGTCCATGCCACCGCGGCCAGACCCGCCTGGACGACGAACAGGATCGCCGCCATCCGTCCCGAGACCTCGGCGGCCACCTGGTCCGGGTCGACCTGTCCGTCCCGCCGGGCCGCCCTCCCTCCGACGAACAGCGCCGTCGCCCCGATGACGGCGACGAACCCGACCGGGCCTGCCAGGGCGGCGGCCGCCGGAGACGACACGAAGAACTCACCCACCGTCCGACACCGGCTTTCCCCCGACCGACACCCACCGCCGCATCCACACCCTCCTCTCCGAAACACCACGACTATATATGACGGCACATATACATGTCGAATCAGATATCGGCGGGCCTAGAATCACCCCATGTCGCTCCGCCACGCCATCCTCGGCTTCCTCTCCCTCCGGCCGATGAGCGGATACGACCTGAAGAAGGCCTTCGACGAAAGCGTCGGACACTTCTGGACCGCCGACCAAGCCCAGATCTACCGGGCCCTCGCCCGCCTGGTCGACGACGGCCACGTCGAAGTCCGCACCGTCGAACAGACCGGACGACCCGACCGGAGAGAACATCGGATCACCGAAGCAGGCCTGCGGGAACTCGACGGCTGGCTGACCGGCGCCGCCGAACCACGGCCGATGCGGGAACCGTTCCTGCTGAAGATCTTCTTCGCCGGACGTCTCGCACCAGACGACCTGAAAGCCGTCCTTACCCGACACGTCGACACCGAGCGACGTCGGCTCGAAACCCTCACAGGTCTCGCCGACGGCCTCGGCCGGCTCCTCGCCGGACGGGACATCGACCTCCCCCAGCGGCTTCGGCTCGCCACCCTCGACAACGGCATCCGGCACACCCGAACCGAGATCGAATGGGCGGACGCCCTCCTCGAACAGATCGACCCGCCGTCCCGCCCGGACCGCTGAACCGGCCCGCACGGAAAACCGTCACCACCGGGAGATAGGTCGACGTTCCGGGACGTGGCCGAACGCCGCCGGACTCGGCGGCGTCATGGCCGTCACCGTGATCGGAGCGGTCCTCGGACGGGCCAGAACCGGATCGCACCGCCCCCCACCGTCGAACCCGCCCGCCGGGACGACGACGGGTCGCACACCGGGGCGGCGGGGCTCCCATCCGAACGCCCGTCCCGGCCGCAGCCCGTCAGAGGATCGTCTCTTCGAACTCGCCGTCGTCGGGTCCGTCCGTTCTCTCCTCCGCATCCTGGGGTCGTTGCTGCTCCGCCCGCATCGGCTGCGGCTCGGGCAGGTCGCCGTCCAGGATCGCCCGTTGTGTCTCCTCCAGGTTCCACAGCTCGCGCCACACCTCGGCGGCGATCCGTTTCACCTCGATCGGGGTGTCGGCGCCGAAGTCGAACACCTCGGGAGGCCGGGCCCCCGAGTCGAGGAGCCGCCGCATCTCCTGTTCGAGCCGCCACCGGATCCTCGCCCGGATCCAGGATTCCCGTCCGGCCGGGTCGGACGGGAACTCGTCGTGGGGGCCGAGGGGCTCCGACAGGCGCCGGACGTCCTCGCCCAGATCCGAAGACGGCCGGAAATCCTTCCGCCAGTCGGGCTGGACGACCTCCTCGGATACGTCGTCCACATCCGGGAGAACCCCGTCGGTCCCCGGGGGGTCCTGGGGCTCGAAGCCGTCGTCGGGGCGGCCGCTGCCGTAGCCGCCGTCGGGAGACGACGGTTTGCCGTCGCCGTAGTCGATGCCGCCGGTCCAGCCCGACTCGGGGTCGTAGCGGAGACCGCCGGTGTGCTGCTGGCCGGGCGAGCCCTCCCGGGCGTCGGGCCCCTGGTCCCATCCGCTCTCCTCGTATCCGCCGCCGGGGTCGTCTTTCTCGTCGGGGTTGCTCGGCTCCGGCGGGGTCGGTCCGCTGGGGGTGATCGGGTCGGCTGGCCGGTCGGGTCGGGTGATGAGGGACAGTCTCCAGGCGAAGATGGCACCGCCGATCACCAGTGCCGCGAGCAGCCAGAACCAGGGGAAGCTGGCGCCGTCTTCGGGTTCGGCGGTGGTGCCCACCTCGTTCGCCGCCGCCGTCGTCGAAGCGGTCTCGGACGTGGTGACGGTAGTGGTCGGAGTCGTGACGGTGGTGGTCGGGGTGGCCTCGGTGGTGGTGGTCGTCTCGGTGGAGACGGTCGGGAGCATCGCCTCGGAGCCTTCCGGACCGGAGACGGAGAACCCGAGGGTCCAGTCGGGGAGCTGGTCGACGTCCTCGACCTCGGGCAGGAACTCGTCGTAGGCGTCGAGGAAGTAGTCGGGGGCGATCCTGCCGGAGCCGGCTTCGATCCGTTCGATCGTTCCGATCCGGTCGAAGGTCCCCGGCGGGAACTGGATCCCGACCGCGTCGAACCCTCCGTTGGCGTTGAGCCGGGCGACCACCCGGGCCCGGATGACGTCCTCGTCACCGGCGTTGTCGACGTCGAACGTCCAGGACACCGAGACCGGGTCGGTAGGCGGCATGGTCGGGGTCCATTGGGAGAGGTCGACGTCGGCCACGTCGAGTCCGGCGCCGAGGAACCCGTCGGTGCCGTAGACGAACACGAACATCTCACTGGCGGAGGTGAACGGGTCGGCGAAGGTGGCGCCGACCATCTCGTTGCCGTCGGCGTCTCTCCAGATGTGCACCATGTCGTTGGGAGGTGGCTGCTGGGCGACGGCGGCGGCGGCGGGCCACAGGACGCCGAGAACGAGGAGAACAAGCCAGGAGGCACGGCGGGTCGGGAACGTCATCGATGGCACCTCGGGGTCGGTCTGCGATGTATATCGTTGCATGCGGTCCCGAACCTGAGGCCGTTGTGCCGTTCACCGACGCGGAGGTGCGGGAGCCTCCATGCCGATCCGGCACGCTTCCCCCCTTTTGACAGCCCGATCCGGCAATATTTGCCGGATCGGGCTGTCAAAACGGGTTGGGGTCAGATCACCCGGTCGCTGCCGCCGTCGACGGGCACCTGGGCGCCGGTCGTGGCGGCGAAGGCATCACCCAGCATCGCCACCACCAGCTCAGCCACCTGCGCCGACGTGATCTCCACCCCCAGCAGGTTGCGGGTCTTGTACTCCTCCGGGGACATCCCATACCGGGCGGCCCGCTCGGCGATCAGCTCCTCCGACCACAGCCCCGTGTCGAACACCGCGTCCGGATGCACCGTGTTCACCCGGATCCCGTCGGCCGCCCACTCCAACGCCGCCACCCGCACCACCTGGTTCGCCGCCGCCTTCGACGCCGAATACGCCACCGCCCCCGGACCCGGAGCAGGGACGTTCTTCGAACCGACCACCACCACCCGTCCCCCCCGGGGCGCCACCGCCAGATGGGGATGGACGAGACCGAACAGGCCCACCAGGGCGTCGACGTTCACCGCCATCCCCCGCCGCCACTCGTCTTCGTCCAAGTCGGCAATCGGCCGGGACGTCGGGAAGATCCCGGCGGCGGCCACCACCATGTCCACCCCGCCGAACCGTTCCACCGCCGCCGACACCGCCTCCGCCGCCGCCGACCCATCGGTCAGGTCGGCCGTCACCCCCAGGTACGCCGGACCGGACGCCACCTCCGTCACCGTCGCCGAGAGGTCCACCCC
>WFOA01000046.1 GCA_015488325.1 Acidimicrobiia bacterium | reverse complement strand
GTCATCCGTCTCTGTCCGCGTATCCGTTGTCGGTGTCGTTTTCGTGGTTTGTGCGGTGGCGGGTCGGTGGGGGGCAGTGGCTGACGTTGCCGGTCCCCGACACGGTGACGGTGGTGGACTATCCGGTGTCCGAGGTGGTCGGCCTCGTCACTGGTTAGGTACGAGCCCGGGGCGCGCCGACTGCCAGGCTAGCCCGTTCACTACTAATCACGATATGGATTAGTAGGACGAGATACTAGATTGAATGTAGTTCGCGAGATATTGGTAGTTCGATGCGGATTCCCGAGACGCCACCCGCTGTCACCGGGTTGCTCTCCCAGCTGGACGCCCCCCGTGCAGCAGCAGTGCTCCACAACCTGCAGGGTCCCACCGTGGGCGGTCGCTACCTCCACTGGGACGACCTGCGGTACCGTCATCCTCCCGCAGGTCTCAGCACCGAAGAGTGGTGGCTGACGCTCAAGATCGCCCGCACCCAGGGCCGCCGAGACCTTCCCTTCGTCGACACGTCCGGTCGGCGGTTCTGGTACGTGCTCACCGACGAGCTGCTCGCGATGTTGCATCGGGTCGACCGATTCGCGTCGGGCCGCATCGTGCTTCCTGAACCGATCGCCAACGAGGCCACGAGGGACCGGTATCTCGTCTCCAGCCTCATGGAAGAGGCGGTGTCGTCGAGTTTGCTGGAGGGAGCGGCGACGACCCGCCGGGAGGCCAAGGAGTTGCTGCGGTCGGGTCGGCGCCCCCGGACCAGGGCCGAACGCATGGTCGTCGGCAACTACCGACTGATGCAGCTCGTGCGGGAAGACCTCGGCACACCGTTGAGCGTCGACACGATCCTGGAGATCCACCGGACGGCCACCGAAGGGACCTTGCCCCGGGTCGAAGACGAGGGTCGGATCCAGACACCCGGTGAGCGCCGGGTCGATGTCGGAGACCCCTTCGACCCCGACGTCGTGTTGCATCGTCCACCACCGGCCGCCGAACTGCCCCACCTTCTCGACCAGCTCACGGCCTTCGCCAACGCGGGCGACGGCGAAGCGTTCGTCCATCCGGTTATCCGGGCGGTGGTCCTCCACTTCATGCTGTCGTACATCCACCCCTTCGTGGACGGCAACGGGCGGACCGCCCGGGCGCTGTTCTACCGGGCGATGCTGCGGGACGGCTACTGGCTGGTGGAGTTCCTGTCGATCTCGCGTCTGCTGTACCGGGCCCCCACCCGCTATGCGCGCTCGTTCCTTTTGACCGAAACCGACGATGCCGACCTCACCTATTTCCTCCTCCACCAGGTCGACGTCCTCTGTCGCGCCATCGACGACCTCATGGACTACCTGGAGGCGAAAGCCGGGGAGATCCGGCGGGTCGAGCGTGGCCTGCGGAACCATCCCGAGCTCAACCACCGTCAGCTGGCACTGCTGTCCCACGCCCTCCGCCATCCCGACCGGGTGTACACGATCGAGTCGCACCGTCGGAGCCACGGTGTCGTCTACCAGACGGCGAGGGCTGACTTGCTCGACCTGGAAGCTCTGGGCTTCCTCGTCCGGTACCGCCGGGGACGGCGCTACGAGTTCTCTCCAGTCGCCGACCTCGGCGAGCGGATCCCCAACCGATAGCCGAGACCCCCGAGCTCGGAGGGGTCCGGCTGGACTTCCCCCCGTGGGTTGGACATTCCCAGTTTGGGCGCGTTGTCGTCTGGTAGGGAGTTTGGTGGAACAACGAGAGGAGCAGCGGGGGGCTGCGCGTCAGTCGCGGAGGCGGTTGTCTGCCGAGTCCAAGCGGGACGCGGTGAATCTGGTGCGCACGTCGGGTAAGCCGATCGCGCGGCTGGCTCGGGAGTTAGGCGTCGGCGACTCGACGTTGGGGAACCGGGTGCGTCAGGATCAGATCGACCGGGGTGAGCGGGAGGGTCTGTCCTCGGACGAGCGGGGCGAGTTGTCGGAGCTGCGGCGGGAGAATGCCTGGTCTGGGGATGGCCCGTGAGCTCCCAATGCGAGCTGTGGCCTTCTGGGTGGGGGAGTCGACCGAGTGATGGTTCTGTCGTTTCGTCGACGACGAGGCGGCTTGCGGGTTCCCGGTAGGGCAGGCCTGCGCGGTGGCGGGGGTGTCCCGGTCGGCGTATGAGCGCTGGAAGCAGCATCGGGACGGCATCCCCGCTATCGCTGGGACGGCGGAACGCCGTTTGCTGAAGGTGATCAGAGAGATCCACGCCGAGTCGGACGGCACCTACGGGTCGCCGCGGGTCGCCGGCGAGCTGCGGCGACGGGGCTGGTGTGTGAACCACAAGCGGGTGGGGCGTCTCATGCGCATCTGGGGGATCGTCGGGGAGGCTCCGAAGAAGAAGCGGACCACGACGATCCCCGACCGGCCCCATCGGATCGGCGACCGGGTCCGCGGCGACTTCCCCCCCGACACGCCGGATACCACCTGGTGTGGGGACATCTCCTACATCCCCACCTGGGAGGGTTTCTTGTAGCTGGCGTTCGTCGAAGAGGTTGGCATCCCGCCGCATCTTGGGACTGTCGATGGCCTCCCACCTGCGGGCCGAGCTGGTATGCGACGCCCTCGACGAAGCCGCCGCAACCCGCGGCGGCAAGATCTCCGGGGTGGTGTTCGGCTCTGACAGAGGCAGCCAATACACCTCCGGGGACTTCGGTCAGCTGTGCCTCGATCTGGGAGTGTTGCAGTCGGTGGGCCGCACCGGCGTGTGCTGGGACAACGCCCCCGTCGAAGCGTTCCTTGCCACCTTGAAGAAAGAACTCATCCACCGCCGCAGCTTCCGTACCCGAGCCGAGGCCCGCCTCGCCATCCGCCACTGGATCGAAGCCTGGTACAACCGCCGGCGGCTCCACTCCGGCCTCGGCTACCGCACCCCGATCGAATGGCAGGAGGACCACTATCGTCAACACACCGAACGCATGGCCGCATAACCGGAGTGTCTAACCCGACGGGGGAACTCCACACCGACGTCACCTGTGTGTGGTGGCGCGCGCATGTCCCCGGACGCGAACGCCCCTGTGTGCATGCAGTGGCGCATTCCGCGAGATCGTGCACCCGACGGGCAGGACCGGTCGGATCTGTGTGCAGGAGCTGGCGGTTTCCGCGTG
>WFOA01000045.1 GCA_015488325.1 Acidimicrobiia bacterium | reverse complement strand
GGAGATCTTCGTCGACGCCGACCTCGCCGCCCCCACCGGCGCCGGGAAGGGGGTCACCACCTCCGGGGGGATCCGGGTAGGGCCCGCCACCCTGGCCGAGATCCTCTGCGACGGCCAGGTCTCGGTGACGGTCGTCGACGCCGGGATGCGTCCAGTCGTCACCTCCGAGCGGCGCAACGCCATCCCCCCGGCGGTGCGGCGGGCGGTGCTGGCCCGCGACCTGGGGATGTGTGCCGTCGATGGCTGCCACTCCCGCAGCCGCCTGCAGATCCACCACCTCACCCCCCAGACCGCCGGCGTTGACCACGACCCCGACAACCTGGTGACCTTGTGTTGGTTCCATCACCATGTGGTCGTGCATCGGATGGGCTACCGGATCGACCCCGACAGTCCACCCCAACGACGTCGGTTCCTCGCCCCGGGCCGAGGCGGACCCGACTAGCCAGACGGACCATCCCCGGTATCCGTCCTCTCACCCATTCCCGACCTTGAACCGGGTCCCAACCCCAAGCCCCCGAACCTCCGGGGTCGCTCAGCCGCGCCGTTGGAGGCTCACCCACGCGTTCCGGTCGATGGGCGCCGCCTCCAGGCGCTCTTCGGCCACGATCGCCTCGGCGCAGGCTTCCGAACAGCCGACATAGGTGGACATGAGGTCGACGTCGGAGACGACCAGCCACGCCGGATCCCACCACAGGTTGGGCGACTGGTCCCGACCCAACAGCTCCCGACCCAGCGACCAGGCCGCCGACAGCGGCCCTCCCGCCACGACGAAGCGGCGCCCCAGCACCTCGACCGGGGCGACCTCCCAACCCTCGGCCTCCCGGCTTTTCCGGCGCCGTCCCCTGCCGCGGGACAGCAGCACCGCCTCGCCGCCGTAGCCCTCCCACAGGGCGAAGCCACAACGGTCGGGCGACACGGCGAACCCATCGAGCACCCGGACGAGAGCGGCGGTGGAGGCGGCGTCGAGGCTGCCCCGTTCGGGTGCTCGGCTCCAAGGGACGTCGGCGGAGGTGACCTTCTCGGCCCACTCGACCGTCGTCCCGGTGGCCGCTTCGGCGAACTCCTCGAAGGCGATGTCTGCCCGGAACGCGACACCGAGGCGGTCGGCGACCTCCCGCCACCTCAGTGGTTCACCGTCCAGGCCCACTGCCGGGTGCAGGATCCGCACCGCCACCGGGAACCGGGCTGGGATGAGGTCGGCGACCCGCAGCCCGGCTCGGGGGAGGTCAGGTCTGATACCCAACCGCGACAGGGCCTCGCTGGGAACAGGGTGAGGGTGGACTCGGGTCGTTCGAGATGGGGACACCGTCAGCAGTACAGAGTAGCTTGCTGGGAATAGCTGGTTGCACTGTATGTCTGGCCGTCGAGCCCGGTCATAGACGAGTAGGTCTTTCCCCGATAGACGTGCTGGCCGGGGTCGCACGTACCAGCGTTCGCCTTCACCTGAGTGCAGTTCTGGCAGCCATTGATTCCTGTCGCGATTGTTTCCCACCACCAGAACAAGGGATAAGGTCCTCGTCTGACTTGGAGTTCGACGTGGACGGTCAGGGTCGGCTGTGGAGCAGAACAGCCGCGAGTCCAGCCAACAACGTTGATGGTTCCAGGTTGGTGAGAGGAGAGATGCGGATAGTCGGTCTTGGAGAAGCACCCCCAGGGGTTGGGTGTCAAGGGAAGAGACGCGTCCACCGTCGCGTCTTCCGCTGATATCACTCCGTCTGGCTCGGGAGTGAGGGGCGCGGCGTCAGGCCCATCGGAGACGTCAATTGTCGGACGGGGCACGGGTTGGGCGGTCGATGGCGGTGCGGCCGCGGTCGCAGGCAACGCGAGCACTGTTATGAGGCTCTACGCCAGGACTGCGGCGAGGATGGTGCGTGCTACTGGGCGCTTCATTTCCTCTCCCTTCGCGCCTCCCGCCGCGGCCTCGGACATTCTCTCTCTCTCTCTCGTTCTGTCAAGCGCTTGTCTCACTCCGCCGGTTGGGGAGGAGGCCGGCGATCTCGCTGGCGGATTGGCCTGATCCACTGCCCTTTCCCGATCCGATCGAGCGTCCGCTCCTACCGTTGCAATCCGCGCTGACGCAGTGACGACCTGGGCTGTTTCTGGACCACCCCGGCCCGCCGACGAAGTGTTGACCATCGAACGGACGCCGACGAGGCCCGATCCGTGAACGGGTAGGAACCCCGCGCCCGGTAGCGTTGAGCCGATGAGGGTCATCGCCGGAGAGTTCCGCGGTCGCAGGCTCGTCGCCCCCGACACCGCCGCCACCCGCCCCGTCACCGACCGGGTGAAAGAAGCCGTGTTCTCCTCGCTGGCCGACACCGTCGACGAGGCCGAAGTCCTCGACCTGTACGCAGGGGCGGGGAACTTCGGGATCGAAGCCCTCAGCCGGGGGGCCCGCCACGCCACCTTTGTCGAAAGCGGACGCCGGGCCCTCGACGCCCTCCGGCGGAACCTGGAGACGGTGGGCGCCGGTGACCGGGCGACGGTGATCCCGACCTCGGTGGAGCGGTTCCTGGACGAACACAGCGGGACCTTCGACCTCGTCTTCTGCGATCCACCTTGGCCCGTGGACACCGACACCCTCACCGGCATCCTCGAACAGCTCGGCTCCCGGCTGGCCGAACATGCCCGGGTGATCGTGTCCCGGCGGGCCACCGATACCATCCCCTGGCCGCACGGTCTGCGAATTGACGCCGAACGGCGGTACGGAGACACCAGAATCATCAGGTACGCCAAGGAGGCCAAGTGACCGCTGCCCTCTGCCCGGGGAGCTTCGACCCGCCGACCAACGGGCACATCGACGTGATCCGGCGTACCGCCGCCATCTGCGAACGGGTGGTCGTCGCCGTCGTCGCCAACCCCTCGAAGGCGCCGATGTTCACCGCCGCCGAACGGGTGGGCCTCCTCCGGGACGTGTTGGCGGACCTCGACAACGTGACCGTGGAGTCCTTCTCGGGCCTGCTCG
>WFOA01000044.1 GCA_015488325.1 Acidimicrobiia bacterium | reverse complement strand
GTTCACGGTGGTGCCGCCTGTCGGCTGGGTGGGGGCGCGGGCGGTGAGCCAGGCGACGGGGCCGACGACGGCGCCGAGCACCACCGCCGCCGTGGCCGCCGCCCACCAACGGGGAAGGCGGCCCCGGGGGGCCGGGTCTTCGCCGACGGCGGAGAGGAGTCTCCGGCGGACCTTCGCCACGTCGACGTCGGGCACCAGCCTCCGCCGGCACCGGTCGCAGGTCTCCAGATGCCGGATCGAGTGGTCGTCGGGCCGTCGGAGCTCGTCCACGGTGAGGTGGTTCATCCGATCTCCTTTCGCAGATGGGCCCGGGCTCGATGCACCCGGCTCTTCACGGTCCCTTCGGGGATGCCGAGCCGTCGGGCGGCGTCGCGGATGGAGAGCCCGTCGAGGGCCACCGCCTCGAAGGCCGCCCGAACGCCCGGATCGAGGGACTCCAAGGCCCGGGTCATGTCGACACCGGTCGCCCAGGCGCCCTCCTCCGAGCGCTGCCCGCCGGGCAGCAGCCAGGCCGCTTCCCTCGCCCGCCGCCGCGCCTCCCGCCGGGCCATGCCGGCGAGGCGGCGCCGGGCGATGCTCCACAGCCAGGCGGCGACGGCGCCGTCTCCCCGGTAGCTGTCGGCGGAATGCCACAGGATCAGGAAGGTCTCCTGGAGGAGGTCTTCGGCCTCGGACCGGGACGCCCCGGCACGTCGCAGCCGGATGGCCAGCAGCGCCGCATGCCGGTCGTACAGCTCGGCGAGCGCCCTGGCGTCTCCGGCGGCGACCCGACGGACGGCTCGGCGGTCGGCGGCTTCGCTCATCGTCGTCCCTGTCGTCGCCGCACCGGTTCTGGTTCCCTCCTCCCGACGCTACCGCCGGCTCGACGGGACGGTCACCTCCGCCGTCGGAGCCGGGTTTTCGCGCCTTGGCGGACCGGCGACGGACCTGCCAGGATTCCGCAGGTCAGGCCCCGACGGGAGGAGGATCCATGACCCGGGCGAAGAAGACGTGGCCGGCGCTGGTGGCGCTCGTGGCGCTCGTGCTGGCCGCATGCGGTGGGAACGGTGCGACCGAGACGCCCGAGACACCGGAGACCCAAGCCCCGGAGACGACGGCCGAACCCTTCGTGTTCGGCATGATCCTGGTCGGACCCCAGGACGACCGTGGCTGGTCCCAGGCCCACTTCGAAGGCGGGAAATACGTCGAGGAGAAGATGGGCGCCCAGATGATCGTCATCGACAAGGTGAACCCGGCCGACCGGCCGGACACGTCGGTGGAACAGGTGGTGGACCAGATGGTCGAACAGGGCGCCCAGCTCATCTTCGCCACCTCCGACGACATGAAGGACGGGATCCTCGCCGCCGCCAAAGCCTATCCCGACGTCCCCATGATCTGGTCGTCGGGGGATTCGGCATGGGACATCGGCAAGGCCTATGCCGGGCTCCCCAACCTCGGCAACATCATGGGGCAGATGGAGTACGGGAAGATGATGGCCGGCTGCGCGGCGGCGCTGAAGACCGAGACCGGTTCCATCGGCTATCTCGGTCCGCTCATCAACGACGAGACCCGCCGACTCACCAACTCGGCCTACCTCGGTGCCCGCTACTGCTATGAGAACTACCGCGGGTTGAATCCCGACGACCTCACCTTCTCGGTGAACTGGATCGGGTTCTGGTTCAACATCCCCGGCGTCACCCTCGACCCCACCCAGGTCACCAACGACTTCTTCGACGGTGGGGCCGACGTCGTCATCTCCGGGATCGACACCACCGAAGCCCTGGTGCGGGCCGGCCAGCGCTCCGCCGCCGGTGAGAAGGTGTGGGCGGTGCCCTACGACTACAGGGGTGCATGCGCCGAAGCGCCGGAGGTGTGTCTCGGCGTCCCCTACTTCAACTGGGGGCCGTCGTATCTGGAGGTGGCGCGTTCGGTCGCCGATGGCACCTTCGAGGCGACCTTCCAGTGGGTCGGTCCGGACTGGTCCGACATCAACAACCCGGATACGAGCGCCATCGGCTTCGAGTTCGGTGAAGGCCTCGGCGACGCCAGGGCCGATCTCGAAGACTTCATCGCCGGCCTCGCCTCCGGTGAGATCGACCTCTGGGTCGGACCGCTCAACTACCAGGACGGGACGCCCTTCCTCGCCGCCGGCGAGAAGGCGACCGACCTGCAGATCTGGTACATGCCTCAGCTCCTCGAAGGCATGATCGGCGCCAGCTCGGCCGAATAGGTCGGTGGGAGTTCGGGGAGGGGGGCCTTCGGGTCCCCCTCCGTGCTTACATCGCTCCATGCTCGAGCTGAGGGGCATCACCAAGCGGTTCGGGTCGGTCGTCGCCAACGACGGGATCGACCTGGACGTCCCGCCCGGCTCGCTCCACGCCGTGCTGGGCGAGAACGGTGCAGGTAAGTCCACCCTCATGAAGATCCTGTCGGGGTTCCTCTCTCCGGATGCCGGACGGATCCGCCTCGACGGGCGGGAGGTCCCGACCGGTTCACCCCGGGCGGCGTTGCAGGCCGGGATCGGGATGCTCCACCAGGACCCCTTGGTCTGTCTGCCCTTCACCGCCCTCGACAACTTCGTGTTGGGCCGGCGAGGCAGGATCGACCGGGCGGCGGCCCGTCGGGAGTTCGGCGAGCTCTGCGCCAGGCTCGACTTCGACATCGACCCCGACGTGCGGGCCAGAGCCCTGTCGGTGGGCGAACGCCAGCAGCTCGAGATCGTCCGGCTGCTCTCCCTCGGCGTCAAGGTGCTCATCCTCGACGAACCGACGTCGGGGATCTCTTCGGAGCAGCGGACGAAACTGTTCGCCGCCCTCCGTACCCTCGCCGCCGACGGCCTCATCGTCCTGTTCGTCTCCCACAAGCTGGAAGAGGTGGAGGAGCTCTGCGACCGTGTCACCGTGATCCGTTCCGGGAAGGTGGTGGGGGAGCGGACGTTGCCCTGTCCCGCCGACGAGCTGGTGGAGCTGATGTTCGGCGAGGTCGTGGTCTCTTCGGAGCGTCCCGTCGTCGAGATCGGATCGCCGGCGCTGCGGGTGGGCGGGCTGGCCGCCGGGGGTGGCCGCCAGAGGATCGCCGACGTGTCGATGGAGGTTCGGGCAGGGGAGGTGGTGGGCCTCGCCGGGCTGGAAGGCAGCGGCCAGCGGACCTTGCTGCGGGTCCTCGCCGGGCTGGAACCGGTACGTTCGGGCACCGTCGAGATCGCCGGTCGTCGCGTCGACGGATCCTCGTACGAGCACTTCGTCGCCGCCGGGGTCCACTACCTCCCGGCCGGGCGGCTCGAGGAGGGCCTGGTCCCCGGGCTCACCATCGCCGAGCATCTCACCCTGGCCGCTCGGCTCCCCGAATGGGTGGTCGACTGGGAGGCGGCGCGGATCCGGGCCGAGGAGGCGATCGAGCATTTCCGGATCAAAGGGGGACCGGACACTCCCGCCGACGCCCTCTCGGGGGGGAACCAGCAGCGGCTCCTCCTCGCCATGATGCCGAAGGATCTCCGGGTTCTCCTGATGGAACATCCCACCCGGGGTCTCGACATCGAATCGGCCGACTACGTGTGGAGCCGGCTGCTCGCCCGCAGGGAATCGGGGACGGCGATCGTGTTCTCGTCTGCCGACCTCGACGAGCTCGTCGGCTACGCCGACCGGGTGGTCGTGTTCTTCTCGGGTCGGGTCCTCGCCGATCTGGCAGCCGCCGAACTCACCGCCGACCGTCTCGGCACCCTCATCGGAGGCAAGGTGGCATCGTGAAGCGGGCGTTGCGGGCGGTCCCTGCGGTGTGGTCGGTCCTCGCCGCCCTCGTCGTCTCCGTCGGCCTCCTGGCCCTCGCCGGCGCCCCACCCTTCGAGGCTCTCGTGCTGGTCCTCGACGGGGCGGTGGGGGACGGAGGCCGGATGGCCGACACCCTCATGTCGTGGGTTCCGCTCACGTTGGCGTCGGCCGGTCTGGTGGTGACCTTCGTGGCGGGCCTGTGGAACATCGGTGTGGAAGGGCAGGTCATCGCCGGGGCGATCGGCGCCACCTGGGCGGCTCGGACCATCCCCGGCGACGGGCTCGTCGTCATCCCCGCTGCGCTGGCCGTCGGGGTCGTCGCCGGAGCGGTGTGGGCCCTCGCCGCCGGAGTGTTGAAGACCCGGGGGGGTGTGAACGAGATCTTCGGGGGCCTGGGCCTCGGTTTCGTCGCCCAGTCCGTCGCCACCTACCTCATCATCGGCCCATGGAAGCGGGCCGGCATCGCCTCGACGTCGGGGACCGAGCCGTTCCGGGAGGAGGTGTGGTTGCCCACCGTGGGCGGCACCCGGCTTTCGCCGGTGGCGGTGCTGTTGGCCGTCGCCGTCATCTTCCTCGTCTGGGCGCTGCTGCGAGGCACCCGCTTCGGCCTTCGGCTGAAGGCGGTGGGAGCGAACCCGGCGAGCGCACGGCTGCTGGGTGTCCCCACCGAGGCGACGGTGCTGCGGGCCTTCGCCCTCGGTGGGGGGCTCGCCGGGCTCGCCGGGGCGGTGCTCGCCACCGGGATCCAGCACAAGCTCGTCCCCGCCATCGCCGGGGGGCGGGGTTTCCTCGCCATCCTCGTCGTGCTGCTGGCCGCCTACCGGATCGTCTGGGTGGCGCCGATCGCCCTGTTCTTCGCGATCCTGTCGGTGGGTTCGGCCCAGCTCCAGCTCCGGCTCGACCTCGACTCGTCCATCGGCGGCGTCCTCCAGGGCATCCTCGTCCTGTTCGTGATCCTCATCGGTGGATGGCAGGCCCTGTACCGGCGGGGTGAACCCTGATGGAAGCGACCATCGCCTCGATCGTCGCCGCCGCCGCGCCCCTCGTGTTCGCCGCCGTCGGCGAGACCATCACCGAGAAGGCGGGGGTCGTCAACCTCTCCCTCGACGGGAGCATCGCCCTGTCGGCGATGGCGTCGTTCGCCGTTGCCTTTCTCACCGGCAGCGTCGTCCTCGGGTTCGCCGTCGGGGCGATCCTCTCCGCCCTGGTCGCCATGCTGGTCGCCTTCTCGGGGATCCGCCTGCGCCTCAACCAGGTGGCCGTGGGGTTCGTCCTGACCCTTTTGCTCGCCGCCCTCGCCCAGTTCCTCGGCAACCCGTTCGTACGCCAGCCGGGCCCGTCGGTGCGGCCGATGTCGGTCCCGCTGCTTTCGGAGATTCCCTTCGTGGGGCGAATCTTGTTCGCCCAGAACATCTCGGTCTACGCCAGCCTCGTCCTCATCGTCGTCGTGGCCTGGGTGTTCCGGCGGACCCGGGTCGGGCTGGAGCTGGCGGCGGTGGGGGAACGCCCCGAGGCGGCCCACGCCCGGGGGATCTCGGTGTCCCGATACCGGTTCGGGGCGGCCGCCGTCGGCGGGGCGCTCGTCGGGATCGCCGGCGCCGCTTTCTCCCTCGACGTCAAGCTGGGCTGGTCCGACACCCAGGTCGCCGGGTTCGGCTGGATCGCCTTGGCGATCGTCATCTTCGGGGGCTGGAGACCCGTGTGGGTGGCGCTGGGCTGCTACCTGTTCGGGGCCCTTCAGGTGCTGGCACTGAAACTGCAGCCCGTCTTCCCCGGGGTCGCTCAGATCCTGCCCAGCCTGCCGTTCCCCCTGATGATCTTCACGCTGGTGGTGGTCAACTCCGACCGGTTGCAACGGCTGGGAGAGCGGTTCCCGTTCCTGGGGAGATTGCTCATGTCCGACGCCCCGGCGGCGCTCGGAACCAACTTCGAGGTGTGACGTTCTAGGGTCGAGGTCCATGGAGCGCATCGACCCTGCCGAGATTCCCCAGGGCGGCTTCAACCGTCTCCTGGGTCTGGAATACGTCGAGGTCCATCCCGACCGGGTGGTGGCCCGCATCGAGGTGGACGAACGTCATCGACAGCCCTACGGGATCGTCCACGGCGGCGTCTACGCCTCCCTGGTCGAATCGGTGGCGTCGGTGGGTGCGGCGGTCTGGGCCCACGGCCAGGGGATCTCCGGGGTGGTGGGTCTGGCGAACGCCACCGACTTCCTCCAGTTCCACCGGGAAGGCCCCATCGTGGGGGTGGCGACGCCGGTGCACCGCGGTCGCCGCCTCCAGCTCTGGCAGGTCGAGGTCTCCCGTGAGGACGACGGCAAGATCCTGGCCCGGGGCCAGGTGCGGTTGTTGCATCTCCACGACCCGGCGGAGATCGGCGCGTCCGAGTTCCTGTCGCGCTGAGTCCCAAGGCCCCGGGATCCGGTATTGCCATAGGGCGGCGTCGAATCAGGACTCCATGGGGCCACTCGACCGCAACGCACCCATCGCGCTGTACTTCCAGCTCAAGGCCCTCCTTCTCGAACAGATCGTCGAGGGCCGGTACCCACCGGGTGAGCGCCTCCCCACCGAACACGAGCTCTGCCGGGAGTTCGGGATCAGCCGAACACCGGTCAACCGCGCCCTCACGGAGCTGGTGCAGGAAGGGCCCGTCGTCCATCTCCGCTGCCACGTAGTCTCCGTCGGTCGGCTCCTGTCGATAGCGGACAGCGGCCGATGGCTTTTCATGTTCGGGACCGAGGGATGGGATGTTCCCGACGGTCAGCACCGTCGGAGGTCACCCTCGCGGGGTGGGACTACGTCTTCTTCGCCCGGAGACGGGACTGAGCGGCTCCGGGGACGTCAGGTCGTCGACAGGGCGAAACGTCGCCGGGTGGCGTAGTAGCGGGCCAGCATGAGGGTCGAGCCGGCCAGATACACGGCACCGAAGATCTGCAGCGGCACGTCGGAGCGGGCCCAGCCGTAGACGAACCAGAGCACCGCCTCCACCGCCCCGATCCACCACGTCCCCGAAGAGATGCCCGAAGGGGTCGGCGAGCGGTAGGCCGTCCACACCGACGGGACCATCTGCGCACCGAACGAGAAACCGAGGACGAGCCCCAGGGTGGCCCACGAGCCGACGGCGAAGGCACCGACGAGGAACATCGCCCAGACCAGCCCCCGCCGGATCGCACCGCCCACCGGCGCGTCCGCCCGGCGCAGGTAGACGAGGGTGAGGGCGTAGAAGACGAAGATCGGGACCGCCGACGGGGCGGCGACCCACAGCCGACGGGCCACCAGATAGGCGAACCAGGCTGCGTTGCTCACGGCCCCGACGGCCGCCCAGGTGGGAGACACCCCGGCCGGGTCCCCGGTTCGTGCCAGTTTCACGAGCTGGGGCACCAAGAAGGCGACGGCGAGGACCGTCGCGGCGACGGCGGCGAAGTCGGCCCAGGGCATGGCGGCAGTGTACGGGCCGTGTCGCACGCTCCGGCCGGCGGGCCGCGGCCTCAGGTTCCTTGGAGTTCCCGGGCGAGCTCGCCGAGGCCTCCGACGACGCCGACCAGCAACAGGACGAAGGCGAGGGCGGCGAGGATGATGCCGACCAGGGCGATGACGCCGTAGACGGTGAAGAGGAGCCGGAGCCGGTCGAGGGCACGTTCCAGCAGCACCGGGTCGGAGTCGGCTTCGGCCCGGGAGGCGGCGTCGGCCGCCTGCCACAGCAGCACCCCCAGCCAGATCGGGATCCAGGCGACGACGATCCCGACGATCGTGAGGACGTACAGGGCGCCGCCGACGATGGCGAGGACGGCGACGAGTTTCATCCAGCCCGACGCCCGGGCGAGGGTGCCGGCGAGGCGGCGGACGAGGTCGGTTTGGCCGGTGAGCGGGTCGGTCATGGTCCTCTCCCTTTCGACCCGGCCGACGATACTCGGATCGGAAGAAGGGGGTTGGGCTGTCTCTTATACACATCTCCGAG
>WFOA01000043.1 GCA_015488325.1 Acidimicrobiia bacterium | reverse complement strand
GCCACGCCGACGGCCAGCACCGCCGAGAAGACCCACCGGGCCCGACCCGGCCGGCGGGCGACGACGACGGCCGCCGAGAAGGCCAAGGCGACCAGCAGCCATCTTCCCGCCCCACGGGTGACCGTCCCGGCGTCGAGGTCGCCTCCGAATACGGTGGAGATCCCGCTCCAGGCGGCGAACAGGTAGAGGGGAGCGGCGATCGGTGCGAGCAGCGCCTTCGGTCCTTCACGGCGAACGACGCTCACCGATGCCAGGAGGGTCCCGACGATCATCGGGATGTCGTCGATTCCGATTCCCGCCACCGACGGTACGAGCCGGGCGGGGATGAGGGGCGATGCCGCCATCAGCACCAATCCCCACACCCCCGGATCGGTCGCCGCGCCATCGGCTCGCGCTGCGACCTCGGGACGACGGAGGACCCTCCAGGCGACCACCCCGCTCCCGGCGACGGCGGCGACCGCCCCCCAAGCGGGGTGGTAGAGGCCGGCCGCGACGGCGACGGCCCATACGGCCGTCATGGCGAGGATCGCCGCCGGGAAGGGGTCGAGACGGGGATGGGCCGAGGTCACCGTCATGGCGCTTTCAGCCTAGGACAGGCTCCGTCGGGTCTCCGCCGCCAGACGGCGGTGACGTTCCAGCGCCCGGGAGGCAACCGCCTCCCGTTCGTATTCGCCGGCCCGTCGGCGGGCGGCGTCGCCCACGCCGGTGGGTCGCCGGGGGTGCAGCCACCTGCGGATCGCTTCGGCGAGGACGCCGGGGTCGTCGGCGGCGACCGCCTCACCGCACTCGGAGGTGGGGATGGCGGCGAGTCCGCCGACGTCGCTGACGACGACCGGTCGACCACAGGCGAGGGCTTCGATCGCCACCTGCCCGAGGGCGTCCCGCCGGGACGGGACGGCCACCACCGCCCCCCGGGACAGCCACCGGGGGACGTCGGTGTGGTCGACGGCCCCCACCCACAGGATCCTGTCGGCGACCCCCAGCTCGTCGGCGAGGCGTCTCAGTTCGGGGGCTTGCGGTCCGTCGCCGACGACGACGAGCCGGACCGTCTCGTCGAGGCGCGTCAGCGCCCGGATGAGGACGTCGACCCCTTTGTGGGGAACGAGGTCGCCGACGTAGACGACGGTGCCGGGTTCGGGTTCGCCGACGGGTTCGAACAGGTCGAGGTCGACGCCGGGGGGCAGCACTTCGACCGATCCGACGTCGGGGACGGCACGGCGGAGACGTTCGGCGGTGTCGGGGGAGTTGGTGTGGATCTCCGCTGCCCGCCGCACCGCCCACCGGTAGAGGACTGGCGCCGTGGCGTCGGGGATGTCGCTGCCGTGGGCGTAGAGCACGTAGGGTGCCCGGGCCACGGCGGCGGCGGCGGCGGTGACGATTCCGGTGGGCCACAGGTAGTGGCCTTCGACCACGTCGGGCCGGAACTTGGCGGCCGCCCAGACGGCTCGGAGGAGGAGGGAAGCATATTTGACGACCACCCGGATGCCTTTGCGGGGGTCGGTGTTGGCGACCACTTCGACGTCGGCTCCGAGGCTGCGGTAGGCGTCGACCCGGTCGGCGACGAAGACCCCGAAGTTGGGTTTGCGCCGACCCGGATACATGTTGGTGACGACGAGCAGCCGCATCAGGTGAGATGGTCGAGGATCGACTCGACGATCCGACCGGCTGCCTCGCCGTCGCCGAGGCCCTTCACCGACCCCCGGGGTGGAGGCCCGTCGAGCACCTCCCGCACCCGGTCGCCGTCGAGGTCCACGACCGTGTTCCAGCCCCCTTCGAGGGTCTCGGGCCATTCGGTTTCGGCCCGGAGGGTGAGACAGCGGGTTCCCAACAGCACCGCCTCCTTTTGGAGTCCCCCCGAGTCGGTGAGCACCGCTTCGGCTCCGGCGACGAGGCCCAGCATCTCGACGTAGGAGAGGGGCTCGACCGCCGTCACCTTCCCCGACCATTCGAAGCCGTGCCGCTCCATCGCCGCCCGGGTGCGGGGATGGACGGGCACGACGACGGGCAGGGGGAGCGATCCGAGCAGTTGGATCGCTCGGCGGAGGCGGTCTGGGTCGTCGACGTTCTCCGCCCGGTGCAGGGTGGCGACCAGGTAGGGCTCTTCGATCCCGAACCGGGCGGCGATTCCCCGGTCGAGCCGCGGCCGCACTTCGTGGAGGGCGTCCACCATCACGTCGCCGACGACTTCCACCCCGTCGACGATCCCTTCCCGTGCCAGGCATTCGCGGGCGTGTTCGGTGGGGCAGAACAACAGGGCGGAGACATGGTCGGTGAGGACCCGGTTGATCTCTTCGGGCATGTCCCGCCGGTAGGAACGGAGGCCGGCTTCGACGTGGGCGACGGGGATCCCCATCTTGGCGGCCGCCAAGGCACCGGCCAGGGTCGAGTTGGTGTCGCCGTAGACGACCACCAGGTCGGGTCGGCGTTCGACCAGCACCTCTTCGATGCCGGCGAGCATCCGGCCGGTCTGCGTACCGTGCCGCCCCGACCCGACGGCGAGGTTCACGTCAGGTTCGGGGATTCCGAGCTCGTCGAAGAAGACGGCGCTCATCTCGTCGTCGTAGTGCTGGCCGGTGTGCAGGAGCGTTTCGTGGG
>WFOA01000042.1 GCA_015488325.1 Acidimicrobiia bacterium | reverse complement strand
CCCCGACCCCGGATCCCGACCCCCTCGACGGCAACGGCCACGGCACCCACGTGGCCGGCACCGCCGCCGGGATGGGCGTTCTGGCCGACGGATCCACCTACATGGGCCCCTACGACCCCTCTGCATACGAAAACCACACCTTCGAGGTGGGTCCGGGAGTGGCGCCCGAAGCCCTCATCTACGCCTACAAGGTGTTCGGTGACGTCGCCGGGTCCACCGACCTCACCTCCCTGGCGATCGAACGCGCCCTCGACCCCAACCAGGACGGGTCCATCGACGACCGGGTCGACGTCATCAACATGAGCCTGGGGGCGGCGTTCGGATCGCCCCACGATCCGTCGGCGATCGCCTCCCAGAACGCGGTGCGTCTCGGCGTGGTGGTGGTGGCCTCCGCCGGCAACTCCGGCGACGTGCCCTACGTGACCGGCGCCCCCGCCGTCGCCCCCGGCGCCATCAGCGTGGCGGCGTCGGTGGACGGCGGATACTCGGTCTCCGGCATCGAGGTCACCGTCGACGGGACACCGAGCCTGGTCGAGGCGGCCGAAGGCGGCCTCGGGCCCTCGCTGCGGGACGTCGGGCCGATCTCCGGGCAGGTGGCCGTCGCCGTCGACGACGGCAGCTCCGGTGACCCAACGTTCCTGTGTGGGCCGTCCACCGTGGACCTCACCGGAAAGATCGCCCTCGTCCAGCGGGGCGCGTGCACCTTCGCCACCAAGTATCTGAACGCCCAGGACGCAGGAGCAATCGCCATCATCGTCTACAACGACGCAGCCCGAGGCGACGCCCTGGTGAACATGGGTGGTGACAGCACCGGGATCATGATCCCCGGAGTGTTCATCGGCAACAGCGACGGTGCCGCCATCGCCTCGGCCATCGCCGGTGGCTCCACGGTGTCGGCGACCCTGTCGGCCGACATCGAGATCCCCAAGCCGGAGCTGGCCGACACGATGGCTGGGTTCAGCTCCCGGGGTCCGGGTGTCACGAACCTGTTCAAACCCGACGTCGCTGCACCGGGTCTCGGCATCCAGTCGGCGGCAGCAGGCACCGGCACCCTGGGGGTCAAGTTCGGCGGCACGTCGATGGCCGCCCCCCACGTGGCCGGCCTCGCCGCCCTGGTCCGTCAAGCCCGTCCCGACCTGTCACCCGAAGGCGTGAAAGCCCTCATCCAGAACGGGACCGTGGTCGGTGCGACCACGGACGGCACGCCCTACCCCCTGGCCCGCCAGGGCGTCGGTGTGGTCCGGGCGGACCGGACCCTGAGCCTCGACGCCTACGCCAGCCCCGGCGGGGTGTCCTTCGGCTACATCAACCGGACCGAGAAAGGGAAGGTGAAGCGCACCGTCGAGATCACCAACCTCAGCCCCCACACCCAGACCTTCGACGTCACCGTCACCCCCAACCAGACGGTGCCGGGAGTGACGATCGAAGCTCCCGACCGGGTGAAGGTGAAGCCGGGCAAGACGAAGAAGGTCCAGCTGGAGGTCCGAGTCGACCCGGCGGCGATGCCCTGGGACTTCGGCGGGAACTCCCAGCTCGAATCCGACGGATGGGTGACGTTCACAAGCGACACCGAGACCCTCCAGGTCGGTTACCTGGCGGTGGTCGACCCGGCCGCCGAGATGGAGGTCGACTTCGACGGCGGCGCCCTCGAGTTCGAGAACGACTCGGACACGGTCGCCTTCGCCGACGGCTTCACCCTGGCGGCCCGGGGCGGCCTGCTGCTGGACAAGACCCCCTTCGCCATCGACGCCACCGGCTACCGGACGAACAACCTGTTCGGCTACGACGTCGTCCAGTTCGGCGTCTCCAGCGACAAGGCCTGGAACAGCCTGTCGGAGAGCGAGATCGACATCTACCTGGACACCAACGAAGACGGCGTCTTCGACTACGTCCTCGTCGCTGTCGACCTCGGGTTCCTCCTCGGCAGCGGCCCGACCGGTGACGTCGCGACGGCGTTGTTCGACCTGTCCACCGGACGGGGGACCTTGCAGTGGTTCGCCGACTCGGACCTCAACGACCGGGTGGCGACCCTCACCGTCGACCGCACCGGAGCCACCGGGTTCCTCGACCCCGGCGACACGACCTTCGACTACATGATGGTCATGTTCGGACGGGCCGGTTCGGTGGACCTCCAGTTCGGCTCCGTCGACCTCGCCGACGAGGTCGTCCCCGACGTCGCAAGCTTCGGGCTCCTCCCCGGAGACGAGGCGACGGTCGGGGTCACCGGGCCCGACGGGAGCCGGATGGTCTGGTTCTTCATGAACAACGAGGAGAAGAAGCAGGTCCACGTCGTGAAGGTCGAACGCGAGGACGGCCACGACGGCCATCGCCACGACCGCGACGGTGACGACGACCGAGACTGATCCTCAAGACCCACGAACCTGGCGGGGGGCGCCGAACCGGCGCCCCCCGCTCCGTGTCGACCTCAGCTCTCCGGAGGCGCTTTCGGAGCGTCACAGATGAAGAAGTTGCCGCGCCCGTCGAGGCGGTAGTCGAGGGTCGTCTCGGCGGCCGACACCACCACCCGGTACCCGTCGATGAGGACCTGGATGTACTCTCGTCCGGGCTGCGGACAGCCGAGGGAGCCGTCGGGCCACACCACCGCGGCTGCTTCGACGACGTCGAGTGCCTCGACGGCCACACCGGTGCGTTCGGCGGCGTCGGCGAGCACCGCCGCCAGGTAGTCGTCGGGGACCTCCCCGCCGGATCCTCGCTGCGGGGGTGGGGCCGGAGAGGTGGGCGGTACCCGTTCGGGTGGCGTCTTGGGGATCACGTCGTCCTCCGGTGCGGTGGTCGTGGTGGTGATGACGGTCGTGGTCGAAGACTCGGTGGTAGCCGTGGTGTCTCCGACGACGCCGTCGGCGGCGCCTTCGGCCTCGGCAGCCGGCGAGGTGCCCTGAGGCGCGACCGCCCCTTCCGAGTCGATGACGGGAGCGGCACAGGCGGACAGCACCACTGCCAACACGATGTATCTCCTCATGTGGATATGACGTCCCACGGCATCGGTTCGGTTCCCGCCTGTTCTTGCCCGAAGGCGCCGGTGCGGTTCACCGCCGCGCCACCAGCACCCGGAAGTCGCCGAGTCCTCGGGGATGGAGCAGGGTTTCGATCTCGGTCCTCCGGCTCCGGAGCCGCAGCCGCTGCATCTCGTCTCCTGCTCGGGCCGCCTCCAGTTCCCGCCGGCGGAGCGACGTCAACTCGTCGCGGACACCCAGATCGGCGAGGAAGTCGTCCTGGCGCCACAGCTCGACCTCGGCTCCGGCTCCCCGGGCGACGTCGACGAGGGCGGTGAAGTTCACGTCGGCGGTGATGTCGGTCGCTCCCGGCTCGTCGAGGGGGTGCGGACCGAGGTGGTGGGCACGGTAGGTGCGAAGGGTGCCGTCCTGGCGGCGAGGCAGCAGGTTCTCGGCGGTGTCTCCGTAGTCGATCACCACGACCGCTCCCACCGAGACCATCCCCAGGACCCGCCGGAGCCATTCGGCGGCTTCGAGCTGGCATTCCACCATGCCCCCTTCGGGGACGGCCCCAGCGTAGCGGTCCAGCCATCGCGCCACCTCGGGCCGTACGGGGGCGTCGACGAGGACCAGCCCCCCTTCGTCGGCGCCCACCCAGCGTTCCCGCCATCCCCGGTCGGTCATCTGGGCGATCGCCATCGGCAGGTTGTCGACCAGCTCGTTGGCGATCACCACACCCGCGAACGGCGCCGCCACGTCGGCGAGGTCGGCGACCACCCGGGCTTCGGGGATCCGGTCGGCGAGGACCTGTCTCGCCGCCGCCGACACCTCCACCGCCCACGCCGTCACCGGGACCTCCACCGTGTCGAGGAGGGACCGGAGCAGAGACCCCGATCCCGCCCCGATCTCGACCACCACCGGGGACGTCCCGATCCGCTCCCCCTCCCTGGCCACGAACCGGGCGAGGGCCGCCCCGAAGGCGTCGCTGACCTCGGGACTGGTGAGGAAATCCCCTGACCGCACCGACCGGATCGTCTCGGCGGCGGCGAAGAACCCCCCCTCGATGTCGTACAAGGCGGCGCGCATGAACTCCTCGAAGGGGATCGGCCCTTCGGTGGCGATCCGAGCTCGGAGACGGGACAGCAGGCTCACGGCAGCCAGAGCATCCCGGGTACGACCACGGAGGGCAAGTCGAAGGGTGATCGACCTCTTCCGACCGGCGGAGGCGCGGTACCCTCACGGTCCCTTGGAGGAGGTGCCATGCAGTTCGGCGTGATGATGTTCCCCACCGACACCGCCATCCAGCCCCCGGAGCTGGCCCGAGCCGTCGAAGATCGGGGGTTCGAGTCGCTCTGGTTCCCCGAACACTCCCACATCCCGGTCTCCCGGAAGACCCCGTGGGGCGGCGTCCCCGACGCCCCACCCCTCCCCGAGGAGTACTGGCGCACCCACGACCAGTACGTCGCCCTCACCGCCTGCGCCATGGTGACGACCCGGCTCAAGGTCGCCAGCGGGATCACCCTCGTCGCCCAACGGGACCCGATCTGGCTGGCGAAGACGGTCGCCTCCCTGGACCAGATCTCCGGCGGCAGGTTCATCTTCGGCATCGGCTACGGATGGAACGTCGAAGAGATGGCCTCCCACGGGGTCGACTTCCGTCGGAGGCGCGCCCTCGTGCGGGAGAAGGTGCTGATGATGAAGGCGCTGTGGACCGAAGAGGAGGCGTCGTTCGACGGCGAACTGCTCCACCTGGAGCCGAGCTGGTCCTGGCCGAAACCTCTCCAACGCCCCCATCCTCCGATCGTGCTGGGCGCCGCCGCCGGGCCGAAGACGATCGCCCATCTCGTCGAGTTCTGCGACGGGTGGATCCCGATGGGCCGCTACGCCTGGGAGGAGCAGCTCCCCGAGGTTCGCCGGGCGCTGGAAGAGGCGGGCCGTGACCCCGACGCCTTCGAGGTGACCTACTACGCGGCGTCCCCGAAGAACCTGGAACGGCTCGTCGCCGCCGGGATCACCCGGGCCGTGTTCCGCCTGCCGTCGGCCCCAGCCGACGTGGTGCTTCCGCTCCTCGACGACTACGCCCGGGCCGCAGGGCTCGGATGATCGGGTGCCGACCCCACCTTGGGGGGCGTCTCCGAAGCGGCACCGCACCCCCACACCGTTGCCCGGGATCGGCGGGCGCGACCGGGCGTCGACGTGTACCGTCGGGCCATCGACACAGGA
Source organism: Acidimicrobiia bacterium (assembly GCA_015488325.1). GTDB lineage: Bacteria > Actinomycetota > Acidimicrobiia > Spongiisociales > ZC4RG35 > S012-128. The sequence goes on along the minus strand of WFOA01000042.1, from coordinate 36,313 downwards.
GGCCGACGTTGACGGATGTCGTCTACCGATCCGAGGTGACGGTCGAACGGATCGGCGGGCCGATCCGCCGGGCCCACCTCCCGGCTCGCACCGAACCCATCACCTTCGGTGTCCACTCGGAGGTCGCCGAGCACTACGGGATCGATCCCGATCGGTATCCGCCGGACGCCACCACCCTCGACTATGTGGTCGCCGCCGCCGCCGGGTGACTGACGGGGACCCTGGGAGGCGCGCTGGAGGCGCGCGGCGTCGATGCGAGCAACGGAAAGCTCACCGCCCGGGCGGTCGGTGAGATCGAAAAGGACGGCCGGGTCCTCGTGATCCGCCGCATCCACGTCACCTACACGCTCCGCGGGGTGACACCCGACCAGCGGGACACCGTGGAACGGGTGCACACCTTCCACGCCGACCACTGCCCGGTGGCCCGCAGCATCCGGGACGCGATCGAGATCACGACCAGCCTGGTCTACGGCGACACGCAGGAGTAGTCGCGGGCGGCGACCCGAGGGTCCACTTCGCCGCCGAAGGGCCCTCGGGGCGGCGCGTCGGGGGTGATGGTGGGACCGAGCAACCCGTCGAGCCGGGCGACGATCTTGTCGTCGAGGCCGAGGTAGAAGACGAGGAGGCGGCCCTCCGCCCAGACCCTCCACCTGCCGTTGATCTCAACGGTGCCCGGGCCGATGCGGCTGGCGTCGGGCGGGATCCCGTCGGAGTCGGCCCGGCGGGATCCGACGTCGGGGTATTCGAGCACGTAGACCACCCGGTCGTCGATGCAGAGGCGACGCTGGGTACCCCCGAACCAGGGGATGAGCCGGTCGCCCGGCGCCAACACCGACACCCTCGCTCCCCGCTCGGTGAGCTGGTCGACCAGCCCGGCCAGGTCCATGGAAGGCCCGGCGACGCACGCCGCGGCGACGAACACGATCCCCATGGCGGCGCGCACCTGCATCCCGTCCCAGCGTAGACGGAGCGAGGGACCCCGGCGGGGTCCCTCGCTCGCCGTCGGATCCGGTGGGTCGGATCAGAAGTCCATGCCACCGCCGTGGTCGTGGCCACCACCGGCGGGAGCTTCCTCTTTCTCCTCGGCGACGAGCGCCTCGGTGGTGAGCAGCAGCGCGGCGATCGAGGCGGCGTTCTGCAGGGTCGACCGGGTCACCTTCGCAGGGTCGATGACCCCGGCAGCCAGCAGGTCCTCGTACTCGCCGGTGGCGGCGTTGAACCCGTAGGCCCCTTCGCCGGCCCGGACCCGTTCGACGACCACACCACCTTCGAAGCCGGCGTTGAAGGCGATCTGACGGAGGGGCTCCTCCATCGCCTTGCGCACGATCTGGCGGCCGGTCTTCTCGTCGTCGGTGCCGCCCCGCAGCTTGTCGACCGCCGTCTGGGCCCGCAGGAGGGCCACACCGCCGCCGGGCACGATGCCCTCTTCGACGGCCGCCCGGGTCGCCGAGACGGCATCCTCGATACGGTGCTTCTTCTCCTTCAGCTCCACCTCCGTGGCGGCGCCCACCTTGATGACGACGACGCCGCCGGCCAGCTTGGCGAGGCGCTCCTGGAGCTTCTCACGGTCCCAATCGGAGTCGGTGTTCTCGATCTCCCGCTCGATCTGCTTGATGCGGGCCTTCACGTCCTCCTCGGAGCCGGCACCGTCGACGATGGTGGTGGTGTCCTTCGCCACCACGACCTTGCGGGCCCGGCCCAGCATGTCGGTGGTGACGTTCTCCAGTTTGAGGCCCACCTCTTCGGAGATGACGGTGCCGCCGGTGAGGATGGCGATGTCCTGGAGCATCGCCTTGCGGCGCTCACCGAACCCGGGGGCCTTCACCGCCACCGACGAGAAGGTGCCCCGGATCTTGTTGACCACCAGGGTGGCGAGGGCCTCACCTTCCACGTCCTCGGCGATCACCAACAGCCCTTTGCCGGCCTGCATGACCTTCTCCAGCACGGGGAGCAGGTCGTTGACCGAGCTGATCTTCTGGTTGGCGATGAGGATGAAGGGATCCTCCAGCACCGCCTCCTGACGATCCGGGTCGGTGATGAAGTAGGGCGAGATGTAGCCCTTGTCGAACTGCATGCCTTCGGTGAATTCGAGCTCCAGACCGAAGGTCTGGCCTTCCTCCACCGTGATCACGCCGTCCTTGCCGACCTTCTCCATCGCCTCGGCGATGGTCTTGCCGATCGTCGTGTCGTTGTTGGCCGAGATCGAGGCGACGTGGGCGATCTCCTCGCTGGTCTCGATGTCACGGGCCATGTTGGCGATCTCTTCGACCACCTTCTCGACGGCCTGCTCGATGCCCTTCTTCAAGCCCATCGGGTTGGCACCGGCCGCCACGTTGCGCAGGCCCTCACGAACCATCGCCTGGGCGAGCACGGTGGCGGTGGTGGTTCCGTCGCCGGCCACGTCGTTGGTCTTGGTGGCGACCTCCTTGGCGAGCTGGGCGCCCATGTTCTCCCACGGGTCCTCCAGCTCGATCTCCTTGGCGATGGTGACACCGTCGTTGGTGATGGTGGGGGCACCCCACTTCTTCTCCAATACGACGTTGCGGCCCTTGGGCCCCAGTGTCACCTTGACGACATCGGCGAGCTTGTTGACGCCCGCCTCCAGGCCCCTGCGGGCCTCCTCGTTGAAGCGAAGATCTTTCGCGGTCATCTGTGGTCTCTCCTCTGCGTCAGCTGACGATCGCCAACAGGTCCCGGGCGGACAGGACCAGGTAGTCCTCGCCTTCGATCTTCACCTCGGTACCGGCGAACTTGGAGTAGAGGACCTTGTCGCCCTCCTTCACCTCCATCGGCATGCGCTCACCGTCGTCGTTGAGCGCTCCCGGCCCTACGGCGATGACCTCGCCGATCTGCGGCTTCTCCTTGGCGGTGTCGGGAATCACCAGACCGGACGGCGTCCGGAGATCCTGGTCTTCATCCGGCTTCACGACGACCCGGTCACCAAGAGGCTGAAGCTTCATCGATGCCTCCTCCTAACGGACTCTCACGTACTGGCACTCTCCGGTGGGGAGTGCCAGCGCACTTTAGCACTCACCCCTAGAGAGTGCCAACGTACTTTAGCACTCCCCATCCACGACTGCTAACAGCCGAACGCGGGGGTCGTCATCCGAGCCGCAGACCCGGATCGACCCCGGTGGCCCAGTCCGAGACGTGGCCGAGGGACAGATGATGGACGGCGGCGACCCCGATCATCGCCGCGTTGTCGGTGGCCAGCACCGGGGGAGGCAGGCACAACGTGACACCGCGTTTGTCCGCCTCCTCGGCGAGACGCCGGCGGAGACGGCGGTTGGCGATCACCCCGCCACCGCCAGACACGACCCTCACTCCGGTGTCGTCGACCGCCCGGAAGGTCTTGTCGACGAGCACGTCGACGATGGCCTCCTGGAGGGAGGCGGCCACGTCGGCGAGGGGCGGCAGGTCACCGGAGCGGGCGGCCCGTTCGATGAACGTCGCCACCGCCGTCTTCAACCCGGAGAACGAGAAGTCGTAGGGACGGTCGGAGAGGGCCCGAGGGAACGACACCGCCTTCGGGTCGCCCCCCTCCGACGCCGCATCGATCGCCGGTCCCCCCGGGAAGCCGAGGCCCATGACCCGGGCGAGCTTGTCGAAGGCCTCACCGGCGGCGTCGTCGATCGTGCGTCCCAGCACCTCGTACTCACCCCAGTCGTGCACCAAGACGATCTCGGAATGGCCCCCGGAGACGAGCAGCGAGACCGCCGGAGGCCGGAAGGCTTCACCGTGGTCGATCCGCGGGGCCATCAGATGGCCCTCCATGTGATCCACCCCGACGAAGGGGAGCTGGCGGGCCCACGCCGTCGCCTTGGCGAAGGAGAAACCGACCAGCAGCGCACCGACCAGCCCCGGACCCTCGGTGGCGGCGACGGCGTCGAGGTCGTCGGTGTGGAGGCCGGCTTCGACCATCGCCCGATGGGTGAGGGACCGGATCGCTTCGACGTGGGCACGGGCCGCCACCTCCGGCACCACCCCACCGAACCGGGAATGGAGATCCACCTGGGACGACAGGACGTTGGAGAGGACCTCCGTGCCCCTGACGACGGCCACGGCGGTCTCGTCGCAGGACGTCTCGAAGGCGAGGATCACCGGCTTCACAGCGACTCCTCGATCTCGGCGAGCCGACGCCCGTACTCGTCGGTGTCGATGTCGTGGGCCCACATGATGAGGGCGTCCTCGTCCCGGTAGTAGCGTTTCCGCACCCCGACCGGAGCCATCCCGAACCGCCGGTACAGGGCTTGGGCGGCGACGTTGGAGACCCGGACCTCCAGGGTGAGCGAACGGGCGCCCGCCTCCCGGGCCCGGCGAGCCAGAGCCAACATCAGCCTCGTCCCGATCCGCGACCCCCGGGCCTCGGGGGCGACCGTCAACGTGGTGACGTGGGCCTCGTCTCCGATCACCATCAAACCGCCGTATCCGACCAGGCGGCCGTCCAGGTCCGCCGCCAGGTAGATGCGGTCGTCCCGGCCCAGCTCGTCGGCGAACACCCCTTCGCTCCACGGCTCCGGGTAGGTCTCCCGTTCGATCTCCAACGCCGCCTCGACGTCGGCGGGGACCATCGGGCGGATGTGCATCACCGCTGCCCCGGCCACGGCCCCTCCTGTCGCAGCATCGCCCAGTTGATGGTGACGTCGGGGTCCCGCAGGTAGAGGGGACGCACCTCGTCGGGATGGGGCGCATCGTCCTTCTCCGCCGTGCGGGCACCGATCTCGACGAGGGCTTCGGCGCCCGGGTAGCGGGGTCGACCCACCTTCACCCGGTGCAGGCCCCGCAGGGTCTCCTCCGGGAGCGCGGGGACGTCACCGACCAGCAGCACCTCCCCGGGATCCGACTCGAGGAGGGCTCGGAGCCGGTCGGGGGTGACGAGCTGCGGCGCCCCATCCCGGACCACCCCGCCGGGGACCGGTCGGTACCCGGCCACCGCCAGCTCGCCCCTGCGAACATCCACCACGGCCACGATGTGGCGATGGCCGGTCGTGGCCCGCAAGGCCAGGGCGTCGAGGGAGACGGCGGGGATGAGCTGAGCCCCGACTGCGCCCGCCAGACCCTGGGCGGTGGCGAGACCCACCCGCAGGCCCGTGTACAGGCCCGGACCAACATCGACCACCACCGCGTCGACGTCGGCCGGGACCCAGCCGGCCTGGTCGAAGCAGAAATCGAGGGCCGGCACCAGGAACGAGGCGTGGCCTCGCCGGTCGGTCCGCTCGGCGGAGGCGACCACCTCTCGCCCTTCGGCCAGGGCCACCGACGACTTCGGCGTCGACGTGCTCAACGCGACGACCTTCACCCTTCGACCTCCTCGAGGGGGCGTTGCTTCCAGTCACCCGACGGCACGAGACGCAGGATCCGGGTCCCGCCCGGCTGGACGTCGAACTCGACCACCAGGTGGTCGTCGGGAAGCAGCGGCAGCACGGCGTTGCCCCATTCGATCACGACCACACCGTCACGCCCCTCCTCCAAGACCTCGAGGTCTTCGAACTCGCCGACGGTGCCCAGTCGGTACACGTCGACGTGCACCATGGGGAGAAACCCCGAGTCGTACCGCCGCATCAGGATGAACGAGGGGCTGGTCACCGGCTCTTCGACGCCGAGGCCGTCGGCCAGACCGCCGGCGAACGTCGTCTTCCCACAGCCGAGCGGCCCGGCCAACACCACGACGTCACCGGGTCTGAGGAGCGCGGCGAGCCGACCCGCGGCTGCGCGCGTGTCGGTCACCGTCGGACAGGTCAGCGTCACGATCATCCGAACAATCCAAGCTGGCGGGGCACCGCCGGCTCCGGATCCGCATGCACCTCCGGCTCCGGCGGCGGCTCGGGGGGAGCGTCGAGGGTTTGACGGACCAGGGCGAAATCCTCACGCATGGCCGCCAGCACCCGATCTCCACCCCGAAGGGCTGCAGCAGGATGGTAGGTGGGAATGAGGGTTTTGCCGCGCCACCACCGGTAGGTGCGGCCGCGGAGACGGGTGATGCCCGTCTCGGTACGCAACGCCAGCTTGGTGGCGAAATTGCCGAGGGTCACCACCACCCGCGGGTCGACCAGCTCGAGCTGGCCCCGGAGGAACGGCTTGCATGCGTCGATCTCGTCGGGACGTGGGTCCCGGTTGCCGGGCGGCCGACATTTCACGACGTTGGCGATGTACACCTCGGAACGCTCCAACCCGATCTCGACCAAGAGGCGCGTCAACAGCTTGCCGGCCGCCCCGACGAAGGGTTCGCCCTGGAGGTCTTCGTTCCGCCCCGGCGCCTCACCGATGAACATGAGGTCGGCCTGGGGGTCGCCGACCCCGAACACCACCTTCGTTCTCGTCTCGGCGAGCCGGCAGGCGGTGCACGCCAGCGCTTCTTCGCGGAGGGCGGCGAGACGCGCGACGGCGTTCACGGACACGCACTCCACGGTCGGCGGCCGTTGGCTGACGGAGCGGGCACGCCCCCATTCTGCCAGGTCCTCACGTTCGCCTCACGGCGGCTTCGATCGCCCGTCCGACCGCTTCGAAGGCGAGCTCGGCGACCGAATCCACGTCGGCGGAGCCCGATCCGCACGACACCGCGAAGGCGATGTCCCCGTCGTAGCGGGTGTGGGCCGGACGGAGACAGACCGCCAACGCATCCTGAGCCCGCACCGCCACTCGGACGAGCTCCTCCCGCCGAAGGTCGGCGTCGGTGGCGACCACGACCAGGGTGGTGTTCTGGAGGGGCCGCACGGCGAGGGGACTCGGTCCCGGGACCGCCTCGCCGCCGGTGAGGGACTCCCCTTCGAGGGTGAAGACGTCCCCGACGGCGTTGACGACCGCCAGGGCGCCGACCACCACCCCCTCCCAGGTGACCGACGCCGACCCGAGGCCACCCGGCGACGCGGCGTCGAACCCCCGCCACTGCCCCACGGTGGCGCCGGTGCCCGCCCCAAGGCGACCCGACTCGACCGGTGACGTGTCGGCCGACCGGAAGGCTGCCGCACCCTCCGCCGGACCGGGACGAACTCGGGCGTCACCCTCGGCGAGGTCGAAGATCACCGCGGTGGGGACGATCGGGACCGGACCGACCGGGGTGGGATGTCCTCGGCCCTCCGCCTCCAAGGCCTCCACGACACCGTCGGCGGCGGCGAGACCGAACGCCGAACCTCCGGTGAGGACGATGGCGTCGGCCTGCTCGACCCGCATCCCCGGTGCCAACAGGGCCGTCTCCCGGGTGCCGGGCGCCGCACCGCGGACCTCGACGGCGACCCGGTTCGGCACGGGAAGGACCACCACGGTGCATCCGGTGCGGCCTGCCTCGTCGGTCCAGTGTCCGACCCGGATCCCCCGCACCGCCGTGAGGGTCATCGCCGGTACCTCCGGGGGAGCCGGGGACCGATCCTGGACACGATCTCGTAGTTGATGGTTCCGGTGGCCTCCGCCCATTCGTCGGCGGTCACCTCCACACCTCCTTGCCGTCCCAACAGCACCACTTCGTCTCCTTCCTCCACCTGGTCCTCGCCCACGTCGACGACCACCTGATCCATGGTGACGACCCCGGCGAAGGGACGCCTCCTGGCACCGACCAGCACCACCCCGTCGTCGCTCCACGCCCGTGGTACGCCGTCGGCGTACCCGACCGGCACCGTCGCCACGAAATGGTCGCCTCCGAGGGGCCGTCTCCGTCCGTAGGAAGGGCGGGACCCGGCGGGCAGGCGCCGCACGTAGGCGACCTGGGAGACGATCGACATCACCGGCTCCAACTCGATGTGGTCGCGGGTGGCAGGACACGGATGGAGCCCGTAGATGCCCAACCCGACCCGCACCATCTCGTACCGGGCGTCGGGGTAGAGGATCGCCCCCGGTGTGTTGGCGAGGTGCCGCCGCCGGATCTCGACGCCCGCCTCTTCGACGGCGCCGCAGACACGGTCGAACAGCTCGATCTGACGGTGAGTGAACTCGGCGTCGGTGTCGGCGACGGCCAGGTGACTCCACACGCCCCCGAGGACCAGGCGGGGGTCACGGTCGATCTCACGGACGAGCGCCAGGGCGGTCCCGGGGTCGGCTCCGACCCGATGCATCCCCGTGTCCACCTTCACATGCACCTCCGCCGTCCCCGTCGTCGCCTCGGCGAGGGCGGAGAGGAACGACGCCCGATACACGGTGGCGGTGAGATCCCAGGCAACGAGGTCGGTGACCGCCGACACCGGAGGTTCGGACAGAACGAGGATCGGCGCGTCGATACCGGCCTCCCGGAGCCGGATCCCCTCTTCCACCAACGCCACCGCCAGGCGGCTCGCCCCCGCCTCCAAGGCGGTCTCCGCCACCGGGACGTCACCGTGGCCGTAAGCGTCGGCCTTCACCACCGCGCACAGCTCGGCGGGGGCGACCAGGGCGGCGATCCTCCGGACGTTGCCGGCGAGGGCGCCGAGATCGACGTCCACCCACGAAGGCCTCACGGCCGGTCCCCTTCGAAACCCCAGTGACGGACCTCGGCGGCGAGGCGGTCGGCCGTCAACACTCCACCCCGGGCGAGCTCGGCTCCGGCCCGTCCGTGCCAGTACGCCCCCGACCGGGCGGCCGTCAGCGGGGGAAGGCCCCGAGCCCACAGGGCAGCGATCATCCCCGCCAGGACGTCCCCCGTCCCGATCGTCGCCAGCTCCGGACCTCCCGAATCCACCACCCAGGGCGGCCCCCCGGCGGTGACGAAGGTGGGGTTCCCCTTGAGCACGACCACGGTGCCGGTCTCCGCCGCGAACCGGACCGCAGCCTCCGGCTCGGCGCCGACGCCGGCGAGACGCCGGAACTCCCCGGCGTGGGGCGTGAGGATGGTCGGGCCGGTCCGGGCGGCGAGGACACGGCGGTCGAGGCCGTAGAGACCGTCGGCGTCGAGGAGGAGCGGCCCGGCGCGGCGTCGCACCACCTCGGCCACGAAGTCGACCCGGTCACGCCCCAGCCCGGGACCCAGCACCACCACGTCGAAGCGATCCGACACGTCGAACACCTCATCGATCCCCCAGGAGAGCACTTCGGGGACGAGGCCCGCCACCACCGCCCGTTCCACCGCGGCCACTCCAACCGCCCCGGCACCGAACCGCAGGGCCGACCGGGCGGCGAGGACGGCGGCCCCGACCATGCCGGGGGCGCCGCCGACGACGAGGACCGAACCGGCGGACCACTTGTGGGCTGCTCGCCGCCGCCGGGGCCGGGGAGCGTCCTCGGCGTCGACCATCCGCATCGCCGGGGTCGGCTCCCCCAACCCGATGTCCACCACCTCCACCCGCCCGCACCGGTCCGGGCCCTCCCCGAGGACGTGCCCGGTGCGCAGAGCCCCGAAGGTGACGGTGAGCACGGCGGTGAAGGCCCGCTCCAGCACCGTCCCCTCCGACGGATCGAGGCCGGTGGGGACGTCCACCGCGACGACCGGGAGGTCCGCCTCCATCCAGGGGATCAACGCCGGCGGGATCCCGTGGCGGAAGCCACCGCCGAACACGGCGTCGACGACCAGATCCTCGCCCGAGGGACGTCCCAGAGGGCGAACGGGGACGTGGGCGGCGCCGGCCCGGCCGGCCGCCCAGCGGGCGGCGTCGGTCTTCGGCATGTCCACCAGATGCACTTCGACGGCTACACCCCGACGGCGCAGATGCCGAGCCGCCACATACCCGTCGCCTCCGTTGTTTCCCGGTCCCACGAGAACGGCGACCCGGTCGCCGTATCCGACACCGAGGGATGCCACATGCCGGGCGACGCCGTATCCGGCCCGTTCCATGAGCACCTCGACCGGATCGGCGGCCTCCCGGTCGAGACGTGTCGCCTCCGACGGCGTGATGACGGGACGCATCCGGCGATGGTATCGCCCGAACCCTTCACCTGCTCCCACCCGTGCCGACAGGACGAGCTGACGCGGCCGGCGCCCTTCCCCGCTCGACCCGGCGTCGCCGGCCACGACTGGGAGGCGTCCGGGGAGGGGCGGCCCCAGGGCCGCCCCTCCCACCGCGATCAGCCCTGGTGCTCGCCCACGGCGATGGCCATCACCATCGCCGTCTCGTCGGTGTGGGTGATCGTGACGAGGATGTCGGAGACGCCCAACATGTCGGCCCGGGCCCGAGCGGTGCCGAACAGCCGCACCCTCGGCTGGCCTCCGCCGGTGATCTCGATGTCGGTCCAGCGGATCCGTCTCCACCCGACCCCGAGGGCCTTCATCACGGCCTCCTTCCCGGCGAACCGGGCCGCGTAGCGTCGCGCCGGGTTGGCGAACCCTTCGGCGTAGTTGCGTTCGTGCTCGGTGAAGCATCGCCCGGCGAACCGCGGATACTCGGTGAGGATCCGTTCGACCCGCCGGATCTCGGCGAGGTCGACACCGAGGCCGATGATGCGCATACGTCGAGGCTAGAGCCGGACCTACTCCACCGTCACCGTCTTGGCGAGGTTGCGTGGCTTGTCCACGTCGAAGCCCCGTTCGGTGGCGATGTGGTAGGCGAGGAGCTGCAACGGCACCACCGCCGTCACGGTGCAGACCAGGTCGGGTGCCGCCGGAACGGCGATGGCATGGTCGGCGACCTTCCGCGCGGCCTCGTCACCCTCCTCCACCACCATGAAGATCTCGCCCCCCCGGGCGCGCATCTCCTCCATGTTGGCGAAGGTCTTCTGCCGCACGTGACTGTCGGTCGCCACCCCCACGACGACGACCCCCGGTTCGATGAGCGCGATCGGCCCGTGTTTCATCTCCCCGGCCGGATACCCCTCCGCCCTCACATAGGCGATCTCCTTCAACTTGAGGGCGCCCTCCATGGCGACGGGGAAATCCCCGGATCGTCCGAGGAAGAAGAAGTCGCGGGTCCCGGCCCAGCGGGACGCCATCTCGGCGATCTCACCGTCGAGTTCCAGGACCCGACGAACCTGGTCGGGGAGGGCCCTGATCCCCGACGTCAACAGCTCGATCGCGCCGTCGTCGAGGGAACCCCGGGCCCGGGCCAGGTGGAGTCCGAAGAGCTGCAACGCCACGAGCTGGGTGGTGAAGGTCTTGGTGGCGGCGACACCGATCTCGGGGCCGGCGCGGGTGTACAGCACGGCGTCGGCCTCCCGGGCGAGGGACGAGTCGACGACGTTGGAGACACCGACCACCACCGACCCTTGGGCTTTGGCGTAGCGGATCGCCGCCAAGGTGTCCGCCGTCTCACCGGACTGGCTGATCCCGATCACCAACGTCCGATCGTCGAGGACCGGGTCCCGGTAGCGGAACTCCGACGCGATGTCGATCTCGGTGGGGAGCCGTGTCCAACGCTCGATCGCGTACTTGGCCATCATCGCCGCGTGGTAGGAGGTGCCGCAGGCGACGACGAAGACCTTGTCCACCGCCCGGAGCACGTCGTCGGACAGCTCGAGTTCCCGGAGTCGGACCCGACCCGCCTGGTCGAACCGTCCCCGCAGCGTGTCGGCGATCGCCTGGGGTTGTTCGTAGATCTCCTTCAGCATGAAGGTCGGGTACCCGCCCTTCTCCGCAGCTTCCAGATCCCATTCCACGTGGCGTTCCTGGACGGCCACCGGGTTCCCGTCGAGGTCGGTGATCGTCGCCGTGTCCGCATCGAGGCGCACCACCCGGTCGTCCTCCAACACCGCCATCCGGCGGGTGTAGGCGAGGAAGGCGGGGATGTCGGACGCCAAGAAGTTCTCCCCTTCGCCGAGGCCGACCACCAGCGGGCTTCCCCGCCGAGCGCCGACCACCACGTCGGGCTCGTCGGCGCGAATGACCACCAGGGCGAGCGCGCCCTCGGCCCGTCGCATCACCTGACGCACCGCCTCCTCCAGCGGCAGGTCGGCGAGTTCCTCGACGAGGTGGGCGACCACCTCGGTGTCGGTGTCGGAGGCGAAGACGTGACCGTTGCCGACCAGCTCCGCCTTCAGCTCCGCCCAGTTCTCGATGATGCCGTTGTGGACCACCGCCACCCGCCCCGTGCAGTCACGGTGGGGATGGGCGTTGGAGGTGGTCGGGGCACCATGGGTGGCCCAGCGGGTGTGTCCCATCCCTACGGTGGCCGCAGGCATGGGCTCACCCTGGAGCACCCGCTCCAGGTCGGCGATCCGTCCCGCCTTGCGGACGATCCTGATGCCCTCCGGTTCGGCCAACGCCACACCGGCAGAGTCGTATCCTCGATACTCGAGCCGCTCCAAGCCAGGGACCAACAGGTCCAAGGCGCTCCGCGACCCGACATAGCCAACGATGCCGCACATGTCGGTTCTCCTCGTTCGATCCGCGTGCGGCCGGGCGCGCGCCGGCGTCCGCCGGCTCCACATCGAGTGGGCCTCTGTCCCCGGGGTCACCCCCGGGCTTTGCTCCCACTCGTCACGACCGTGGACGGCCGGGAAGGCATCCGCCGAAGACTTCGATCACCTTCCTCCTCGTCACCTCCCCGCGGGGGAGGTCTGGCGCTTCATCGTCGAGCTCGTGCGCGCCGGCCCTGTCTCTTCGGTGTCCGCGAGCCTCCTTTCCCTCAACCCTCGGTCCCGACGGTGGCGGAAACCACCTCCGTCAGCCTGACAGCGTAGCGCTCGGCCTCCTCGGTGGAAGGGGCCTCGACCATCACCCGGACGACGGGTTCGGTACCCGACGCCCGCACCAGGATCCGGCCCCGGTCTCCGAGCTCCTCTTCGGCCCGACGGACCGCCTCCCACAGCTCGTCGAACCCGTCGAGGTCGACCTGGCGTCCGACGTCGACATTGTGGAGCACCTGGGGATAGACGGTGATCGCCTCCCGCCGAAGCTCTGCCAGGGTCTTGCCGGTGCCCGCCACGACTTCGAGGAGCCGGACCGCCGTCAGCAGGCCGTCGCCGGTGATACCTTTGTCGAGGAAGATCACGTGCCCCGACTGTTCCCCGCCGAGGACGGCCCGACGGCTCCGCATCTCCTCCAGCACGTAGCGGTCCCCGACCTTCGTCTCGACCAGTTCGATCCCCTCTTCGGCGAGGGCTTTGCGCAGCCCCAGGTTGGCCATCACCGTCGTCACGACCACGTTCTTGCGGAGACGGTTCAGACGTTTCCAGTGTCGGCCGACGATGGCGAGCACGGCATCCCCGTCGACGATGCCCCCCTCTTCGTCGACGGCGATGAGCCGGTCGGCGTCCCCGTCGAAGGCCAACCCGATCCGGCCGTTCACCATCCGGGCGAGCTCCTCGGGGTGGGTCGCCCCGCATGCGTCGTTGATGTTCATCCCGTCCGGGGAGACCCCCACCGCCTCCACCTCCGCCCCGAGCCGCTCGAAGAGCTCCGGGGCCGCCCGGTAGGCGGCGCCGTTGGCACAGTCGAGGATCAGGCTGAGGCCGGTGAACCGGTACTGGGAGATGCCGGCGAGATGACCCACGTAGCGGCTGGTCGCATCACGGAGCGGGAATCGGGTACCCACCCCCGGCCCGACCGGAACCGCCCGCGAGCCGGCGTTGCGGACCCGATCCTCGATCCTGGCCTCCTCCTCGTCGGACAGCTTCGTGCCATGCCGGGACAGGAACTTGATCCCGTTGTCCGGTGCCGGATTGTGGGAGGCGGAGACGACCACCCCCATGGCCGCCCCCGTGTCGACGGTGAGGAAGCTGATGCCGCCGGTGGGGAGGACCCCGACGTCCACCGTGTCCACGCCGGCGGAATGGAATCCTGCCTGCAGGGCCAGGGAGAGCATTTCTCCGGAGCGCCTGGTGTCACGGCCGACGAGCACCGGACCGTCGTCGAGAAGGAGCCCGGCGGCCCGTCCGAGGGCGACGGCCAGCTCCGGGGACAGCTCGGCGTTGGCGACCCCCCGGACACCGTCGGTTCCGAACAGGCGCCTTCGCTTCTGCAGCAGGCTCAGCGGCACGGACCCGGCTCAGCGCTTGGTGTACTGCGGTGCCCGCCGGGCCTTTTTCAGTCCGTACTTCTTGCGTTCGACGACCCGGGCGTCCCGGGTGAGCATCCCCGCCTTCTTCAAGGTGGGGCGCAGGTCCGGATCCAGGGCCTCGAGGGCCCGGGCGATCCCGAGACGCAGAGCGTCGGCCTGGCCGGTGATCCCGCCACCTTCGAGGGTGGCGTCGACGTCGTAGCGGCCCTGCATCTGGGTGATCTGGAGCGGCTCCAGTACCCGGATGCGGGTGGCGATCGACGGAAAGTAGTCCTCGAGGGGGCGTCCGTTGAGGCGGACCTCGCCGCTCCCCTCACGCAAACGGACCCGGGCGACCGACTCCTTGCGGCGACCCGTCGTCTGAACCAGCGGCTTGGGCATCAGGCTTCAACCTTTCGGATCGGCAGTTCGAGAGGCTGCGGCTTCTGGGCGGTGTGGGGATGATCCGGCCCGGCGTACACCTTGAGTTTCTTCGCCATCTTCCGTCCCAGACGGTTCTTGGGGAGCATGCCTCTCACCGCCCGCTCCACCACCGCCTCGGGTTTGCGGGCCTGCAGCGACTCGAAGGTCTCCTCTTTGAGGCCGCCGGGGTATCCGGAATGCCGGTAGTAGATCTTCTGTCGACTCTTCGCCGAAGTCACCTTCACCTTGGCGGCGTTGACCACGATCACGTGATCACCCCCGTCCATGTGGGGGGCGAAGGTCGGCTTGTGCTTGCCTCGGATCAGCTGTGCCACCTCGGACGCCAGCCGCCCCAGAGGCAGGTCGGTGGCGTCCACCACCCACCACGCGGACTCCAGCTCGGAGGCCTTGGGGGAATACGTCTTGTTGTTGGTCATCGCACTCTCGCACAGATCGAAGAAAGAGATGTCGCGGGAATCGGGCTCCGGCGAAGGAGCGGCCGTATGCTACGGCGCCGTCACGCCTCTGCCAACTCGGAACCAGCCATGACCGTCAGCCTCACCGACATCCGCCAAGCCCGAACCCGGGTCCGTCACCAGGTGATCGAGACGCCGCTCATCCACTCCCATTCCTTCTCCCGGATCTGCGGACGGGACGTGTGGCTGAAAGCCGAAGCCCTCCAACGGGCCGGATCGTTCAAGATCCGAGGGGCCGCCAACGTGATCTCCGGACTCTCCGGCCAGGCCGTGGTCGCCGCCTCCGCCGGGAACCACGCCCAGGGTGTGGCCTTGGCGGCGGCCAACGCCGGGGTCCCCTGCACCGTCTTCATGCCCGAGAACGCGGCGCTCCCCAAGATCGAGGCGACCCGCGACTACGGCGCCACCGTGTGCCTCGCCGGGTCCAACCTGGCGGAGGCGGTGGAGGCGGCCCTCGCCCACGCCGCCGAGACCGGAGACCGCTTCATCCACCCCTACGACGACCCCGGCATCGTCGCCGGGCAAGGCACCCTGGGCCTGGAGCTCGTCGAACAACTCCCCGACCTCGGCACCGTGATCGTCCCCACCGGAGGAGGGGGCCTCCTCTCAGGGGTGGCGGTGGCGGTGAAGGCGCTCCGCCCCGAAGCGAAGGTCGTCGGTGTGGAGATCGACGCCGCCCCCACCTACGTGGAGAGCCGCCGGGCAGGACACCCGGTCGCCGTCCCGCCCCGCCCCACCATGGCCGACGGGATCAACGTCACCACCCCGTCGTCTCTGGCGTTCGAGTTGATCGAACGTCACGTCGACGACCTCGTGGTGGTCACCGAAGCCCAGACGTCGTCGGCACTCACCCTCATCCTCGAACGGTCCAAGCTGATGGTGGAACCGGCGGCGGCGGTGGGGATCGCCGCCCTCGTGGACGGGGTCGTCGGTTCCGACATCCCCGAACCGGTGGTGGTGGTCCTCTCCGGAGGCAACATCGACCTGCTGTTGCTCGGCAAGGTGGTCCGCCACGGTCTGGAGTCGTCGGGCCGCTACGCCGACCTCCGGGTGTGGGTGCCCGACCAGCCCGGCCAGCTCCTCCGGATCCTCCGGACCATCGCCGCCGAGGAGGCGAACGTCGTCCAGGTGGAACACCACCGGGAAGGATTCGGGCTCCCCTTCGGCACCGTCGAGATCACGATCTCGATCGAGACCCGAGGGCCCGAGCACACTGCCCGGATCCGCCGTGCCCTCGAACCCTACGCCCCCGACCGCTGACCGGCCGTCTCCGGCCCTCGGTCGTAGCGGACCTCCCAGAGGATGAGCCCCTGCGGGGGAGCGATCGGTCGGGCGGCCGCCCGGTCACGGCTGGCCAACACGTCGGCCACCGACCCCGGATCGACCCTTCCGCGTCCGGCGTCGACGCAGAACCCGACGATGGAGCGCACCATCTGGTGGCAGAAGGCGTGGGCTTCGACCTCGTACACCATCAGGTCACCGTCGACCTCCCACCGGGACTGGAGCACCGTCCGCACCGTGGAACGGCCCGGGGCAGCCCGACAGAACGAGGCGAAGTCGTGTTCGCCGAGGAAGCCGACGGCTGCTCGCTCCATGGCGTCGACGTCGAGGGGCTCGGGCACGTGCCAGGAATGGTGCCGCCGGAGCGGGTCGTGCACCGGCGTCGCCAACACCTGATACCGGTAGACACGCGAGCGGGCCGAGAAGCGGGCGTCGAAACCGTCGGGCGCTTCACCGACGGCAATGACGGCGATCTCGGGCCGTAGCATCCGGTTGAGGGATCGACCCAGTCGTTCCACCTCGACCGGATCGTCCACCGTGAAGGAGACGACCTGACCCCGGGCGTGCACACCGGCGTCGGTGCGTCCTGCGCCGACGGTGAGTACCGGGACCCGAAGGATCGTCTCCAGCGCGGCTTCGATCTCCCCTTGCACGGTCCGCACGTCGGGTTGGCGGGCGAACCCGTGGAACTCCGAGCCGTCGTAGGCGACATCCAGCCGGTAAACGGGCACGGTTCGAGGCTACCCCGACCCGGTCAGGCGAGACCGCCGAGTACGAGGAACGGCAGCCGGAAGACGAGACCGACGAGGAAAAGGATGGCGTACCCGACCAGCACCGAGAGGGCGGCGTCACGCAGCGACAGCGACAGGGCCACCGAGGTGGCGATCACCAGCGCCGCCAGATACCAGACGACCCCGACGACGACGAACACCGGTGTGGCGAACACGCCCAACAGCAGCGGCAGCACCGCGAAGCCGTGGAGTCGGATCACCGTCTGCATCTGGGCGGCCCCCCGGAACAGGCGGGTACCGGCGAACCAGACGGCGACGGCGAGGAACAGCCACGACGCCAGCCCCGAGATGATCGCGGCCAAGAGGCCCTCCACCAGCCGGAACGAGAAGCCGGCGAACACGAACGACTGCACGAGGTACACGACACCGTGCACACCACCCACCAGCATCACCGCGTCGGCGGTGGCGTCGGCGTCGAAGAAGGCGGCGTCATAGGCGCGTCGGTCGAAGAGGGCGGCGCGAACGGCTCGTTGGATCATGGATTCACCTCGGCGGAGGGTCCGACGAGGCTACCAGCGATCATCGCCCGGATCGGGCGGGCCACCGACTCGTCGATCTTCGCTGCCCAGCGGACCGGAACCCACGCCACCGCCACCGTCTCGGCGGTGGTGGCCAGCCGGTCGTCGGACGCTCGGAACGCCCACCGGACGTCGAAATGGAGGTGGGCGGGACGCCCCCGGCCGGCGGGGATCGGGTGGACGTCCACGTCGAGGAGCCCCAACGGCTCCAGCGCCGTCACCCCGGTCTCTTCGGCCACCTCCCGCCGAGCCGCCGCCTCCGTGTCCGGGTCACCGGGTTCCACATGACCTCCCGGCTGCATCCAGCGTCCCAGCGACCCGTGTCGCACCAACAGCACCGAACCAGCGAAGACGACGAACCCGGACGCGGTGACGTGACCCGGCTCGGTCACGTCCGGGTCGAAGGCGTCCTCACCCAACGCCTCGAGCAGGGCAACCAGCTCCGCCACGGCCGGCGCCGCCGTGGGAACCCCCTCCCGCAGCCGGGCGGCGAGTGCCTCGGCTCGACGGGTCATCGT
Source organism: Acidimicrobiia bacterium (assembly GCA_015488325.1). Taxonomy (GTDB): domain Bacteria; phylum Actinomycetota; class Acidimicrobiia; order Spongiisociales; family ZC4RG35; genus S012-128. The sequence goes on along the minus strand of WFOA01000042.1, from coordinate 18,498 downwards.
CGGCGGAGACGGACCCGCCCGACGGAATGGTCGGCCCGCTTCTCGAGGATGAGGGTCGCCCGTTCCCGAGTGTGGAGGATGTTCTCGTACAGGTTCACCTCGTTGATCTCCTTCCAGATCCGGTGGGCCTCCGCTCGCGCCTCGTCGTCGCTCAACGACGCGTAGCGATGGAAGTAGGCCTCCGGGTCCCTGAAGGCGGTGTCCCGGAAGGTGAGGAACCGGTTCACGTACCATTCTTCGATGTCGGCGGTGTCGGCGTCGACGTAGATGGAGAAGTCGAAATAGTCCGACACGTAGGTCCCGCTGCCGCCACCCTGAAGCACGTTGAGACCTTCGAGGATGACGATGTCGGGTCGGCGGACCACCCGGACTTCGCCGGGGACCACGTCGTAGCGAATGTGCGAGTAGACGGGGGCGACGACCTCCTCCACGCCCGCCTTCACGTCACTGACGAAGTCGAGGAGCCGGCGGCGGTCGAACGATTCGGGAAACCCTTTGCGATGCATGATCCCCCGCTCCTCCAGCACCGCGTTCGGGTAGAGGAACCCGTCGGTGGTGATGAGGTCCACCCGTGGATGGTCCGGCCAGCGGGACAGGAGGGCCTGCAGGATCCGAGCGATGGTGGATTTCCCCACGGCGACGCTCCCCGCCACCGCGATGACGTAGGGCACCGGATGGGTGGGCTTGCCGAGGAAGGTGTCGGTGACGCTGAAGAGCTGCTGAGAAGCCCGCACGTAGAGGTTGAGGAGCCGGGACAGGGGCAGATACATCTGCTCGACCTCGTCCACCGAGAGCTCCACGTTGATGCCCTTGATCCGTTCGACGTCCTCGGCGGTGAGGGTCATCGGCGTCGACGCCCGCAGCCGGGCCCACTCGTCCCGGGAGAACTCGATGTACGGCGACACGGCCGGGTCAGGGGTCACGGCGGCCTCGGAGTCCGACCGGGCGAGCGCGTGGCGGAGCCGTCATACCCAGAACCCGTCCATGCGGGCCAGGACCTGCAGCATCGTCTCGTCCGACCCGCCGCCGATCGAGCCGAGGCGCTGGTCACGGAGGAAACGGGCGGTCCAGGTCTCCTCCAGGTATCCCGTCCCGCCGTGGAACTGGAGTACCCAGTCGGCGACCTCGCGGGTGAGCCGCCCGGCGGTGAGCTTGGCGATCGTCGCGAACCGCGTCGGGTCCTCACCCCGCATGTACGCCTCGGCGGCGGCGTAGTTGTAGTGCTTGAGCAGATCCACCTGGGCGACGAGCTCCGCCAGGCGATAGGAGACGTATTCGTGGCCCAACAGCGGCCGGCCGAACACCACGCGCTGTCCCAGGTATTCGCGGGTCCGCTCCAGCGCCCGTTCGCATGCCCCCACCGCCCCGTACGCCGCCCACATCCGCTCCAGGACGAACTGGGCCATCTGCTGCTGGAAGCCCCGCCCGATCTCCCCGATCGTGTTGGCGACCGGGACCCGGACGTCGGTGAAGGTCAACAGGCCGGTGTCCGACGCCCGCATCCCCAACTTGTCGAGCTTCTTCGACACCTCGAACCCGGGGACGTCGGTGGGGACGATGATCTGGCTCATCCCCCGGTAGCCGCCCTCGTCGGACGTCCGGGCGAGGAGGCAGATCCAGTCGGCCTGCAGGGAGTTGGTGATGAACGTCTTCGAACCGTTGATCACCCATTCGTCGCCGTCACGGACCGCCCGGGTGCGGATGGCGGCCACGTCGGAGCCGGCGTCGGGCTCGGTGACCGCGATCGAACAGACCATCTCCCCCCGGAGGGTGGGGGCGAGGAACCGGCGTTTCAGCTCGTCGGAGCCGAACCGATGCAGGGCGGGGGTCGCCATGTCGACCTGGACGCCGAGGGCCATCCCGATCGAGCCGTGGTCGGCCCGTCCGAACTCTTCGGCGAGGATCACCGTGAACAGGTGGTCGGCTCCTTGACCGCCGTATGCCGGATCGTATTCGAGCCCGAGGAAACCGAGCTGTGCCATCCGGGCGAACAGGTCGTGCAGGGGCATCATGCCCTTCGCCTCCCAGTCGTCGACGTGGGGGTTGATCTCCCGTTCGACGAACTCCCGCACGACTCGCCGGAAATGGTGGTGCTCTTCGGTGAACGGCATGTCTTCACTCTAGGTTCCGCTGCTCCGCGTCTCCGATTGGAGGCGCACTTCTTGCCCCTCCCCGAGGGGGAAGTGGCCGCCGACGAAGTCGGCGGTCGAAGGGGGTGAAGCGACGGCCTCCCACCACACCGAACCCCCAACCCCACCCATGACAGGCCGCCGGACCTGGCCCCTGGCTGCCTGGTGAGGTTCCGGTAGCAGTCCCCTTCACCGTAAGCTGTCGTCGATGAAACGTGTGTTGGACTGGCTGGTGACCGTCCCGGTCCTGGTCGGCTTCGGTGGCTCCCTCCTCTTCTTCGACCTCCTCGGACGGGTCACCCGCCTGTTCGGGCGGCGACCCTTCGAATGGACGATGGCCTGTCTGCAGCGCAGCCTCGTCGAAGTGTTCCGTGTCACCGGCACCCGCATCACCGTCGAGCGCCACCCCGAGGTCCGGCCCCGCACCGGGTACGCCCTCGTGGCCAACCATCAGAGCCTGTTCGACATCGCCCTCATCGGCGGTCTGCTGTTCACCAACTACCCGAAGTACGTTGCGAAAAAGGAACTGAGCCGGGGCATCCCCAGCATCTCCCTCAACCTTCGCCACGGCGGCAACGCCGTCATCGACCGCCAGGATCGCCGTCAGGCGGTGACGGCGATCCGCGACGTGGCAGCCGACGCCCAGGCACGAGGGGTGAGCATCGTCATCTTCCCGGAAGGCACCCGCTCCCGAGACGGCGAGCTGGGACCGTTCAAACCGGCCGGCACCCGGGTGATGCTGGAGGCCGCCGACCGGCTCCCGGTGGTTCCGGTGGCGATCGACGGGTCGTGGCGGCTCCTCGCCGCCAACCTGTTCCCGGTGCCATTCCGGACCCAGGTGAGGATCCGCTTCGGGAAGCCGATCGAACGTGTCCCCGGCGACGCCACCGCGTTGACGGACGAGGCACGGGCCTTCATCGAGGCCACCCTCACCTCGTGGCGGAAGCCGGTACCGGTCGGCTGACCCCGCCGTCGCCGCCCCCGGCACGCCCGACGGGCGGCAGGTGCGTCAGACCAGCTCGATGATCGCCATCTCGGCGCCGTCGCCACGCCGGGGGCCGATCCGGACGATCCGGGTGTAGCCACCCGGACGGTCGGCGTATCGGGGGGCCACCTCGTCGAACAGCTTGGTGACCACCTCGGTGTCTGTGATCGTCTTCAACACCGTTCTCCTGGCATGGAGGTCGCCGCGGCGGGCCTTCGTGATCAGCTTCTCCGCCAGCGGCCTCACCGCCTTCGCCTTGGTGACGGTGGTCGTCACCTTCTCGTCCCAGATCAACGACGCCGCCAGGTTGGCGAGGATCTTCTTCTCGTGCGACGGCGAGCCGCCGAGACGGGGCCCTTTCCGTGGCCGAGGCATCAGCCACCGCCTCCTTCACCGGTGGCGAGGCTCAACCCGAGCTCGTCGAGTTTCGCCTGCACCTCCTCCAGGCTCTTCTGACCGAAGTTGGTGATGTTGAGCAGGTCGTCGGGGGTCCGCTGCACCAGCTCGCCCACCGTCTTGATCTGGGCCCGGCGGAGACAGTTGCGGGGACGCTCCGACAGGTCGAGCGCCTCGATCGGCAGCTCCAGATCCGGCGAGCCCGTCTCCGCAGGAGCGACCTCACCGAGCTCGAGGCCGACCCCTTCGGCGACGTCGGCGAACAGGCTCATGATCTCCCGGAGGGTCTTCCCGGCCGACGACAGGGCCTCGGCGGGCTCGATCGCACCGTTGGTCTCGACGTCGAGGACCAGGCGGTCGAAGTTGGTCATCTGCCCGACCTGGGTGTTCTCCACCCGGTAGGAGACCTTGCGCACCGGGGAGAAGATCGAATCGATCGGGATGACGCCGATCGTGGAGCCGACCTTGTTGGCCTCGGCGCTCCGGTAGCCGACACCGGGGCCGACGGTGAGCTCGAGCTCCAGGCGGCCCTCCTTGGAGAGGGTCGCCAGATGCAGGTCGGGGTTGACGATCTCAACCCCGGTCGGCACCTTCAGGTCCCCCGCCTTCACCTCGCCCGGACCCTTCGCCGACAGGTAGAGCGTCTGGGTGTCGACGTCTTCCATGCGGACCACGATCTGTTTGATGTTGAGGATCAGGTCCACCACGTCTTCGACGACACCGGGGATGGTGGAGAACTCGTGGCTCACCCCTTCGATCTGCAGCGACGTGACGGCGGCCCCGGGGATCCGGGACAGCAACGTACGGCGCAGCGTGTTGCCGAGGGTGTAGCCGAAACCCGGCTCCAACGGCTCGACGATGAATCTCGAGCGGTGCTCGGCGACCGACTCTTCTTGGATCTGGGGACGCTGGACGATCAGCACGGTGTGATACCCCTCGTGGACTTGGACGGTTACTTCGAGTAGAGCTCGACGATGAGCTGTTCGTTGATGGCGGTATCGATCTGATCCCGGCGCGGATAGTCCCGGATCGTCACGGTTCGTTGGTCGTGGTTCACCTCGAGCCAGTCCGGGATCGGACGACCGAGGGTGTCCACGGCATGCTGGACGATGATGAGGTCACGGGAACGCTGCTTCATGCTCACGACGTCCCCGGGGCGCACCTGGTAGGACGGGATGTCGACCTTGCGCCCGTTGACGCGGAAATGGCCGTGGTTGACGAGCTGGCGCGCCTGGGGCCTGGTCTGGGCGAATCCCGCCCGCCACACGACGTTGTCGAGCCTCATCTCCAAGAGCCTCAGCAGGTTCTCGCCGGTGATCCCCGGTCGCCGGGCGGCCTCCCGGTAATAGCGGCGGAACTGCTTCTCGAGGATGCCGTACATGGCCCGCAGCTTCTGCTTCTCCCGCAGGCGGACCAGATAGTCGCTCTCCCGGATCCGTCCCCGACCGTGCTCGCCCGGCGGGTAGGGACGACGGTCTACGGGGCATTTCGCGGACTGGCAGAGCGGCTGGCGGGCCCGACGGCAGGCCTTGTGGCGGGGGGAGGTGACACGAGCCATCGTTCAACCCCTCCGGCGTTTCTTCGGTCGACACCCGTTGTGGGGGATCGGGGTGACGTCTTTGATCCCGGTGATCTCCATCCCCATGTTCTGGAGGGTCCGTACGGCGGTGTCACGCCCCGACCCGGTGCCGCTGACGATCACATCGAGCTTGCGGACCCCGTGCTCCCCCGCCCGACGGGCGGCCTCCTCGGCCGCGACCTGGGCGGCGTAGGGGGTGGACTTCCGGGAACCTTTGAACCCCACCGACCCGCCGGACGTCCACACGATGGTGTTGCCCTGGAGGTCGGTGATGTTGATGATCGTGTTGTTGAAGCTGGCCTTGATGTGCGCCTGGCCGTGGGAGATGTTCTTGCGCTCCCGCCGGCGCACCCGTTTGGTCGGTTGCTGCCTCGCCACCCTCGCTCCCTACTTACTTCTTGATCTTCTTCTTGCCGGCGATCGCCACCCTGCGGCCCTTCCGGGTTCGGGCGTTGGTGTGGGTACGTTGGCCCCGAACCGGGAGCCCGCGCCGGTGACGGATCCCCTGATAGCAGCCGATCTCGATCTTGCGTTTGATGTTCTGTTGGATCTCTCGCCTCAGGTCGCCTTCGACCCGGTAGTTCTGTTCGATGTGGCGACGAATTCGTGCCGCCTCGTCCTCGGTGAGGTCCCGCACCTTCGTTCCCCGGTCGATGTTGAGATCGTCGCAGATCTGGCGGGCACGGCTGCGGCCGATCCCGAAGATGTAGGTGAGGGCGATCTCCAGCCGTTTGTCCCTGGGAAGGTCGACTCCTGCGATACGAGCCATCTCTGGATCACCCCTGCCGCTGTTTGTGACGCGGATTCGAACAGATCACCCAGACGCGGCCGCGCCGCCGGATGATCCGGCACTTCTCACACATCTTCTTCGTCGAAGGACGTACCTTCATCTCAGCTCTTCTCCCGTCGGGCCCTCCACCGGCGGGTGGGGACGCGTTTCGAACCATCGTGCAGCCACCCGGACGGTCGGGAGGTTGCGGGGCGGGACTTCGAACCTGCAGCCGAACTGGAGACGGCCACGAGGCGGGCCCAAAGACCAAGCGGGCATCCTAGCTGCTCGCCGCCTTTTCCGACAAATCCACCGGTACGGTCGCACCATCTCCCAACGTCGTCACCACCACCCCGTCGGGGGTGATGGCGACCGTGTGTTCGAAGTGCGCCGAGAGCGACCCGTCGGCGGTCCGCACGGTCCATCCGTCGTCGTCCACCTTCGTCTCCCACGTCCCCAGATTGAACATCGGTTCGATAGCGACCGCCATCCCCGTCCGCAGACGCATCCCGGTGCCCGGCTTCCCGTAGTTGGGGATCTGGGGCTCTTCGTGCATCTGGCGGCCGATGCCATGACCCACGTACTCGCGTACCACGCCCAGCCCGAACCGCTCCCCCACGGCCTCGACCGCCGCGCCGATGTCGCCGACCCGGGCACCGTCCCGCACCTGGGCGATGCCGGCCCACATCGCCTCCTCCGTGGCGTCGATGAGGCGGGTCACCTCGTCGGGGACATCGCCGACGGCGACGGTGAAGGCGGCGTCTCCGTGATAGCCGTCGAAGATGGCTCCGGCGTCGATGGAGATGATGTCTCCTTCCCGAAGCCGGTAGTCGTCGGGGATCCCATGGACGATGACGTCGTTGGGGGAGGTGCAGATGTTGGCCGGATAGCCGTGGTAGCCGAGGAAGGACGGAACGCAGCCGTGGCTGCGGATCACTCGGGCGGCGATCTCGTCGAGTCGGCGCATCGACACCCCGGGACGGATCGTCGCGCGCACCTCGTCGTGGACCGCGGCGACGCACCGTCCCGCCACGGACATCTTCTCGAACTCCTTCGGTGTCTTGATGGTGATCATCGGTCGGCGAGTCCCCTCACTCGGCACCAGGACGGGAATCGACGGCGGCCAACACCCGCTCGGTGATCTCGTCCACATCACCAACACCGTCGACATGGACGACGATTCCCCGCCGCGAGTAGAGGTCGACGAGGGGCTCGGTCTGCTCCCGGTAGACGGCGAGGCGGGTCCGCACCGTCTCCTCGGTGTCGTCGGCGCGGCCCCGGGCGAGGAGCCGCCGCACCAGCTCGTCCTCCGGCACATCCAAGACGACCACCCGGTCGAGCCCGTCTGGGCCGAGGAGGTCGTCGAGGGCCTCCACCTGGCCGAGGGTGCGGGGGAAACCGTCGAGGATGAACCCGGCGGCGGCGTCCGGTTCGGCGATCCGTTCCGCCAGCATCGCCACGGTCACCTCGTCGGGCACGTAGTCCCCCGCCTTCATGATCGCCTCCACCCGCTTCCCCAGCTCGGTGCCGGCGGCGACCTGGGCCCGGAACATGTCGCCGGTGGAGACGTGGGCGATGCCCAGCCGTTCGGCGACCCGCTGCGCCTGGGTGCCCTTGCCCGCCCCCGGAGGGCCGATGAAGAGCAACCTCACGCCGGCAACCTCCACGGCGTCACGTGAGGAACCCCTCGTAGTTGCGCATCGTGAGCTGCGATTCGATCTGTTTCATCGTCTCCAGGGCGACGCCGACGACGATGAGGATCGACACACCCGAGAAGCTGATGGCGATGTTCCAGATCAGCCCGGCGATCGCCGGCAGCACCGAGATCACCGCCAGGAAGAGCGAGCCGGGCAGCGTGATGCGGTTGAGGATGTGCGCCAGATAGCGGGCCGTCTGGGGGCCGGGGCGTACACCGGGCACGAACCCACCTTGACGCTGGATCATCTCGGCCTGGCGCTGCGGGTCGAACTGGATCGCCGTGTAGAAGTAGGTGAAGAAGATGATGAGGAAGAACAGGATGATGATGTACCAACCGCTCGCCGACCCGGTGGCGCCCAGGTTCCGGTCCACCCAGTTGAACGCGGCCCGCACCCAGGCGGCGTTGCTGGGGATCGACGTGACGATCAGCGGTGGGAACAGCAGCACCGACGTGGCGAAGATCACCGGGATCACGCCGGCGGTGTTCACCTTCAAGGGGATGTAGGTGGACTGCCCACCCATCACCCGCCGGCCCCGCACCCGCTTGGCGAACTGGATGGGGATCCGGCGCTGGCCCTGATCGACGTAGATGATGGCGGCGATCATCGCCAGGAACACCAGGATGATCACGACGAACCGGATCACGAACCCGGCGGCGACGGTCTGACCCCAGATCTGTCCGAAGATGAAGGGGAACTGGGAGAGGATGGAGATGAAGATGATCAGCGACATCCCGTTGCCCACCCCCCGCTGGGTGATGAGCTCACCCAGCCACATCACGAAGGCCGTGCCTGCCGTCATCGTGATGACGATGAGCGACACCCGGCCGGGCGTGTAGTTGGGGACGAGGTCGATGCCGTTGGTGAAACGGCCGACGTGGAACAGGAAGGTGAAGGCGGTCGACTGGAGCAGCGCCAGCATCACCGTCACGTAACGGGTCCACTGGGTGATGATCCGCTGACCGGCCTCCCCTTCGTCCTGGAGCGCCTGGAGCTTGGGGATCACCACCGTGAGGAGCTGCATGATGATCGAGGCGGTGATGTAGGGGAGGATCCCGAGGGAGAACACCGAGAACTGCTCCAACGCCCCGCCGGAGAACAGGTTCAAGAGACCGTAGACCCCACCCGCCTGCTGCTGCTGCTGGAAGAGCCGCACGGCGTCGAGGTCGATCCCCGGGACGGGGATCGTCGCCCCCAGCCGGTACACCCCGAACATGGCGAGGGTGAACAGGATCTTCCGACGAAGATCCGGGATGGTGAACATGTGGCGGTAGATGCTCAGCATGGATGTGACCTGTCCGTGACGGTGGGGGCGTCGGCCAGCCGCCAGGCTACCGCCCGCCGGGACCTAGGGGACTCGACCGCCCTCATCCCTCGATGACCTCGACCGTTCCGCCTGCCGCCTCGATCTTGGCCCGGGCGGCGGCGCTGAAGGCGTGGGCCCGCACCGTGAGGGCCCGGTCGATCTCGCCTTCGGCGAGGACCTTGATCCGACCCCGCTGCTTGACGAGCCCGTGGCGGCGCAGCTCGTCGGGACCGACGGTCGCGCCGGCGTCGAAGACCGAGAGGGCGGCGACGTTCACCACGACGTAGGGCACACGGTTCGGGTTCCGGAACCCCTTCAGCTTGGGGAGGCGACGGGCCAGGGGGATCTGGCCGCCTTCGAACCCGGGGCGGAGCTTGTTCCGGGCCTTGAGGCCCTTCGTCCCCCGCCCGGCCGTCTTCCCGCGCCGTCCCCCTTCGCCGCGGCCGACCCGCACCTTCCGCTTCTTCGACCCGGGCGCCGGGCGCAGATGGTGCAGCTTCAGTTGTTCACGCTTCGTCTCGCTCATGGTGTCTCTCCGAGCTGTCCGGCCCCGGTCTCAGTCCTCTTCCACCTCCACCAGGTGGCGAACCCGGTGGATCATCCCTCGCACGACGGGGCTGTCCCGATGCTCCACCGTCTGGTGGAGTTTGCGCAGCCCCAGGCTCCGCACCGTGGCGCGGGTCTTCGGTTTCTCACCGATCACACTGCGGCGGAGGGTCACTCGCAACATCTTCTCGGCCATCTCCGAACCTCACTTCTCCCCGGCGGCACGCAACGACTCGGTGCCCCGGTAGGCGGCGAGCAGGCCCGGCGGCACGAAGTCTTCGGGACGCTTGCCCCGCAGCCGTGCCACCTCGTCGGGGCGCCGCTGGGCTCTGAGCGCGTTCATCGTCGCCCGGGCCACGTTGAGGTGGGTGGGGGACCCGAGGGACTTCGCCAGGGCGTCTTTGATGCCCGCCGCTTCGAGGATCTGACGCACCGCACCTCCGGCGATCACCCCGGTACCGGGCGCCGCCGGTTTGATCAGGACCCGGGACGCGTCGTGGGAGCCTTCGACCTGGTGGATGATGGTCGACCCGGCCATCGGCACGGTGATCATCGACCGGCGGGCGATCTCCATCCCCTTCTGGATCGCCGCCGGGACCTCTTTGGCCTTGCCGTATCCGATGCCGACCCGGCCGTTGCCGTCCCCGACGACGACCAGCGCCGTGAAGGAGAACCGGCGGCCGCCCTTGACGACCTTCGCCACCCGGTTGATCTGGATGACCCGCTCGTCGTACTGCTGTGGCTCTGCCATTGCCATGCTCCTCAGAACTCCAGGCCCGACTCACGGGCGGCGTCGGCCAGGGCCTTGATCCGGCCGTGGTATTTGAACCCTCCCCGGTCGAACACCACCGTGGACACCCCCGCCGCCTTGGCGCGTTCGGCGAGGAGCCGCCCGACGTCGGCGGCGACTTCGACGCTGAGCCGACGGTCCCTCAGCTCGCGCTCCTGGGAGGAGGCGGCGGCGATGGTGTGGCCCTTGGTGTCGTCGATCAACTGGGCGTAGATGTACCTGTTGGAGCGGAACACGGCCAACCGGGGGCGGTCGGCGGTGCCCCGGACCTTCTTGCGTACCCGGACATGTCGCCGAGCCCGAGCCGTGGCGCGGGTCCCCTTCATCGCTTACCTGCCTTTCCGGCCTTGCGCCGCACGTACTCGTCGACGTAGCGGATGCCCTTGCCCTTGTAGGGCTCGGGGGGGCGCAGCTTGCGGATCTCGGCGGCGACCTGGCCGACCTTCTCCTTGTCGATGCCGCTCACGATCACCTTGGTGGGCTCGGGCACCTCGAAATCCACCCCTTCGGGGGCGGTGTAGGAGACGGGATGACTGAACCCGAGCTGCAGCTCCAAAGACTTGCCTTTGAGGGCCGCCCGGTATCCCACCCCGATGATCTGCAGCTCCTTTCGGTAGCCCTGGGACACCCCGGCGACCATGTTGGCCAACAGCGCCCGGGACAGCCCGTGCAGCGCCTTCGACTCCCGGCTGTCGTCGGGACGTTTCACCGTGGCGACGCCGTCGGTCACCTCGATGGTCACCCGCTCGTGGAAGGTTCGCTCGAGGGTCCCCTTCGGCCCCTTGACCGTGACCCGGGTGCCGTCCACCGTGACCTCGACACCGTCGGGGATGGGGATGGGAGCGTTGCCGACGCGCGACATCACCACACCTCACAGATGATCTCGCCGCCGAGGCGCCGGCGACGGGCCTCGCGGTCGGGCATGAGCCCCTGGGACGTGGACACCACGGCCATCCCGATACCACCCTGGATGCGCGGCAGCTCCGACGCGCCCCGATAAACCCGATGCCCCGGCTTGGAGACCCGTTTGATCCCCTGGATGGCGGGGGTGCGCTGATCCCCGTAGCGAAGCCTGATGGTGAGGGTGCGGCCCGCCTTGGCGGGTTCGACCTCGAACCCGTCGATGAACCCTTCGGCCGCCAGGATCTTGGCGATCCGCTCCTTCATCTGGGACGAAGGCATGCTCACCGTCTCTTTGCCGGCGCGCGTCGCGTTGCGGATCCGCGTGAGCATGTCGGCGATCGGATCGGTCAACATCACCAAGAGGCCTTTCGCACTCCGGGGAGCTCACCCCGCGACGCCAGCTCCCGCACACAGATCCGGCACATCCCGAACGCGCGCAGGTAGGCCCGGGGGCGCCCACACCGCTTGCAGCGGTTGTAGGCGCGCACCTTGAACTTGGGAGTTCGTTGCTGTTTGACGATCAATGCTTTCCGTGCCATGCCTGCTCCTTCACACCTTTGCCTCTTGGCGCCGGAACGGGAACCCGAAGGCTTCGAGCAGGGCCTTGGCGTGCTCGTCGTTGTCGGCGCTGGTCCCGATCGTGATGTCCATGCCTCGGATCGCCGTCACCCGGTCGTAGTCGATCTCGGGGAAGATGAGCTGTTCGGTGAAGCCGAAGCTGTAGTTGCCGTGCCCGTCGAAGGACCGGGGGTTGAGGCCCCGGAAATCCCGCACCCGGGGGATGGCGATCGCCATGAGCCGGTCGAAGAACTCCCACATCCGGTCTCCCCGCAGGGTGACGGACACGCCCACCGGCATGCCCTTGCGGATCTTGAACCCGGCGATCGACTTCCGGGCCCGGTTCAGACGGGGACGCTGCCCGGTGATGAGGGCGAGCTCCTCGGTGGCGGACTCGATCTGTTTACGGTCGGCGACGGCTTCGCCCACCCCCATGTTGACGGTGATCTTGGTGAGGCGGGGAACCTCCATGGGGTTCTCCAGCCCCAGCTCCCGCTGGAGGCGGGGGTGGATCTCGTTCCAGTACTTCTCTTTGAGCCGGGGCGTCACAGGTCACCTCCGCACTTCCGACAGATGCGGTGCTTGCCGGTCTCGTCGATCCGGTAGCCGATCCGGGTCGGTCCGCATTCGTCGCACACGATCATCACGTTGGAGACGTGGATCGGCATGTCCTTGTCGATGATGCCGCCCTGCATCGTCTGGCCGCGGGGCTTCTGATGCTTCTTGGCGGTGTTGACGCCTTCGACGATGACCTTGTCCTTCTTGGGGAAGACGCGCGCGATACGCGACTCCTTCCCGGCGTCCTTGCCGGCGATGACCATCACCCGGTCGCCTTCACGCAACTTCATCGGAGGACCTCCTCCAACTCCGAATTGACAGCAGAAAACGGCAAATACTGCCCGTTCGTGCTGTCAAAAGTGGGACGGGTCATCAGAGCACCTCCGGGGCGAGGGAGACGATCCGCATGAAACGCTTGTCGCGCAGCTCCCGGGCGACGGGCCCGAAGATGCGGGTCCCCCGCGGCTGGCGGTTGTTGTCGATGATCACACAGGCGTTGTCGTCGAACCGGATGTAGGTGCCGTCGGGACGCCGCTTCTCCTTCCGGGTCCGCACCACCACCGCCCGGACGATCTCGCCCTTCTTCACCGAACCACCCGGCTGGGCCTCCTTCACGGTGCCGATGAACTCGTCGCCGACCCGCGCGTACCGGCGGGTCGAGCCGCCGAGCACCCGGATGCAGAGCACCTCCCGGGCGCCGGTGTTGTCGGCCACCTTGACCCTGGATTCCTGCTGGATCATCGGGCACGCTCCACGATCTCGGCGACACGCCACCGCTTCGTCTTCGACAGCGGCCGCGTCTCCACGATCCGTACCGTGTCGCCCACCTTGGCCTCGTTGTGCTCGTCGTGGGCGTGGAAACGGGTGCTGCGTCGAACGATCTTGTCGTAGCGCGGGTGCTTGTAGGAGGTCGGCACCTCCACGGTCACCGTCTTGTCACGCGCGTCCGACACGACGACGCCCACCCGCACCTTGCGAGTTCCACGCTCGGTCATCACGCACTCTCCCCGGTGGCGGCCTGCGCACGCCACGCCTCGATCTCTCGACGCCGCATCTCGGTGAGGATGCGGGCGATGTCCTTCTTCACCGCTTTGATCCGAGCGGTGTTGTCGAGCTGGTTGGTGGCGAGCTGGAAGCGGAGATTGAAGAGCTCCTCCTTCGCCTCGGCCAACGCCTCGACCAGCTCCTCCATGGTCATGTCGCGGAGGTCGTCGGCCTTCATGCTTCCTCCCTCGTCACGAAACGGGTCTTGATCGGCAGCTTGTGTCCGGCACGGCGCATCGCCTCACGGGCCAGCTCCTCGGAGACGCCGGCCAGCTCGAACATGACCCGACCGGGCTTCACCACGGCCACCCAGTACTCCGGGTTCCCTTTGCCGGAACCCATCCGGGTCTCCGCCGGCTTCTGGGTCACCGGCTTGTCGGGGAAGATCGTGATCCACACCTTCCCACCGCGCTTGACGGCGCGGGTGATCGCCACCCGGGCGGCCTCGATCTGACGGGCGGTGATCCACGCCGGTTCGAGGGCCTGCAGCCCGTACTCGCCGAAGGTCACCTTCGTTCCACCCTTGGCGACGCCGCTCCTGCGGCCGCGATGCACCTTGCGGTGCTTCACACGCTTCGGCATCAACATGACCGCTTACTCCTCTTCCTGTTCCTCTGTGGTCCCGCCGTCGGGCTCGGTCGCGTCTCCGGTATCGGCCTCGGGAGCGGTCTCCTCGGAGGCGACCGGAGCCGACTCCTCCGCGGCGTCACCCGACGGGGTCTCGGTCGGTGTCTCCACGGTCTCGGCCGGAGCCTCGACCTCGGCCTCTGCCGTCACTTCGGTGTCTTCGAGCGCGCTGCGCTCTTCCCGGTATTCGGCTTCGGCCAGTTCGGCGTCGAGCACACGCTTGCCGCCGCCGGCCTCGATGAGGCGTTTGCCCTCTCGCTTGCCGCCGCCGGCCTCGATGAGACGCTTGCCGCCGCCGGCCTCGATGAGGCGGGGCATCCTACCACCCTCCACGGCCTGTTCCGCCCGGGCCTTCGCCGGCGCCGCCCGCACGCCACGGCGGGCCGGGCCGCCGGTGGCGAGGGCCGCCTCGGCGGCGATCTTCTCCTTCGACGGGGCGCCGGAGGGAAGGACGTCGCCCTTGTAGACCCAGACCTTCACGCCGATGGCGCCAACGGTGGTACGGGCGGTGGCGGTGCCATAGTCGATGTCGGCCCGAAGGGTGTGCAGGGGAACCCGGCCCTCCCGGTACCACTCCCGCCGACCCATCTCGGCGCCACCGAGACGGCCTTTGCATTCGACGCGGACACCCTGGGCGTTCGCCTTCATGGCGGTGGCCACGGCCCGTTTCATCGCCCGGCGGAACGCCACCCGGTTCTCGAGCTGGTCGGCGATCCCCTGGGCGAGGAGCTGGGCGTCGAGCTCGGGGTCCTTCACCTCGATGATGTTGAGCTTCACCGGCTTGGAGGCGATCTCCTCCAGGCCCGAACGGAGACGCTCCGCCTCCACGCCTTTGCGTCCGATCACCACGCCCGGGCGGGCCGTGTGGATCTCCACCACGACCCGGTCTCGGGTGCGTTCGATCTCGACGCGCGACACCGCACCCCGGGTGAGTTCCTTGCGGAGGTACTCACGGATCCGGTTGTCTTCGTTGACGAGCTCGACGTAGTCCTTGTCCGAATACCACTTCGATTTCCAGTCGGTGACGATGCCCAACCGGAACGAATAGGGGTGTGTCTTCTGCCCCATCAGTCCTCCTCCTCGCTCCGGTCGGCCACGACGATGGTGATGTGGCTCGTCCGCTTGCGGATCCGGGTTGCTCGCCCTCGGGCCCGGGGACGGTACCGCTTGAGGGTGGGACCCTCGTCGGCGTACGCCTCGGCCACCACCAGTTCGTCGGCGTCGAGAGCGAAGTTGTGTTCGGCGTTCGCCACCGCCGAACGCAACACCTTGGCGACCGGTTCGGCAGCCCGGCGCTGGGTGAACGAGAGGATGTGCTCGGCTTCGGACACGGGGAGTCCCCGGACGAGGTCGAGGACCCGCCGCACCTTGTAGGGCGACTGCCGGATGTACTTGGCCTGGGCTCGTACCTTCATCGCCGCCTCGCCGCCTTCTCCCGCTTCGACCCGGCGTGGCCCCGGAAGGTCCGGGTGGGCGCGAACTCGCCCAGCTTGTGGCCCACCATCGATTCGGTGATGTACACGGGCACGTGCTTGCGGCCGTCGTGGACGGCGATGGTGTGCCCGACCATCTCGGGGATGATGGTGGAGCGGCGGCTCCACGTCCGGATCACTCGTTTCTCACCCTTCTCGTTGAGCACCTCGATCTTCTCGAGGAGGTGGTCGTCGACGAAGGGCCCTTTCTTCAGACTGCGCCCCATCGTTACCTCCGACCCTTCGCGTTCCGACGGCGGACGATCATCTTGTCGCTCGCCTTCTTCTTCTTCCGGGTGCGGCCTTCGGGCTTGCCCCAGGGGCTCACCGGGGGACGTCCACCCGACGATTTGCCTTCACCACCACCGAGGGGATGGTCCACCGGGTTCATCGCCACCCCACGGGTCTGGGGGCGGACCCCCTTCCAGCGGTTCCGTCCTGCCTTGCCCAGCTTGACGAGCTCGGCGTCGGTGTTCCCGACCTGACCCAGGGTCGCACGACAGTCGAGGGACACCATGCGCATCTCCCCCGATGGGAGGCGCAGCAGCGCCATGTCCGACTCCTTCGACATGAGCTGCACCGACGTCCCTGCCGACCGGGCCAGCTTGGCACCGCCTCCGGGCCGCAGCTCGATGGCGTGCACGGTGGAACCGGCCGGGATGTTCCGGAGCGGAAGGGCGTTGCCCGGACGGATCTCCGCCTTCGGCCCCGACTCCAACACGTCTCCGACCTTCACCCCGACGGGGGCGAGGATGTACCGCTTCTCGCCGTCGACGTAGTGCAACAGCGCGATCCTGGCGTTCCGATTGGGGTCGTATTCGATGGCGGCGACCTTGGCGGGGACGCCGTCCTTGTTCCGACGGAAGTCGATGATGCGGTACTTCCGCTTGTGTCCACCGCCCCGGTGACGCGACGTGATCCGCCCGTAGGCGTTGCGACCCCCGGTGGAGCTCTTCTTGGCGATGAGGGACTTCTCCGGCTCCTTCTTGGTGATCTCGGCGAAGTCCGAGACCGTCTGGAACCGGCGACCCGGCGACGTTGGTTTTCTCTTCTTGATGGCCATTGCTCAGACTCCGAACAGGTCGATGGTGTCGCCGTCGGCCAGCTTGACGAGGGCACGCTTGGTGTCGGCGCGTTTGCCCATCACCCAGCCGGTCCGCTTCCTCTTGCCTTTGCGGTTCATGGTGTTGACCGAGAGGACCTTCACGTCGAAGATCTCGGCGATCGCCTCTTTGATCTCCGTCTTGTTGGCCCGCCGGTCGACGACGAAGGTGTAGGTGTTGTGCCGCTCGATGAGGTCATAGGACTTCTCGGAGACGACGGGCTCGATGATGATGTCGCGGGGATCCTTCATCCGGCCTCACCTCCCTCCTCTTTGACGAAGTCCTCTTCGCTCACCTCGTACGTTCCCGACCCGGCCGCCACTCCCAGGGTCTCGGTGGTGAACACCACGTCGTCGGACCAGAGGACGTCGTAGGCGGTGAGGTGGCCGGGTTCGGTGATCCGGACCTGGGGGAGGTTCCGGAACGAGAGTTCGGCGGCGACGTCGCCTCGACCGAGGACCACCAGCACCTTGCCTCCCAGCCCCATGGCTTCGAGGAGGGCGACGGCCTGTTTCGTCTTGGGGCGCTCCCAGGCGAGGTTCTCCACCACCTTCACCGCCTGCTCCGAAGCCCGGGCCGACAGCGCCGAGCGGAGGGCGAGACGCTTCATCTTCTTG
Organism: Acidimicrobiia bacterium; assembly: GCA_015488325.1. Taxonomy (GTDB): domain Bacteria; phylum Actinomycetota; class Acidimicrobiia; order Spongiisociales; family ZC4RG35; genus S012-128. Next base: position 1,419 of record WFOA01000042.1, on the reverse strand, counting down.
GGGGTCCGTTGGCTGTAGTCCCGAGGCTTGGGACCGTGGGCGACTCCTCCGCCCACCCACTGGGGCGCCCGGATCGACCCGTGCCGGGCCCGGCCGAGACCCTTCTGGCGCCACGGCTTCCGCCCACCGCCCCGGACCTCGCCTCGGGTCTTCGTCGAGGCCGTGCCCGACCGGGCGGCGGCGAGCTGGGCGGTGATCACCTGGTGGAGCACCGCCAAGTTCGGTTCGATCCCGAAGACCTCGGGGTCGAGGACGACTTCGCCTTTGGGGGAACCGTCGAGGGCGTAGAGGGGCGCTTTCACCTCAGCCACGGTCGGTCTCCTTCCTGCCCTTGACGGCCTCACGGATGAGGACCACCGAACCTTTGGGTCCCGGCACCGCGCCGCCGAGCAGCAGCAGCCCGCGCTCGGCGTCGACGCCGACCACTTCGAGGTTGAGGACGGTGACCCGCTCGCCACCCATCCGGCCCGCCATGCGGGTGCCTTTGAACACCCGGGCCGGGGTGGCGCAGGCGCCGATGGCCCCGGGAGCCCGATGCTTCTTGTGGTTCCCGTGGCTGGCGCCCTGGCCGGCGAAGTTGTGGCGCTTCATGACACCGGCGAAGCCTTTGCCCTTCGAGACGCCGGTGACGTCGGCCAGGGTCCCTTCGGCGAACACCTCGTCGATGGTGATCGCCTGACCGACCTGGTAGGCGTCGGGGTCGTCGACCTTCACTTCGACCAGATGCCGCGCCGGGGCGACCCCCGCCTTGGCGAAGTGCCCGGCAGCGGGTTTGTTCACCCGGTTGGGTTTCACCTCCCCGAAGGACAGCTGCACCGCGGCGTAGCCGTCCTTCTCGGGACGTTTGACCTGGACGACGTGGCACGGCCCGGCCTTGATGACGGTCACCGGGATGGCCCGGGCTTCGTCATCGAAGATCTGGGTCATGCCCAGCTTCTCACCGAGGATTGCGTTCACAGCTTGATCTCGACTTCCACTCCTGCCGGCAGATCGAGCCGCATCAGCGAGTCCACCGTCTTCGGGGTGGGCTCGAGGATGTCGATCAGCCGTTTGTGGATCCGCAGCTCGAAGTGTTCGCGCGAGTCCTTGTCGACGTGGGGACCCCTGATCACGCAGTACCGGTGGATCTCCGTCGGCAGCGGCACCGGTCCGCGGATCTTGGCCTGGGTCCGCAGGACGGTCTCGGCGATCTTACGCGACGACTCGTCCACGACCTGATGGTCGTAGGCCTTGAGCCTGATGCGGATCTTCTGTCCTTCTTCTGCCATGTGTGCTCGTTTCGTTGGGGTGGGGTTGGTGGCTATTTGAGGATCTTGGTGACCCGGCCGGCACCGACGGTGCGGCCCCCCTCACGGATCGCGAACCGCAACCCCTCATCCATCGCGATCGGCGCGATCAACTGCACCGTCATCTCCGTGT
>WFOA01000041.1 GCA_015488325.1 Acidimicrobiia bacterium | reverse complement strand
GGTGAACCCCGGTGTACCTCCCCACTCTCGCGCCTCACCGGCCGTCACGGCGTCCACCCTCCCGTCCCCGAGCCGAGACAGCATCGATGACTTCCGCCACCCACACTTCCCTCCTCGACAACCTGCTCTCCTCCCCCGCCGAAGGGCCCGTCACCGACGGCGAGCAGGCGGTCGCCGAAGCCCTCGAGGTCCACTCGGTTCCCGCCAAGGTCATGGCGATCTCCCCCATCCGAGCGGTCGCGACATACGACCCGTGGGCTCGGGTCGTCACCTGGGGCCGGGGGATGGCCGAGCTCCTCGGATGGCAGGCAGCCGAAGTGGTGGGCAGGGTCGCACCGGCCGTCTCCCCGGCGGTGGGACCCTGGTTCGCGTGGATGCTCACCGCGACCCTCGACACCGGCGAGATCTCCACGACCCTGCTGCCGCTGCGGAACCGGTCCGGCGACACCGTCATCGCCCGGATCACCGCCGTCCGTCTCGACGGGGTCCCCGGTTCGTCACCCTACGTGCTGGTGGGCACCACCGCCCTCAGATCCGGCTGAGCGGCGCCCAAGCCAACAGAAGGCGTTTGCGCCCGGCGGTCTCGAACTCGACCACCGCCTCGGCACGGTCGCCCGACCCGATCACCTCCCGCACCGTCCCCACCCCCCAGGTGTCGTGGCGCACCCGGGCGCCGGGGCCGATCTCGGCCGCCCCCACCGTCGAGGTCGGCGTCGACGCCTCCGAACGCCGTCGGTTCCGTTTCTCGGCGGGCTGCATCAGGTGCTGGGGGATCTCTTTCAGGAAACGGCTGGGCGGGTTGTAGCTGGAGGAGCCCCACAGCATGCGGCTCCACGCCGAGGTGAGGTAGAGACGTTCCTGGGCACGGGTGATACCGACGTAGGCGAGGCGGCGCTCCTCCTCCAGCTCCTCGGGGTCACCGAGGGTGCGGACGTGGGGGAAGACCCCGTCCTCCAGACCCACCATGAACACCACCGGGAACTCGAGGCCTTTGGCGTTGTGGATCGTCATCAAGGTGACCGCCCCCGCCCCTTCGTCGAGCTGGTCGACGTCGGCGGTGAGCGACACCGACTCCAAGAACAGCTCCAACCGCCGCAGGTTCCCCATGTCGTCCCAGGTTTCGTCGCCGACGACCGCCCCGACGTTGGTCTCTTCGAACTCGGCGGCCACCGACACCAGCTCCCGGAGGTTCTCCACCCGACCGAGGGCCTCGACGGTCCGGTCGGCTTCCAGCACGGACAGGTACCCGGTGTCTTCCAGCACGGCGACCACCCCGGCTTCGACCCCGTCGGCCTCCACCCGCCGTCGGATACCCGCCAGGATCTCGTTGAACTCGGCGATCCGGGCCACGGCCCGGGGGGTGAGCCCGGGCACCTCCTCCGGCCGGGCGAGGGCCTCGGAGAAGCCGATCCGTTGGCGTTCGGCGAACCGGTCGAGGTGGGCGATGGTGGTGTCCCCGATGCCCCGCCGAGGCTCGTTGATGATCCGTTTGACCGCCACCTCGTCGTCGGGGTTGACGACCGCCCGGAGGTAGGCGAGGACGTCTTTGACCTCTCGACGGTCGTAGAACTTGACCGACCCGACCACCACGTAGGGGATGCCGCGCCGCACCAGCACGTCTTCGATGACCCGGGACTGGGCGTTGGTCCGGTAGAACACGGCGATGTCGGAGAGCTCGTAGCCGGCGTCGCGGAGACGGTCCACCTCGTCGGCGACGAACCCGGCTTCGTCGTGTTCGTCTTCCGCCTCGAAACGGACGATGGGCTCGCCCTCCCCGTTCTCGCTCCACAGGCGCTTGGGCTGGCGGCGGGGGTTGTTGGCGATGAGGGCGTTCGCCGCCTGGAGGATCGTCTCGGTGGACCGGTAGTTCTGGTCCAGCACGACGATCCGGGCGTCGGGGTAGTCGCGCTCGAACTCCAAGATGTTGCGGATGTCCGCTCCCCGGAACCGGTAGATGCTCTGGTCGCCGTCACCGACGACACACAGGTTGCGGTGGGTGGCGGTGAGCCGTTTCACCAGGACGTATTGGGCGTGGTTGGTGTCCTGGTATTCGTCGACGAGCACGTACCGGAACCGCTCCTGGTAGTGGGCGAGGACTTCGGGGAACGCACCGAAGAGCTCGACGGTCACCATGAGGAGGTCGTCGAAATCCATCGCCGAGGCCTCCAACAGCCGTTGCTGGTAGAGGCGATAGACGTCGGCGACCTGCTCGTGGAAGAAGCCCTCCCCTCGGAGACGAAAACTCTCGTAGTCGACCAGCTCGTTCTTCGCCCGGCTGATCGCCGCCTTGATGTTGCGGGGCGGGAACCGTTTCGTGTCGAGGTCGAGGTCTTTGACGCACATCGTGAGCAGACGGAGCGAGTCGGCGTCGTCGTAGATGGAGAACGCCGACCGGTATCCGAGCCGGTGGGCTTCCCGCCGGAGGATGCGGACGCAGGCGGAATGGAAGGTGCTCACCCACATCGTCTTCGCCACCCCTCCCACCAGCGCCTCCACCCGTGCCTTCATCTCGTCGGCTGCCTTGTTCGTGAAGGTGATCGCCAGGATCTCCGATGGCCGGACCCGAAGATCCCGGATCAGGTGGGCGATCCGGTAGGTGAGCACCCGGGTCTTGCCCGACCCGGCACCGGCGACGACCAGCACCGGACCTTCGGTGGCGGCGACCGCCTCCCGCTGGGCAGGGTTGAGGGCCTCGAACAGCGGCGAGTCGGTGGGGAGGTCGTCGGAGAGCCACTGGGACTGCACGGCGGCCATCGTACCGGCCGGCCAGGGTGTCGCGGTCCGGTCGGTCAGCGCCGGTTCGACGACGCCTCGGCTTCGGCCTCCTCGGCGGCTCGCCGCTCCGCCTGGATCCGTTCGGCGGCCGCCTCGGTGATCGTGAGCGAGAAGCAGAAACGGCTGCCGGTGGGGAACCGCCGCTCGTACCAGACGTCCCCGCCCATCGCCCGGGCCAGCTTGCGGGCGATGGGGAGGCCGAGGCCGATGCCGCTCGCCGACCGGGAGTCGCCCTTCGAGAGCTGTTCGAAATGCTCGAAGATGAGGTTGACGGCGTCGTCGGGGACACCGGAGCCGTTGTCGGAGACGACCACGACGTAGTGGTCGCCGTAGGGGAACCCTTCCACGAGCACCTGGTCGCCCCCGTATTTTCGTGCGTTCTCCAACAGGTTGCGGATCACCTGTTGGGTCCGTCGGGGGTCGGCGTAGACCCGCACCCCGGCGGGGATCGACACCGACGCCTCCCTGCCCTGCCCGGGCGGGAACAGCAGGTCGGAGACGTCGTGGACCAGCTTGCCCAGGTCGAAGGTCTCCGGATACAGCCGGAGCCGGCCGGCCTGCAAACGGGGGATGACCAGCACGTCCTCCACCAGCTCACCGAGGTATGCCGCCTGCTTGCCGATGATGTTGAGGAACTCGTCGACCTCTTCGGGCTGGAGGGTCTGCCAGCTCTCCCGTAGGGTCTCGGCGAACCCGGCGATGGAGGTGAGGGGCGTCCGGAGTTCGTGGCTGACCATCGCCACGAAGTCGTTCTTGATGGCGTTCGCCTGCTGGGCGGCCAGCTCGGCCTCCTCCGCCTGCCGGCGGGCCTGGGCGACGGCCCGGCGGCTCACGAACACGGCGACGCCGGCGGCGACGACGAGGAGGACCCCGGCGGCGAGGACGAGGATCGACACGTCGACTCCGAACAAGGTCTGGACGGCGACGACCACCGTAGGACCCGTCATCGGTGTGACACTAGCGGCGGGCATCTCACGAAGCGGTGAGCCTGCGTTCCTCGAGGAGCTGGCGGATCGACGCCACCAGGGCGCCGTGCCTCAGGTCGTACTTGTCGAGGTAGGCGTCGACCCCCGCCTCCCAGGCCGCCGCCTGGTCTTCGGCGGTGGCGACACCGGAGACCATGATGATGGGGATGGCGACCCCGACCGCCCGGAGGGCACGCACCAGCTCCACACCGTTCGACTGGGGCATCGAGTAGTCGACGACGAGGGCGTCGTAGCGGCGATCCGCCATCGCCCGGACCGCCTCCCGGGCATTGGCGGCGACGGCCACGTCGAACCCTCGACCGGTGAGCGTGGCCGAGATGAGCTGGCGAACACCGGCCGAGTCGTCCACGACCAGGATGCGGGGCCGCTCGGCCGGGTCGGTGTGGTCGCGGCGGGCGACGGCGCCGAGGAAGTTGTGGTCGACGACGACGATGATCTCGCCGCCTCCCAGGCGGGCCGCCCCGACCAGATGGCTGCTGCCTTCGAGGATCGGACCGAGGTTCTTCACGGCGACACGGCGGCTGTCCAGGATCTCGGCGACGGCCACCGCCACCGTCCCCGCCCGGGAGCTCACCACCACCGCCTCCGCCTCCAGGTCGGGCTGGTTGATCCCCAGCGCTTCGGCGAGGGAGACGAGGGGGATGGAGACGCCGTGGAACTGGATCTCCCGACGTCCGTCGGGACCGCGGCCGACGCCGTCACCGAGGGAGACCGTGCCGAGCACCGCCGCCTCAGAGATCCCCCAGAACTGGTCGCCGGCGGCGACCACGACGACGTGCTGGAGGACCAGGGAGACGGGGACGGTGAGAAACACCGTCGTCCCTTCCCCGGGCAGGCTCTCCAGCCGGATGCCACCGGAAACCCGGTCGAGGGTCTCCGCCACGATGGCGAGACCTTCGCCGCCGCCGCTGAAGGCGGTCGGTTGCAGCAGCGTGGAGAATCCGGGCAGGAACAGGTGCGACGTGAGGTCCGCCGGGTCGGTGCTGAGCCCCTGACGCGACGCCGTCTGGGCGACCGCATCCCAGTCGATTCCTCTGCCGTCGTCGGAGACGGTGATGAGCAGCCGCTCGTGGTCGACCCGGGCCCGAAGCGCCACCGTGCCACCCGGGGCCTTCCCAGCGGCGAGGCGATCGCCGGGCGGTTCGATACCGTGGTCGACGGCGTTGACGATGAGGTGGCGGAGCGGTTCCCGCAGCATGTCGACGATCTGGCGGTCCACCATGACGTCGTCGCCGGCGGTCTCGAACCTCACCTCTTTGCCGGTCTTCCGGGACAGGAACCTGATGAACTGCGGGAAGGTCTCGACGGCCTCCCGGAACGGCACGTTGGCGAGGGCGACGGCCATGTCCTGGAGGCTGGCGACGTCCTGGCTGAGCCGTTCGAGCTGGGTCCGCCACGCCGCCAGCAGCCGGTCGACGTCGGCGTGTTCGAAGGACACGTGGGTGAGGTCGGCCAACGCCTCTGCGTCGAGACCGACCTCCACCGCCCGGTTGATGAGGCGGTACAGCTCCCCGGTGTCGACCCTGGTGACCCCCTCCCGGAGGTCGTTCTCGATCGACTCGAGCAGCCCACCGAGGGACAGGCCTGCCTCGTCGCCTTTGGGTCGCACCTCGGGTGGAGCGGTCTCGGGCGGTGGCACCGCCACCCGTTCCTCGGTCGCCCGATCGGTGTCGAGGGCCCGACGGAGACGCTGGCTCGCCTCACCCAAGGACTGGAGGGCGCCGGCTTCCTCCCGGGCGGCGGCGGCCAGCAGCCCGGAGACCTCCCGCATCGCCCCGGCGAGCTGGGTGCCCGGCTTCACCGAACCTGCCCGGATCTCCTTCCATGCCTCTTCGAGCAGGGCAGCGGCGTCACCCACCGCCAGCCGTTCGATCATCCGGGACGAGCCTTTCAGGGTGTGGGCGTCGCGCACCAGCTCGTCGAGGTCGAGGTCGGGGTTGTCGACCGGACCCGACGCCAGGAGGGAGGCGCCGCGGATCAGGCGCGCCGAACGTTCATCCACCTCGGAGAGGTAGATGTCGACGAGTTCGGGGGATTCACTCCAGTTCACGAAAGCTCACCTCGGGCGCCCTCCCGTTCTCTATCGGGCGGCGGTGCCGCCGCCTTGAGAGGTGGCGACGACCCGAAGCTACTCCCACTCGATGGTGGCCGGCGGTTTCGAGGAGATGTCGTAGACGACGCGGTTGATGCCTTCCACCTCGTTGATCACTCGACTGGAGATCCGCTCGAGGACGTCGTAGGGCAGCCGCACCCAGTCCGCGGTCATGGCGTCTTCGGAGGACACCGCCCTGACGACGAGAGGGTAGGCGTAGGTCCGGCCGTCGCCCTGCACCCCGACCGTCCGGATCGCCGGCAGCACGGCGAACGCCTGCCAGATGTCGCGGTAGAGCCCGGCCCGGCGGATCTCCTCTGCCACGATGGCGTCGGCCTGGCGGAGGATGGCGAGGCGTTCGGGGGTGACCTCACCGATCACCCGTACCGCCAGCCCCGGACCCGGGAACGGCTGGCGCCACACGATCTCCTCGGGCAGCCCGAGCTCCTCCCCGACCGCCCGGACCTCGTCTTTGAACAGGTCACGGAGGGGCTCCACCAGCTCGAACTCCATGTCTTCGGGGAGCCCACCGACGTTGTGGTGGCTCTTGATCTTGGCGGCGTCGCGGGTCCCGGATTCGATCACGTCCGGGTAGAGGGTGCCCTGGACGAGGAAACGGACGTCGGTGAGTTCGGCCGCCACCTCCTCGAACACCCGGATGAAGGTCTCCCCGATGATCTTCCGTTTCTCCTCGGGGTCGGTGACGCCGACGAGCCGGTCGAGGAACCGCCGGGAGGCGTCGACGTGGATCAGGTCGACGGAGAAATGGCCTCGGAAGGTCTGTTCGACCTGTTCGGGCTCACCGGCTCGCAGCAGCCCGGTGTTCACGAAGATGCAGGTGAGCTGGTCGCCCACCGCCTCGTGGACGAGGGCGGCGGCGACGGCGGAGTCGACACCTCCGGACAGCCCGCACACGACCCGGCCCGAACCGACCTGGCTCCGGGTGGCGGCCACCGCCTGTTCGATGATCGAATGGCTGGTCCACGTCGGTCGGGCACCGCAGACGTCGTAGAGGAAATGTTTGAGGACCTCCATCCCCCGAGGGGTGTGGGCCACCTCCGGGTGGAACTGGACGCCGTAACGGGCCCCGGCGACGTCCTCCATCGCCGCCACCGGGGAGGCGTCCGTCCGGGCCGTCGGGACGAACCCGGGTGGAACCTCGGTCACCGCGTCACGGTGGCTCATCCACACGGTCTGGGTGGCGGGCAGGTCGGCCATCAGCTTCGACGTCGCCACCACCTCCATCTCGGTCCGACCGAACTCGGCCCGCCCGGTCTTCGCCACCTCGCCGCCGAGCTCGGCGGCGAGGAGCTGATGCCCGTAACAGATCCCGAGGATCGGCACGTCCAGGTCGAAGATCTCCCGGTCGATCCGGTAGGCGTCGTCGTCGTACACCGACGCCGGACCGCCCGACAGGATGATGCCCACGGGACGTCGGGAGGCGATCTCGGCGGCGGTGACGTCGCGGGGGACGATCTCGGAGTGGACGTGCGCCTCGCGCACCCGCCGGGCGATGAGTTGAGCGTACTGGGCGCCGAGGTCGACGACGAGGACCGTGTCGAAGGGCTCGGTCATCCCATCCCGACCCGCTGGGCCCGCTGCAGGGCCTTGCCTTCGGTCTGCAACGACGGGGCGACCATCACCTCGGCCTTCTGGAACTCCTTGACGTCGGAATACCCGGTCGTCGCCATCGACACCCGGAGGGCTCCGAACAGGTTGCGTCGCCCGTCGTTCTCGTGGGCCGGGCCGACCAGGATCTCCTGCAGGGTCCCGAGGGTGCCGACCTCGACCCGGGCACCGCGGGGCAACGTCGGATGGAAGGTGGCCATCCCCCAGTGGAACCCACGGCCGGGAGCTTCGGCTGCGGCGGCGAGGGGTGAGCCGATCATCACGGCGTCGGCACCGCAGGCGATCGCCTTGGCCACGTCGCCTCCGGTGCGCATGCCGCCGTCGGCGATGACATGGACGTAGCGGCCGGTCTCGTCGAGGTAGCGAATCCGAGCCCCGGCGGCGTCGGCGATGGCGGTCGCCTGGGGCACACCCACCCCGAGGACCCCCCGGGTCGTGCAGGCCGCCCCCGGCCCCACGCCGACGAGGATCCCGACGGCGCCGGTCCGCATCAGGTGCAGGGCCGTCGAATAGGACGCACAGCCTCCGACGATGACCGGCACCTCGCATTCGGCGATGAACTCCTTCAAGTTGAGGGGTTCGCTCCGGGTGGAGACGTGCTCGGCGGACACCACCGTCCCCTGGATCACCAGGATGTCGAGTCCCGCCTCCAGGGCGTAGGGCGACAGGCTGGCGACCCGTTGGGGGGTGAGGCTGCCGGCGGTGACGATCCCCGCCTCGGCCAGCTCTTCGACCCGCCGGCCGATCAGGTCCGGTTTGATCGGCTCCAGGTAGATCTCCTGCATCCGGCGGGTGGCCTTCTCGGGGGGAAGGGAGGCGATCTCCTCGAAGTAGGGCTCGGGATCCTCGTACCGGGTCCACAGCCCTTCGAGGTTGAGCACACCGAGGCCGCCGATACGGGCGATCTCGACGGCGGTGGCCGGGCTGATCGCCGAATCCATCGCCGCCCCCAGCATGGGGAGCTCGAACCCGAAGGCGTCGAGCTGCCACGAGATGTCCACGTCGTCGGGGTCCCGTGTCCGCCGAGACGGGACGATGGCGATGTCGTCGAACCCGAAGGCCCGGCGGCCCGACTTCCCGATGCCGATGTCGATCTCCACGTTCGTCCTCCGCCCTGAGAGGCTCGGAGGGTACCACCGGTGCGGGGGTGTCCCGTGCGAACGGTAGGCTCGCACGGGATGGTCTCTACACCGGCCGAACGGCCCGTCTCCGACTGGTCCGTCGGCGACTTCATCTGGGCGATCCTGGGGGGTGTGATCGGCGCGTTCGTCGCCGGTCTTCCGGCCGTGTTCCTCCCCGGACAGGGGGAGACGCTGCTGGTGCTCCTCGTCGGCCAGTACGCCGGACATTTCCTCACGATCCGCCATCTGGCCCGCCGCAAGAGCCTCGACCTGGAAGAGTTGGGCCTCTCCGTCCATCCCGTCGACGGCACCGCCGTCTTCTTGGGGGTGGCCCTCCAGTTCGGCCTCCTCCTGCTCTTCGCCCCCCTCGCCCGCCTCCTCGGAACGAACGAGCCCAGCCAGGCGATCGGTGACATGCTGGCGGCCTCCGACGGTCTGGTGGTCCGCGCCCTCCTGGTGGTGATGATCGCCCTCGTCGTACCCGTCGTCGAAGAGACCATGTTCCGAGGGATCCTGCTGCGGGTGGCGACCAGGTGGCGGGGCGCCCGGGCAGGGCTGGTGACCTCGGCGGCGGTGTTCGCGACGTTCCACCTGTTGGGGATCACCGGCAACGTCCTGCAGTCGGCGGCGCTGGTGCTGCCCCAGATCTTCATCGTCGGCGTGGTACTCGCCCGACTCACCCAGCGTCGAGGCCGCCTGGGACCGGCCATCTTCACCCACGCCGGCTTCAACCTGGTCGCCGCCCTCGTCATCGTCACCGCCGCCTGACGACCCGGTACCGTTCGGTGCCCCGACCGAAGACCCCACCGTGCGCAGCGACCCCACCGCCGACCGCCCCACCTTCGTCACCCACCTGGAGTGCTCCGCCACCGGGACCCGCTACCCGCCCGACCGGGTCTACGGCCTCTCCGAGTCGGGGGCTCCGCTCCTCGTTCGCTACGACCTCGACGCCGTCGCACAGACCGTCTCCCCCGAGACCTTCGACACCCGGCCGCCCGACCTGTGGCGCTACCGGGAGCTGCTGCCGGTCCGGCGCACCGAGCACATCACGTCGCTGGGGGAGACGGTCACGCCCCTCGTCGAGCTGGGGGGCATCGCCCGGCGTCTCGGGGTCGCCACCGTGACGATGAAAGACGAGGGACGGCTGCCGACCGGGTCGTTCAAGGCTCGGGGGATGGCCCTGGCGGTGTCGATGGCACGGGAGCTGGGCCTTCGCCGGCTGGCGATGCCGTCGAACGGCAACGCCGGCGCCGCCCTCGCCGCCTACGCCACGAGGGCGGGTCTCGAGTCGTACGTGTTCGTCCCCGAGGACACGCCGGAGGTGAACGTCCGGGAGATCGCGTATGCGGGAGCGAAGGTGTTTCGGGTCGACGGCCTCATCGACGAATGCGGTCGGATCGTCGCCGAAGGGACCGAACGCATGGGGTGGTTCGACGTCTCCACCCTGCGGGAGCCGTACCGGATCGAAGGGAAGAAGACGATGGGGCTCGAGTTGGCGCACCAGCTCGGATGGGACCTCCCCGACGTCATCTTCTACCCGACGGGAGGGGGCACCGGCCTCATCGGGATGTGGAAGGCCTTCACCGAGCTGGAGACGTTGGGGTGGACGACGGGACGCAAGCCCCGGATGGTGGCGGTCCAGGCCGCCGGATGCGCGCCGATCGTCCGAGCCTGGGAGACGGGAGTCGAACACGCCGAACGTTGGGAGGACGCCCACACCGTCGCCGCCGGGATCAGGGTCCCGGCCGCCATCGGCGACTTCCTCATCCTCGGGGCGTTACGCGCCTCCGGCGGGTTCGCCGTCGCCGTCACCGACGAGGAGATCCTCGAAGCGGGCCGGGAGTTGGCCACCACCGAAGGCCTCCCCACCTCGCCTGAGGGGGCGGCCACCTACGCCGGGTATCGGCGGGCCCTGGCCGAAGGGCTGGTCTCCTCCGACGAGCGGGTGGTGCTGTTCAACTGCGGGAACGGCCTGAAATACCCCCTCCCGCCCGCCGGACGCCGAATCGACCGGGACCGGCCGGACTGGGACCTGATCGACGGGACGTGACCGTGCCCGGTCTCAGTGACTGTCGAGGCCGACGGCCCGCCGGACCGACACCATCGTCTCTTCGGCCCGTTGGCGGGCGTCGAGGGCGCCCTTCTGCAGGATGTGGGCCACGTCGGCGTCGGAGAGCTCCTTGTACCGGGTGCGGAGGGGGGCAAGGCCTTCGATGATCGCCTCGGCCACCGCCTCTTTGAACACCCCGTAGCCGGAGTCGTGGAACTGGTCGACCAGGTCGTCGATCGACCGCCCCGAAAAGAACGACATGATCTCCAACAGGTTGGAGATGCCCGGCTTGCGGGTCCGGTCGTATTCGACGTAGCGCTCGGAGTCGGTGACCGCCACCTTCACCTTCTTGCGGATCACATCGGGGTCGTCGGTGAGGAGGATCCGACTGCGGGGGTCGGGATCCGACTTCGACATCTTCGAGAGGGGGTCCTGCAGCGACATCACCCGGGCTCCGATCTTCGGTGTGATCCGCTCGGGGATGGGGAACTCCTCGCCGAAACGGCCGTTGAACCGTTCCGCCAGGTCGCGGGTCAGCTCCAGATGCTGCGTCTGGTCGTCACCGACCGGGACGACGTGGGCCTTGTGGACGAGGATGTCGGCAGCCATGAGCACCGGGTAGGCCAACAGCCCGAGGTTCTGGCCGGCCTTGTCCGCCTTCTCCTTGAACTGGGTCATCCGCTGGAGCTGACCGAGGCCGGTGATGGTCCCCAGGATCCAGGCCAGCTCGGGATGTTGGGGCACCTGGGACTGGTAGTAGAAGAGCACCCGATCCGGGTCGATGCCCGCGGCGAGGATCACCTTGGCGGTCTCGAGACGGATCCGACGGAACTCCACCGGATCGTAGGGAACCGTCATCGCGTGCAGGTCGACGACGCAGTAGTAGCAGTCGTACTCGTCCTGCATCCGGCGCCAGTTGTCGAGGGCTCCGAGCAGGGTGCCGAGATGCAGCTCACCGCTGGGTTGAATCCCCGAGAACACTCGCTTGGTCACGACTCGCCTCCATCGAAAAAGCGCCGGGGCCGTGGCCGCCGGCGCAGGACGTTCCGAGCGCGCGACGACCTAATGGTGCCACCAGCGGGTCGTCGTCACGGCCATGGCGAGCCAGGATAGTCACCGCCTTCGGGGCCGGGGAAGTGACTGGTCACACCCTGACTCCGGATTCGGGACTTTCCCCCATTGTCGTTACCCCCTCCACGGGAGGAAGATGGGGGCGGAGGCAACACTATGACGACCAGATCGGAGATCGGATGGTGGGTGGCCGGCGCCGGGCTCGTCGCCCTCGTCGTCGTCGCCGCCGTTCTCGCCGGTCGCCCGCCTCGCACCTACGACCTGTCGACGCCCGAAGGCACCGTCCAGGCGTTCCTCCAGGCCGTCCTCGACGACGACACCGCCGCCGCCCGGCGTCTCCTCGCACCCGACGTCGACGAACGCTGTGTCGGCGGCGCCCCCGGCGACGAGTCGGTCCGAATCACGTTGGTGTCGGTCACCGCAACCGACGACACCGCCACCGTCGAGGTCCGGGTCGTCCGATCCGGAGGTGAACCCCCCTTCGGAGCCTACGAGTACACCCAGGACGCCACCTACCGTCTGGAACGGACCGACGACGGCTGGCTCATCACGTCGGCCGACTGGCCGTTCCCCTGCATCGAACGGATCCCTCCGCCATGACCGTCCTCTTCCTCCTCATCGTCCTCCTGTTGTTCGTCGCCGCCGCGGTGTGGACCTTCGGCCGGATCCGACGGCACGATGAGGCCGGTGACGGCGAGTCCGCCCTGGTCCGCCTGATCCTCCTCGCGCTCCTCCTCGGCTCGTCGATCCTCCTCACGACGGGGACGGCCGGCCTGTTGGAACGCCTCTTCGGCGTCGGATCCGCCCTGGTGCGCCGCGGCGCCGGGGATCTGGCTCGGGACCTCTCCTTCGTCGTCGTCGGGGGTCTGGCGGCGGCGCTGCTTTGGGCGTGGACTTTGTCGCGGCTGCGACGGTCGCCCTCCGAGCGGCGTTCCCTCCTGTGGGGTGTCTACGTGGGTACGGCTCTCACGATCTCGCTGGTGGTCGCCGCCGTCCATGCCATCACCCTCCTCGGCGACCTGATCGGCCCCGACGTGGCAGCACCGGCCCTGCACGGTTCCCGTGTCCTGGCCTGGGGCGCGTTCTGGGGCTGGCACCGTCGAGTCTGGGCCGATCCCGATACCCGACCCGAACGCATCCCCAACTTCGCCGTCCTCGTCGGTTCCGCCTTCGGCCTGGCGGCGGGAGCGACCGGGGTCGGCATCGTCCTCGGTGAGCTCTTCGGGGACGCCTACCGGGCCGCCACCGGCACCGCGATCGTCCGGTCCGGATCGTCCCTGGACGGGGGCATCGCCGCCGCCGTCGTCGGTGCCGCCGTCTGGATCTGGCATTGGTGGTTCTCCGCCCGGAAGCTGGAACAGCGGGGCGGATGGTTGGTCCACACGCTGGGGGTCGGGGTGCTCGGTGGCCTGGTGACGGTGCTGGTGGCGGCCGGTTCCGTCCTCTTCGCCGTCTTGGAGTGGTGGTTCGCCCGCCCCGCCGGAGTCGGTGCCGCCTCCCACTTCGAGGTCGTCGCCGGGTCTTCGGCCGCCGCCGTCGTCGGCGGCGCCGTCTGGATCTACCACCGGGGAGTTCTGCGGGACCCCGAACGGGCGTACCGGACCGAACCCGGCCGAGCCTACCGGTACCTGCAGGCCGGCATCGGGCTGGTCACCGCCGCCGCCGGGCTCGGTGTCGTCGTCGCCGCCGTCTTCGAGGGGCTCGCCGGCCCGATCGCCGCCGCCGGAGGAGCGGTCACGACCCTCCTCCGGGGTGTCACCGCCGTCGCCGTGGGGACTCCGCTGTGGGCGACGACCTGGCGGGACATCCAGCGGGCGGTCGCCGCCGACCCCGAAGCCGAGCTCACCAGCATGTGGCGTCGGGTCTACCTGGTCGCAGTGTTCGGTGCCGCCGGAGTGGCGGCGCTGGTGACGCTGGTGGTCATCGCCTTCCGTCTCTTCGAGACGGCCCTGGAAGGAGCTTCGCTGTCGTCGTTCCTCGATGCCTCGTCCACCGCCTTCGGCATCCTCGTCGCCTCTGGGACGGTGGCCGGGTACCACCTGGCGGTCTGGCGCCGAGACCGCGCCTCCGGGCTGCGTCCTCGACGCCGGGTCGCGTCGGTCTTCCTCGTCGCCGGACCCGACGACGCCGCCCTCGCCGACACGATCCGCCGGGCGACCGGAGCGAAGGTCATCCGATACGAGACCGACGGCGTCGTCCAGGTGCCGCTCTCCGAAATCGCCGAAGCCCTCCCGGCGATCGACGGGGAGCGGGTACTGGTGGTGCGAGAAGGCGACCGGGTGCGGATCGTGCCCTACCGCCCACGCTGATCGGTCGCCCCGACCAGGAGATGACGCTCCTCGAAATACGTCTCCACGGCGTCGGGGTTGAGGGGCCGCACCAGGTGGAAGCCCTGTCCGAAGCGGAAACCCAGCTGGAGGAGCCGCTCCACCTGCCGGCGAGTCTCGACACCTTCGGCGATCGTGACCAGGTCCAGCACTTCACCGATCTGTTCCACCATCTTCAGCAGAGGCGACTCTTGGGGACCTTCTGCCCGGGCGACGAAGGACTTGTCGACCTTGAGGATGTCGATGGGCAGCATGTCGAGGTAGCCGAGGGACGAATACCCGGTGCCGAAGTCGTCGATCGCCACCCGCACCCCCATGCCCCGCAGGTCCTCCAGCACCCGACCCGACGCCTGCATGAGGACGCTCTCGGTGATCTCGAGCACCAGCCGGTCGGCTTCGAGCCCCGACTCGGCGAGGGCCTGGTCGACGTCGGCCACGAGGTCGGTCTCGGTGAGCTGGAGGGGCGACAGGTTCACGGTGACGGCCCCGAACGCCCCCGGGTAGCGTTCCTGCCATCGGGCGGCGTGGCGGCAGGCCCGCTGCAGCATCCAGCGACCCAGCGGCACGATCAGCCCGGTCTCTTCGGCGACGGGGATGAACTCGTCGGGTGAGACGACACCGATGTCGGCGTGACGCCACCGGGCCAAGGCTTCGATCCCGAAGAGCTCGCCCCCGTCGAGGGCGACGATCGGCTGATATTCGACTTCCAGTTCGTCTTCGGCGATGGCTGCGGCCAGTCCCGACCGGAGGGCCGCCCGCCGGACGAGCGCCCGATGCCCCCCGTCCTCGTAGATCCGGTACGACCCCTTCCGCTGATGTTTCGCCCCGTACATGGCCTGGTCGGCATTTCGGATCACCTCGTCGGGGAGGACGTCGGAGCGGACGAACGCGACACCGATGGAGGCGGTCACCGCCAGGTTGCGACCACCCACCTGGAACGGTCGGGCGAACTCGGCCTGGATGCGCTCCACCACCACGTGGATGTCGTCTTCGGATGCGAGGCGGTCGAACAGGACGGCGAACTCGTCGCCGCCGAGACGGGCGACGGTGTCGTGCTCCCGGGAGGCCGCCTCCAGGCGTCGTGCCACCGCCACCAGCAGCTGATCACCGACGCCGTGGCCGAAGGCATCGTTGACGGTCTTGAAGTCGTCGAGGTCGAGGAACATCACCGCCGCCCGCCGTCCTTCCCCGCCGACCCGGGTGACGCATTCGGCCAGACGCTCCCGGAGGAGCGAACGGTTGGCGAGGCCGGTGAGGGCGTCGTGGAGGGCCTGGTGGCGAAGCTCCTCCTTCAGCCGGGTGAGTTGCACCAACGAGTCCTCCAACCTGCCGTTCTCCAGGGAGACTCCCACCTGGGCGGCCAACGTCTCCAACAGCCGGAGATCGTGGACCCCGTAGCTGGACACGTCGCCGAGGGGTTCGTGGACGACGAGGGCGCCGATGACCCGGCCCCGCACCCCAAGGGCCACCACCATCCCGTCGGCTCCTCGCCGGCCCCGAGGCTGGGGACGGTCGACGATGAGACGGGACTGGCCGGAGCGCACCGTCGCCGACCAGGGGGTGTCTCCCCGGTCCGGCGGGATCGGCTTCATCACCTCTCGGTCACCGTCGGGACCGGCGGCGGTGCGGAACCCCGGCTGGTCGGGCCCGTCGGGATGCAGCACGATCTCGGCGCGGGCCGCCCCGAACATGGCCTGCGCCTCGGTGACCGCCGCCAGCATCGCCGCTTCGATCTGAGGTGACCGGTGGAGGATCCTCGTCGCCTCGTACAGGGCCTGGAGCCGCTGACGTTCCAGCCGCTGGGTGGCGTAGGCCCGGTAGGCGAGGAACAGCACCACCGGCGGGATCAGAGCCATCCACGCCGCCTCCGGCTGCGCCCACACGATGGTGACGGCCACCAGGCCGAGGCCGGCGTTCATCCATGCCGCCAGTGAGGTGAGGACCAGGATCTCGGCGACCTCGGTCTGTTCCACCCGTCCGCCGCTGAGCCTGATGGCGGCGGTGATCAGCGCCGTCGCCACCAACAGCGCCACCGTCACCGCCGAGAGGGTCGCCGCCGCGCCCCACAATCCGACGGGTTCGGTCTCGGCGACGATCGAACGGAACACGAGGATCGCCACCGCCGTCTGCAGGCTGAACTGGCCCAGGTTGAAGACGAGCTTCACCGGCGGTTGACGGCGGACGAGACCGAGGGCGGCCAGGTTGCCGAGGAACTGGGCGAGGATCAGACCCAGCGGGTCGGTGAGGAACAGGCCCGCCACGAGCGGGATCTCGCTCATGGAGAACGAATGGGCGTCCTCCCGGAACTTGAGATGGACGACGGCGAGTTCGGCGACGAAGACGAGGGGGACGAAGACCCACCAGGGCAGCTCGACGGGGGCGGGCAACGCCTCCAGGTCGGCGATCCCGTAGGCGAGGTATGCGGCGAGCGCCGCGATGGCGACGTCGAGAGCCCAGACCCGCCACCGCGAACGGGGCGGCCTGGGCGGAGGAGCGCTGGGAGGCGCCACCGAAGTCCCTCAGGGTCTCAGGTCGACCCGTAGCCCGACCAAGAGACACCCCTCGACGACCACGACGCGCCCGACCAGGAGGCACCTTGAACGCCGTCGACCGCCCGAGACGGCGCCGCCGAGGCGGCCGGGCCGGTCATGAGGAGGGCGGAGACGACCATGACGGCCAGCGAGAGCCGGAGTCGGCGACGGGTCGTCCACGACACCCCACGGCGGCAGTCCCGGCTGGCATCGGTCCTCTGCATGGTCCACTCCCTCTCGTCGGTCTCCCGGCCCGCACACCGAACATCGGCAGTCGAGCCCGAAAACTTGAGTCCACGAACCCGTTGACGTCGGCGTCCACTCCGGGCATACTCACCGTCACATGCGACCATACGACCTGGGGATCATCATCGGCTAGGGCGTCCACCGACCGGTGGACGCCTGTGACCCTCTGCTTCGGCAGAGGGTTCTTCTTTGGAGACGACCATGACCACCATCGAGATCTACGACACCACCCTCCGAGACGGCTCCCAACAAGAGGGGATCTCCCTCAGCGTGTCCGATAAGCTCCGCATCGCCGGCCTCCTCGACGAGCTGGGTGTGGCCTATATCGAAGGCGGCTGGCCCGGGGCCCTCCCCAAAGACGACGAGTTCTTCCGCCGGGCCCGGTCGGAGCTCGACCTCACCAGCGCCACCCTGGTCGCCTTCGGTTCGACCCGCCGACCTCGGACCTCGGTGGCCTCCGACCCCCAGCTCCGGGCGCTCCTCGAGGCCGAGACCGAGGTGATCTGCATCGTCGGCAAGGCCTGGGACTACCACGTGACCGAGGCGCTGCGCACCGACCTGGACGAGGCGGTGCGGATGGTGGCGGAGAGCATCGAGTACCTGCGAGCCCACGACCGCCGGGTCTTCTTCGATGCCGAACATTTCTTCGACGGCTACCGCTCCAACCCCGAGTTCGCCCTCGCCATCGGTCGGGCCGCCCTGGAGGCCGGGGCGGAACGCCTCGTCCTCTGCGACACCAACGGCGGCACCCTCCCCCACGAGATCTCGGAGGTGGTCCGCCAGGTCCGTGCCGTCCTCACCGGCGCCGAGCTGGGGGTCCACTTCCACAACGACGCCGGATGTGCGGTCGCCTCCTCCTTGGAGGCGGTCCGGGCGGGCGCCCGACAGATCCAAGGGTGTGTCAACGGGTACGGCGAACGCACCGGAAACGCCGACCTGTGCACGATCATCCCCGACCTGGTGTTGAAGATGGGCATCCCGGTCGTCGACGAAGACCGGCTCGGGAAGCTCGCCCCGATCTCGCATCACATCGCCGAAGTCGTCAACATCGCACCCGACGCCCACCGGCCCTACGTGGGAGTGTCCGCCTTCACCCACAAGGCCGGCCTCCACACGTCGGCCCTCGCCCGCCGCCCCGATGCCTACGAGCACGCCCCACCTCACAAGGTCGGCAACCGAACCCGGATGGTGGTCTCCGAGCAGGCGGGACGGGCCTCGATCGTGGCGAAGGGAGCCGAACTCGGCCTCGACCTGGACGACGACACCGCTCGGGCGGTCCTCGAACGGGTCAAAGAGCTCGAGTTCGCCGGATACCACTTCGAAGCCGCCGACGGTTCCCTGGAGTTGCTCATCCGCCGGACCCGAGGGTGGAAACAGCCGTTCTTCCGGCTGGAGTCCTTCCGGGTGTTCACCGAACGGCGGGAACCGGGGACCGTCTCGGCGGAGGCGACGGTGAAAGTCCACGTCGGCGACGAGCGGGTCGTCACCACCGGGGAGGGAGTGGGCCCGGTGCACGCCCTCGACCAGGCACTCCGGGCTGCTCTTCGCGGCGCCTACCCGGAGATCGACGACCTCCGTCTCACCGACTATCGGGTACGGGTGCTGGACTCGTCCGACGGGACGGGAGCCAAGGTTCGGGTCCTCCTCGAGACCTCCGACCACGACGGGTCGTGGGGGACCATCGGGGTGCACGAGAACATCATCGAAGCCTCCTGGGAGGCCCTGGTCGACGGGGTGGTGGTCGGTCTCCTCCGTCTCGGCGCCGAACCTCCCGGCGACGGGGCACAGACGACCGACGAGCCTCAGGTCGACACCACCACCTCCGGCAACTCCAACACGAACACCGTCCAGCCGTCACGGCGTTCGTAGCGGACATCGCCGCCCATCAGCCGGGCGAGCTGGCGGGACACGGCCAGACCGAGTCCCACCGACCCCGGCTGCGTGGGCACCTGGCGGGCCCGGTAGTACGGCTCGAAGATCCTGGCTCCCTCGGTTTCGTCGAGGCCCACTCCGTCGTCGGCGACCTCCACGACCGACCTCCCACCCGTCGCCGCCACCCTGATCCGGATCCTGGAACCACCGTAGCGGAGGGCGTTCGTCACCAGGTTGCGGATCACCTGACGGCATCGGAGGCCGTCCGCCCAGGCGAACACCGTCTCCCCCTCCACTTCGAGGTCGACGGACGACGTCTTCGCCCGGAGACTCCCCGTCGCCACCACCGAGTCGACTTCGGCCCGGAGATCCACCTTGTCGGGACGAATGGACAGGGTCCCCAGGTCGGCCCGGGCGGCGACGAGGAGGTCTTCGACGATGTCGGCCATGTCCCGGCTCTGCTCCGAGATGATGGTGGTGAACTCCCGGATCTCCTCGGTTCCGAGATCGGCCCAGCGCTGGGTCAGCTCGGCGGCGAGGCCGAGCACCGCCGTGAGGGGTGTCCGAAGTTCGTGGCTGACGGCAGCCACCAGCTCGTCCTTGGAGCGGACCAGTTCTTCCAGACGGTGCTGGGCTTCGACCCGTTCCCAGAACGACCCGATCATCTCGGCGACGGCGCCGAGGAGACCATCGGCGGCGGGGTCCGGTGCCGCCGAGCCGACGACACCGAGCAGCCCGACCACCGCCCCGTTGACGGTGACGGGGAAGTAGATCCCTTCCGGCCACTCCCCGACGGGGCCGCGGACCGGCTCCCGGGTGGAGAGGGCGGTGACAACCTCCACCGGGGGACGGTCCCAGGGGACGGCTCCGGTGTCGCCCACCGTCGTCACGCCGGCCGTCGGCCCGGTGAGCCTGACCACCACCACGCCGGCGACGCCGAATCCGTCCCGTACCGCCCGAGCTGCCGTCCCGAGAGGCTCCAACAGCGATACCGACATCAACGCCTCCGACGCCTCCGCCACCGCCTCGTGGAGGCGGACGTGGCGCTCCCGTTCGACGGCCAGGTCCTCCAGGCGGGTCCGGAGCTTCCAGACGAACCACGACCCCAACGTGAGGAGCACCGTCGCCGCCGTGGTGCGCATCAGCACTTCTCCCGGAGGACGGGCCTCGCTGATCGCCAAGGCCGCCGTCCACGGTACGAACAGCAAGAGGTAGAGAGCCGCAACGAGCCGCACCTGCCGACGACGCGCCACCGCCGCCTCCACCACCGCCAGGGTGAAGACGACCGCCGTCGCCGCCACCGGGTCGGGAGCCAACCCGGCCTCGAACCCCAAACCATGCTCGACGAACGTCGCCCCGCCGACCAGGGCGGCGACCAGGAACAACACCCAGGTGGCATCGGGTTCGGGGCGGCGCCGCTGCCACACCTCGACGGCGCCCACGAGCACGTAGAAGGGAGCCCGAACCCACGCCCTGGTGTCCCCGTCGATCAACCCGGTGCCGACGTCGACGAGGAAGACGGCGACGTTCGCCACGAGGGCCACCGTGAGGATTCCGCGGTGCAGTTCGCCCAGGGCGCTTCGCTGGGGCATCGGTGCATCATCGGCAGACTCCAGCACCGCATTGAGCCATGATCCGGCCCGGCCTGGAGCCTGGCACAATCACCCCATGCACATGACCCCGGACGAGTTCCGCCACGCCGGCTACCGGATGGTCGACTGGGTGGCGTCGTACATGGAACGACTCGACGAGTTCCCGGTGCTCTCCACCGTGCAACCCGGCGAGGTGCGAGCGAAGCTCCCGCCTTCGCCACCGGAGGACGGAGAGCCCTTCGAGGCGGTGCTGGCCGACCTCGAAGAGGTGGTACTCCCCGGGATCACCCACTGGCAGTCGCCCAACTTCTTCGCGTTCTTCCCCGCCAACGCGTCCGGGCCGGCCATCCTCGGTGAGCTCGCCTCCGCCGGGTTGGGGGTGCAGGGGATGCTCTGGGCGACCTCGCCGGCGGCCACCGAGCTCGAGACCCACATGATGGACTGGCTGGCGGAGATGACCGGCCTGCCGGAACGTTTCCGGTCGACCGGTTCCGGCGGCGGCGTCATCCAGGATTCGGCGTCGTCGGCGACCCTGATCGCGGTCGTGGCCGCCCGGGAACGGGCCACCGACGGCCATTCGAACCGAACCGGCGCCCGAGCCGGGCTCGTCGCCTACACGTCCACCCAGGGGCATTCGTCGGTGGAAAAAGCGGTACGGATCGCCGGCCTCGGGTCCGACCATCTCCGCCTCGTCCCCGTCGACGAAGGCCACGCCATGCGCCCCGACGCCTTGGAGGCCCGCATCCGGGCCGACCGGGAGCGGGGAGACGTGCCGACGATCGTCGTCGCCACCGTCGGCACCACGTCGTCGACCGCGATCGACCCGATCGGCCAGATCGCCGACGTCTGTCGACACCACGGCGTGTGGCTCCACGTCGACGCCGCCTACGCCGGGACGGCGGCGGTCTGCCCCGAGATGCGGTGGATCCTCGACGGCGTCGACCAGGCCGACTCGTACTGTTTCAACCCCCACAAGTGGATGCTCACGAACTTCGACTGCGACGCCTTCTACGTCGCCGACCGCGCCCACCTCGCCCAGACCCTGAGCATCCTCCCCGAGTACCTTCGCAACCAGGCGACCGAGTCGGGAGCGGTGATCGACTACCGGGACTGGCAGATCCCCCTCGGTCGCCGGTTCCGAGCCCTGAAACTGTGGTTCGTCATCCGCCACTACGGCGTCGAAGGCATCCGCGC
This sequence comes from Acidimicrobiia bacterium, assembly GCA_015488325.1. GTDB lineage: Bacteria > Actinomycetota > Acidimicrobiia > Spongiisociales > ZC4RG35 > S012-128. The sequence continues at coordinate 8,521 of WFOA01000041.1, read as the reverse complement.
CCACGTCCGCCGCCACATCGCCCTCGCCGACCGTTTCGCCGCCCATGTCGAAGCCCATCCCGACTTCGAGCTCGCGGCACCCCACCCCTTCGGGCTGGTGTGTTTCCGCCACGTCGGCGGTGACGACGTCAACCGCCAGATCCTCGAACGGGTCAACGCGTCCGGGCTGGCCTACCTCACCCACACGGTCCTCGACGACCGCTACACCCTCCGCCTGGCGATCGGGTCGCCCGCCACCACCGAACGCCACGTCGACCAGGCCTGGGAGCTCGTCAGCGCCCCCCGACGGTGACGTCAAACGTCGAGTCCGAACAGGCGACGGACCATCGCCGCGGTGGCGCCCCAGAGGGTCTCGCCGTCGAGGTCGTAGAACCAGATCCGGCGACCCCGCCACCGTTCACGCCGCCAGCGTACCGGATCGGCGAGATCGACGGCCCGGGGAGTGAACACCGCCGCCACCTCCCGGGGCGACGGTCGGAGGTCGGGGACCGACGCCAGCCTCCCCACCACCGGGACGACGTACAGGGAGAACTCGACGGTGTGGATCGGAGGGAGAAACCCGAGCACCTCCACCCGGCCTGGGGGAATCCCCACCTCCTCCTCCGCTTCCCGCAGGGCGGTGTCCACCGGGCCGCGATCTCCGGGGTCGGGCCGACCACCCGGGAAGGCGATGTGACCGGCGTGGGTGGGCATCGTCTCAGGTCGTTTGGTGAGGACCACCCGCATCTGGCCTTCGGCGTCGTCGAACAACGGAACCAGCACCGCAGCCCGAGGCAGATCCCCGGCCGGCGGCTCGTCGCGGATGATCGCCAGCCGCTGCCACATCCCTCGCATCCTACGACCCGCCTGCACATCGCACAGCGGGACGCGCCGGGGGCCGATAACCTCTGGTCATGGTGCCTGCCCGGATCACCACCGACCGGTTCGTGTTGCGCCGGTTCAACCGCCGTGACGTCGACTCCCTCGCCGAGGCGGTGCGGGCCTCCATCCCGGAGCTGTCACGGTGGCTTCCCTGGGCCCATCCGGGATATCGGCGGGAGGATGCCGCCTCCTTCGTGAGGGAGTCGAACCAGGCGTGGCGGGAGGGCCGCGCCTACGACTTCACGATCCGTGACCCCCGCGACCCGGGACGCCACCTCGGCAACGCCTCGATCTGGCACACCTCGCGAATCGCCCGTTCCGGGGAGATCGGCTACTGGGTGCGGTCCGACGAGACGTCACGGGGCATCGCCACCGAGGTCACCGCCGCCCTCATCGACGTGGCGTTCGACACGATGGGACTGCACAAGGTCGTCCTGCGCATCGCCGTCGGCAACCGTGCCTCCGAACGGATCGCCGAGAAGCTGGGTTTCCATCGTGACGGCGTCCTCCGAGAGGAGCTCCTCATCGGAGGACGCTGGGTCGACCACACCCTGTATTCGCTGCTCGCCCACGAATGGCGGGTCGTCCACCCCTCGACGACCGATCCGGTGGGATGACAGACCCCCCGGACCTGGGGGACGGGCCTCGACGGCGCAGGAACCGACGTCGGGGTTCGATCAGCCGCCGTTGAGGATCCTGGTGGTGGCGTCGCCGAAGAAGGCGGAGATCCCGGGGAAGACGCCGATCACCACGACCGCCACCGCCGCCAGCCCCATGGCGAGGCGGAGAGCGCCCGTCGCCGGAGCGGTCGCCTCTTCGCCGAGCTCGGCGGGTGCCGGGTCCATCCACACCGTCTTCACCACCCGGGCGTAGTAGAAGAACGCGATCACCGAGTTCAACGCGGCGATGACGGCCAACCAGACCGCCGCCGTCCCTCCCGCGGCGATCACCGCCTGGAACATGACGAACTTGGCGAACCAGCCCGCCAGAGGCGGGATCCCAGCCAGGGACAGGAAGAACACCACCAGGAGGATCCCCTGGCGGGGAGCGTAGGAACCGAACCCGGCCCAGCCCTCGATGTCGCCGGTCCCGGTCCGGCGGGCGCCGGCGATCACCACGGCGAAGGCACCGAGGTTCATCAGGGCGTAGATGACCAGATAGGTAACGGTCGCCGACAGGCCCTCCGACAGTGCCTGGCCTGCCACCGCCGCACCGGCGAAGGGAACGAGCATGAACCCGGCGTGGGCGACCGACGAGTAGGCGAGCAGCCGGACGATGTTCCGCTGGCGGAGCGCCGACAGGTTGGCGACGGTCATGGACGCCGCCGCCAGCAGCCAGAGGGCCGGACCCCAGATGGAGGTGAGGTCGGGGAACGCCAGGTAGACGACGGAGAGCATCGCCACGAAACCGGCCGTCTTCGACGACACCGACAGGTAGGCGGTGACCGGCGTCGGGGCGCCCTCGTAGGTGTCGGGCGCCCAGAAGTGGAAGGGGACGGCCGACACCTTGAACCCGAACCCGACGATCATGAGCAGCACCCCGAGGACCAGGGCCGGCTCCTGGGCGGCGCCGATGGCGGGGATCGCCTCCCGGATCCCGACGAATCGCACCGACCCCGTGAGGCCGTAGACGAGGGACATGCCGTAGAGGAGCATGGCCGTCGACAGCACCCCGAGGATGAAGTACTTGAGGGCGGCCTCGTTCGACTTGGCGTCGCCTTTGCGCCATCCGGCCAGCAGAAACAGCGGGCCGGTCGTCAGCTCCAACCCGATGAACAGGAGGATCAGGTCACGGGAGGAGGCGAGGACCAGCGAACCGAGGATGGAGACGAGGAGCAACAAGTAGTACTCGCCCTCGTAGTAGCGGTCCGACTCGATGTAGGTGACCGACATCAACAGCACCAGGTATCCGGCGACGAGGAACAGGCCCTTCAGCACCAGGGCGAAGTCGTCGACGACGAAGGACCCGTCGAACATGGCCCGGGTGAGGTCGTCGGCTGCCATCACGATGAGCGGCACCACGGCCAGGCTCACCGTCAACACGGCGACGACCCCCGTCCAGTACTTGTCCCGCCGCGACAGGAACAGGTCGAGGGTCAGCACCACGAGGATCCCGGCGACGACGGTCAGTTCGGGGGCGACCGCCAGCCAGTCGATCGTGTAGGTCATCGCTCACCTCGTGATTCCACGGTCATCCTCCGAAGGCGGTCTGGATGAGGGCGGTCACGGCGTCGTTGGTGGCACCGAACACGACCTTCGGGTACACGCCGATCACGACGATGAGGATCACGAGGGGCACCCAGGCGGTGAGCTCGAAGCGGTCGGCGTCGCGGAACGACCGACCGACCCATTCTTCGCCCGGCTCCCCCAGGTTGACCTTCTGGAGCATCCACAGCATGTAGCCGGCGGTGAGCACCGTCCCGATCGCTCCGATCACCATCGCCGTGCGGAACACCCCCAGGTTCAGTCCGTCGAGGGGCTGGTAGGCCCCGAGCAGCGCCATGAACTCGCCCCAGAACCCGGCGAGCCCGGGGAGGCCGAGGGACGCCATGACGGTGAAGGCGAGGATGCCCCCGAGGATCGGCATCAACTTCTGGTTGCCGCCGAGGCGAGCCATCTCCCGGGTGTGGTAGCGGTGCGACATCGACCCGGCGAGGAAGAACAACAGCCCGGTGATGAGGCCGTGGGCGACCATGCCGATGATGGAGGCGTTGAGGCCGACATCGGTGAGGGTGGCGATCCCCAGCATCACGAACCCCATGTGCCCGACCGACGAGAAGGCGATCAGACGCTTCATGTCGGTCTGGGCGAGGCAGGCGAGGGAACCGTAGATGATGGCGATCACCGCCAGGATGGCGATGGCCGGCGCCCACTGACGGGCCATCTCGGGAAGGATCGGGATCGAGATCCGGATGAACCCGTAGGAGCCTAGTTTCAGAAGGATGGCTGCCAGGAGGACCGAACCGACGGTGGGGGCGGCGGTGTGGGCGTCGGGCAGCCAGGTGTGCAGCGGCCACATCGGCACCTTGACGGCGAAGCCCAAGAAGAGGGCGCCGAACACCAGCCACGCGAAGGTGCCGGTGAACGCCCCGTTGGAGCCGAGGGCGATGAGCTCGGGGATGTCGAAGGTCCGCTCCCCGAAGTCGCCCGAACGGAAATAGAGAGCGAGGAAGCCCAGCAGCATGAACGCCGACCCGAAGAGGGTGAACAGGAAGAACTTGATGGCGGCGTAGAGCCGCATCTCGACCTCGCGCCCGAACCCGGGGAGCCGGCGGAGCTGTTTGTCCCCCCAGATCCCGATCATGAAATACATGGGCAGGAGGACCAGCTCGAAGAAGATGAAGAACAGGACCAGGTCGAGGGCGACGAAGGTGCCGTTCATCCCGGTGGCGAGCACCAGCATGAGCATGAGGAACGCCTTCGGGTTGCGTGGCTCCTCCCAATGGTCCCAGGAGTAGATGATGGCAAGGACCATCATGAAGGTCGACAGGACCAGGAGCGGCAGGCTGATGCCGTCGACTCCGATGTGGTAGTTCGACCCGATTGCCTTGATCCAGGGCAGATTCGCCTCGAACTGGAACTCCTTGGCAGACCCGAAGTCGAACCGGGCGACCGCCACCAGAGACAGCACGAAGACGACGAGGCTCACCAGGAGCGCCCACCATTTCTGCGCGGACTCCTTGGCCTTGGGGATCGCGGCCAACACCATCGCGCCCACCACCGGCAGGAACACGATCAGGGTCAAGCCCCAGCCGTTGTCGAACCATTCCATCGCTTCAGCCTCCTACCGGAAGATCACCACTGCCAGCACCAGGACCACGACACCGCCCACGAAGGACGCGGCGTAACCCTGGATCCGACCACTCTGCCACCGTCGTACCCCGGATCCGGCGGCGTCGGTCGCTGCCGCCAGGCCGTTGACGACCAGATCCACTCCCCGCTGGTCCAGTCCGCCGTAGACGAACCGGGCCAGACCCCGTGTCAGCATTCCCGCCCCGTTGACGATCCCGTCGATCACATAGTCGTTGATCCACAGGACAGCCCGGGCGAAGGGGGCCTTGATCAGCCACACGAGGCCGAGGGCGAGGTCGTCGATGTAGTACTTCTTGCGGAACAGGGGGTAGAGCAGCGGGATCTCGAGGCGGTCCCGTTCGGCCTGGGTGGAGGCGTCACGGCCGAACAGCCACCAGCCGACCGCCAGGCCGGCCAGGGCGGCCCCGAGCCCGATGGCGGCGAGGCCGACGTCGACGCTCTTGGGGTGGTAGTCGCCCATCGGGACGACCCGCACCGCCAACCACTCGGTGAAGTTGCGGATGCCAGGCCATTCGATCCCAGGGATGTTGAGGAACCCGGCGAACGCCGCCGGGACGGCGAGGCCGATCAGCGGCCAGGTCATCACCTTCGGAGCCTCGTGGGGGTGGCCGTCGCCCTTGTAGGTCCCTCCGAAGGTGAGGGCCATCGCCCGCATCATGTACAGGGCGGTGACGAAGGCGCCGCCGATCCCCACCCACATGACGAAGGTGTAGCCCTCGTACCCGACGGTGGCGAGGATCTCGTCCTTCGACCAGAACCCGGAGAACGGGAAGATCCCGGCGAGGGCGAGGGAGCCGACCACGAACGTCCAGTAGGTGGTGGGCATGTACTTGCGGAGTCCCCCCATGTCGGACATGTTGTTGGAGTGGACGGCGTGGATGACCGCTCCGGCACCGAGGAACAGGAGGGCTTTGAAGAAGGCGTGGGTGAACAGGTGGAACAGCCCGGCGGTGTAGCCGCCGGCGGCCACCGCCGTCATCATGTAGCCGAGCTGGCTCACCGTGGAGTAGGCGAGCACCTTCTTGATGTCGTCCTGTACGAGGGCCAGGAGCCCGACGGCGAACAGGGTGATCGCCCCGATCACCACCATGGCGGGTCGCACGCCTTCGGCCAGGTTCTGGTAGAGGGGGAACGTCCGGGCCATCAGATACACGCCGCCGGTGACCATCGTGGCAGCGTGCATGAGGGCGGAGACCGGGGTGGGGCCAGCCATGGCGTCGGGGAGCCAGATGTGGAGGGGGAACTGGGCACTCTTGCCCATCGCCCCGAAGAACAGGAGCGCCGCCGCCACCGAGGCGACCGTCTGCAGCCCGGACCCGCCTTCGGCCGCCACCCGGGACAGCTCCGAGAAGCTGAAGGTCCCGAGGGTGACCCCGACGATGATGGCGCCGAGGATGAGGCCGACGTCGGCGAGCTTGTTCGTGTAGAAGGCCTTCATCCCGGCCGAGGAGTTCTCTTTCTTCTCCCAGTAGTGGCCGATCAGCAGATAGGAGGCGAGGCCGACGCCCTCCCATCCGATGATCAGCTCCACCAGGTTGGGGGCGCCGACCAGCACCAGCATCGACCCGGCGAACAGGGAGAAGGCAGCGAAGAACCAGGTGACCCGGACGTCGCCCTCCATGTAGCCCACGGCGTAGATGAACACCAGCAGGCCGACGAAGCTGACGAGGAAGTACATCATGGTGGACAGGCCGTCCACCATCCAGCCGAGCTCGAATACGAGCTCGCGCGTCCCGCCCAGGAACCCGATCCGGGCGATCTCGAAGGTCCGTTCGTACAGGACCCCGCGGGTCATGTTGAGGACGAACAGCGCCGTCGCCCACACGGTGTTGAAGGCGAGGGCTCCGATGGCGATCTCGGCGCCCTGGTACCGCATCCGCTTGCCGAAGAAGACGATCAGCAGGAACGCCACGAAGGGGCTGATGAGGATCAGCCCGGCCCATTCCACCCAGAACCCGCTGGTCACCAACTCGGCGGGCTCCTCGGCGGCGAGTACCAGCAGCGGATTCACGGGTTCACCTCGGAGGTCTTCGGCATCGTCACCACTTCATCAGGTTGAGTTCGTCGACGTTGGCCGACTTCCGGTTCCGGAAGACGAGGATCACGATCGCCAGGCCGATCCCCACCTCGGCGGCGGCGACGGTGATCACGAAGATGGCGAAGACCTGGCCGACGGCCAACGTCGAGCGGATCGCCGCTTCGAAGACGACCAGGTTGATGTTGACGGCGTTGAGCATCAGCTCCACCGCCAGCAACACCATCACCGCGTTCCGGCGAACGAGGAGGCCGTACACGCCGAGGGAGAACAACAGGGCGGCCAGGATGAGGAACTGGTTGATGATCACCCGCCCCTCCCCTCTTCGTCGGCGGGTGTGGCGTCCCGACGGGCGATGGTGATGCCGCCGATCAGCGCGGCCAAGAGGACGAAGCCGACGATCTCGAAGGGCACGACGAACCGGCCCAGCAGCGCCCGGCCGAGGACCTCGGTGGGGGTGCCTTCACCGATGTCGACCAGCTCGGCGGTGCCGAAGGCCGACAACGACGCCCAGGTCAACACGGCGAACAGGGCGGAGGACACGACCAGGGCGACACCTTTGCGGTCGTTGTCCAGGCCGACGCCTCTCCCCGTCGGGGCCCGGGTGATCATGATGCCGAACAGGAACAGGACGATCACCGCCCCGATGTAGACGAGGATCAGGACCCAGGCGACGAACTGGGCCGAGAGGAGGAGGAAGAGGGCGGCGGTCCCGGCCAGGGTGGCCACGAGGAACAGCACGGCATGGACGACGTTCTGGCTGGTCACGACCTTGACGGCGGTGCCCGCTACCGCCAGGGCGACGACGATGAAGACCCAGTTCACGGGCTCGGAGATCCAGACCTCGAAGGTCATGACTCCACCGCCGGCGGTTCGGGGACCGTGGCGAGCCAGTCCTGGAGACGATCCATGTCGTGCATGAGGTCAGCCATCGTCGACTCCGAGTACTCATATTCGGGGGTCCAGAACAGGGCGTCGAAGGGGCATACCTCGACGCAGATCCCGCAGTACATGCAGAGGGCGTAGTCGATGTCGAACCGGTCGAGGGTCGCCCTGACCCGGACCCGTCCCCCCGGCTTGTCGGGCTGTTTCTCCTCTTTGTGGCCCTCGATGTAGATGCACCAGTCGGGACACGACCGGGCGCACAGCATGCACACCGTGCAGGCGTCCTGGTCGAGGGCGATGACCCCCCGGGCACGGGGCACCGGGACCTCTTTCACCTTCGGGTAGTTCACCGTGACCGGCTTCGTGAAGAGGGTCTTCAACGTCACCTTCATGCCTTTGAGGAGGCCGGATCCGGGGATCGCCGTCATCAGAACACCACCTTGAAGATGCCGGTTGCGATGATGTTGAGCACCGCGAGGGGCACCAGCCACTTCCAGGCGAAGGACTGGAGCTGGTCTTCACGCAGTCGGGGGAAGGTCCACCGGAACCAGATGAAGAGGAACACGAGCAGGAAGATCTTCGCGGTGAGGATGATCGGTCCCAGGTACTGGAGCTGAGCGTCGCTGAGGCCGGGAGCCCAATAGCCGCCGAGGAAGACGGTGGCGGCCACCGCCGACATGGCGAACATGTTGGCGTATTCGGCGAGGAAGAAGAACAGGAACCGGAACCCCGAGTATTCGGTGACGTACCCCATCACCAGCTCCGACTCGGCGATGGGCATGTCGAAGGGAATCCGGGTCAGCTCGGCCAACACGGCGATCAGGAAGATGGCGAACCCGAGGAACTGGGGGATCACGAAGGGGATGCCCCACGCCGCCTGCGCTTCGACGATCCCGTTGAGGCTCATCGTCCCCGCCTGCACCACCGC
>WFOA01000040.1 GCA_015488325.1 Acidimicrobiia bacterium | reverse complement strand
TCCTCTACGTGGGGGGAGGCGTGATCGCCGCCGACGCCCACAGAGAGCTGGCCCTCCTGGCCGAACGTGCCCGGATCCCCGTCGCCACCCCCCTCATGGCCCGAGGCGCCTTCCCCGACACCCACCCCCTCGCCCTGGGAATGCCGGGCATGCACGGCACCTACGTCGCCACCACCGCCATGCAACGGGCCGACCTGCTGGTGGCAGTCGGCGCCCGGTTCGACGACCGGGTGACCGGGGATCCGCGACGGTTCGCGCCCGAGGCGGCCGTCGTCCACATCGACGTCGACCCCGCCGAGATCGGCAAGATCCGCACACCGGAGATCGGCATCGTCGCCGACGCCCGGGCGGCCCTCGAGGCGATGGTGGAGCTCTGGGGTGCCAGACCTGCACCAGACCGTTCCGAATGGCTCCACACCCTGGACGCCTGGCGGCGAGACCATCCCCTCACCTATCGCCAGGCTCCGTCCGGGCCGATCAAGCCCCAGCAGGTGATCACGGAGCTGTACCGCCAGGTCGGACCCGACACGATCGTCGCCACCGGAGTCGGCCAGCACCAGATGTGGATGTCCCAGCACTGGAAGTTCGCCGAGCCCCGGACGTGGATCAACTCGGGCGGCCTCGGAACCATGGGCTTCGCCGTACCTGCCGCAATCGGAGCCAAACTCGCCCGACCCGACCGCACGGTGGTCGCCGTCGACGGAGACGGCTCGTTTCAGATGACCTGTCCCGAACTCCTCACCGCAGCCTCCGAAGGGATCCCCGTCACGGTGGTGGTCCTCGACAACAGGGGCTACGGGATGGTGCGCCAATGGCAGGAGATCTTCTACGACGGTCGACGATCGGCATGCGACCTCGACCGGGTCGTCCCCGACTACGTCCGTCTCGCCGAATCCCTCGGCTGTGTGGGACTCCACGTCCGGGATCTCGACCAGCTCCAACCCGTCCTCCGGGCCGCCGTCGCCGTCGACGACCGACCGGTGGTGGTGGCGGTGGACGTCGATCCCAACGAGATGCTGTGGCCGATGGTGGCGCCGGGGAGCGCCAACGACGAGATCATCACCGGCCCCGACGACCTCACCGTCGCCTCCCCCGGCGGACCCGTCCGGAAACCGGCCCTTTGAGCCGGCGAGGACATACGATGCGGCCATGCCCTTCCCCGGCCGCATCGTATGCCTCACCGAAGAACCGACCGAGGTGCTCTACGCCCTCGGCGAACAGGACCGCATCGTCGGCATCTCCCGCTTCACCGTGCGCCCGCCCCAGGCCCGAGAGGAGAAACCTCGCGTGTCGGCGTTCACGTCGGCCGACATCGAACGGATCCTCGCCCTCGAACCGGACCTGGCGATCGGCTTCTCCGACATCCAGGCCGACATCGCCCGGGACCTCATCAAAGCGGGAGTCGAAGTGTGGATCTCCAACCACCGGACCGTCGACGGCATCCTCGGCTACGTCCGTCGGCTCGGAGCGATGGTGGGCGCCGCCGAAGCCGCCGACGCCTACGCCGAGGGGTTGACCCGCCACCTCGACGAGATCCGTCGTGCCGCCCGGACCCTCCCTCGCCGCCCCCGCGTCTACTTCGAAGAGTGGGACGACCCGATGATCAGCGGGATCGGATGGGTGTCCGAGCTCATCCGGATCGCCGGCGGCGACGACATCTTCCCGGAGAAGGCATCCGCCGCCCTCGCCACCGACCGCATCGTCACCGACCCCGACGAGGTCGTCCGCCGCTCCCCCGACATCATCCTCGCCTCCTGGTGCGGCAAGAAGTTCCAACCGGACCGGCTGACGGCCCGGCCCGGATGGGACGCCATCCCCGCGGTGCGGCACCGCCAGATCCACGAGATCGACGCCGCCATCATCCTCCAACCCGGCCCCGCCGCCCTCACCGACGGGCTCGACACGATCCACCGCATCGTCTCGACCTGGGCGAAGGGCTGCTGAACGTGGCGCGGCGAACCTCCCGACCACCGACATCCCGACCGGGCGCCCCCCGCCGGCATCCCGCACCGTCGGCCGCCTCCTCGCTTCGACCGCGCCCCCCGAGGCGCCGCAC
>WFOA01000039.1 GCA_015488325.1 Acidimicrobiia bacterium | reverse complement strand
GCCCGCAAAGCCCTGGCGCAGTCGTTGGAACGTCTCCGAGCCAACGTCAGGCTGCGTGTCACGGAGACCGGACCGCTGAACCGGTTCCTGGACGGACGGGCCTGAACGCGAACGATGCCCCGGAGTCGACCGGGGCATCGTTCGACGTGGTGGGCCGTCGCTACTTGAGCTCGACGGTAGCGCCGACGCCTTCGAGGGCCTCCTTCGCCTTCTCCGCCGTCTCCTTGTCGACGCCTTCGAGCACCGGCTTGGGGGCGTTGTCGACCAGGTCCTTCGCCTCTTTCAAGCCGAGGCTGGTGAGGGAACGGACCTCTTTGATCACCTGGATCTTCTGCGATCCCGCCGAGACGAGCACCACGTCGAACTCGTCCTTCTCCTCGGCGGCCGCCTCGGCCGGCGCGCCGGGGGCCCCGGCGGCGGCGACGGCAACCGGGGCGGCTGCGGTCACGTCGAAACGCTCCTCGAAGGCATCGAGGAACTCTTTGAGCTCGAGGACGGTCATCTCCTCGAACACGCTGAGCAGTTCTTCGGTCGTCATCTTGGCCATGGTTCAGTCCTCCTCGCCGTCGGCTTCCGCCGCCGGTGTCTCGTCGGGGGTGTCATCCGAGCCTGCCGGCTCTTCGTCGGGGGTGTCGCCGTCTTCGGCCTTTGTAGCCTGGGGCTCCTCCGAAGTGTCGTCGGCGGCCGCGGACGCCTCCGCGGCCTCCGCCTCCGCAGACGCCGCCGCGGCCTCCGCAGACGCCTCCGCGGGCGAGCCGGCGGGAACCTCCCCCGATTCCTTCTTCTCGAGCAGCTGGGAGAACATCGAGGCGGCGTTCCGGGTGAACGCCGACAGCAGACCGGCGAAGTTCGCCAGCGGCGCCTTGGCGGCTCCGGCGATCTTCGCCAACAGCACCTCGCGGGGCTCGATATCGGCCAGCCGGGTGATGTCCTCGGGCTTGAGGATGCTCCCTGCGAAGAATCCCGCCTTCACCACGAGCTGGTCGTGCTCCTTGGCGAAGTCCCGCAGCGCCTTGGCGGCGCCGACGGGATCCTCCCGCACGAACGCCAGCGCCATCGGGCCGGAGAGGTACTCACCGATCCCTTCCATGCCGGCGGCATCGGCGGCGAGACGCGCCAAGGTCACCTTGACGACCCTGTAGTCGGCGCCCGCCTCACGGAGGCTGCGCCGGAGCTGCTGCATCTCCCCGACGTCCAGACCGCGGTATTCGGTCAGAAAGACCGCTTCGGCCTGTTCGAGTCGTTCCTTGATGTCCTCGACTGCCCGGACCTTCTCAGGTCGTGGCATTCGCTCCTCCTCACATGTAGAGAGCTCCTCGGCACACGACCAGGAGCTCTAGGGAGCGACCTGCGCTGGCCGGACGAATCCGTTTCGGCGTTGGCACCAGCGGTCTCGGGCCGAGGATCTCGGAGTTGCGGACCGTATCGTACGGGTGGCCGCCGAACCGGTCAAGACGGGAAAGAAGAGGGGGTCTCTGGGTCCGGGTCCGGCTCGGGCTCGGCTGCCAGGTCCACCGTCTTCGGGCGCTCGCACTCGCTGCGGCGACAGGGTAGGGGCTGTCGGCCGTTCCGGGCGCCCTCTGCCCGCCGGACCGGGTGTTCCGGGTGTCCGTGGGCGGGGGCGGTCAGGAGACCCGCCCAGTCGTCCTTCCAGAGACCCCCTGTCCTGAGGACCACTATCGCGCCGTCCGCCCCCCGTGTCCAGGGAAAAACTGGCAGAACGGCCGGGTTCTGTCAGCGCGCCAGGGCGGCCACCTCGTCCAGCTTGCCGACGTCGACGTGGACGCCCGGGCCCATCGTGGAAGAGACGGTGAGGGACCGCACATAGCGGCCCTTCGCCGAGGCCGGCCGCACCCTGAGGATCTCCGAAGTGATGGCTGCCAGGTTCTCCACGAGCTGGTCCAACCCGAACGACACCTTGCCGATCGGGACGTGTACGTTGCCGTACCGGTCGTTGCGGTACTCGATCCGTCCCCCCTTGAACTCCTTCACCGCCTTGGCGACGTCGGTGGTGACGGTACCCGCCTTCGGGTTGGGCATGAGGCCGCGGGGACCGAGGATCCGCCCCAGTTTGCCCACCTCGGCCATCATGTCCGGAGTGGCGATGGCGAGGTCGAAGTCGAGCTCCCGCCCTTCGGCGATCTCGGCGGCCAGTTCCTTGCCTCCGACGACGTCGGCACCCGCCTCGGTCGCCTCGGCGTGACGGTCGGCGGGGGCGAACACCGCGACCCGGAGCTCCTTTCCCGTGCCGTGGGGCAGCGACACGGTGCCGCGGACCAACTGGTCGGCCTTGCGGGGGTCGATCCCGAGACGGAACACCGCCTCCACCGTCTCGTCGAAGTTGGCGAAAGCCAACGTCTTCACCAGGTCGAGGGCTTCCCGGGCCGGGTAGGCCGCCTGGCGGTCGAAGCGTTTGGCCGCTTCTCGATAGCGTTTGCCGTGTTTGGGCATCGTTCCTCCTGTGGTACCGGCGGGAGACCCTCTTGGCCTCCCTCCCACGTCGGTGCCCCGAAGGGCGATTCGGTCAGTCGGTGACGGTGATCCCCATCGAACGGGCCGTCCCCTCCACGATCCTCATCGCCGCCTCGATGTCGTTGGCGTTGAGGTCGGGCATCTTGATCTCGGCGATCTCCTTGATCTGGGATCGGGTCACCGTGCCCACCTTCTCCCGGTGGGGCTCCGGCGAGCCCTTCTCCACCCGTGCCGCCTGCCGCAACAGCGCCGCCGCCGGCGGCGTCTTGGTGATGAAGGTGAAGGATCGGTCCTCGTAGATGGAGATCTCGACGGGGATGATCATCCCCCGCTGGTCGGCCGTGGCGTTGTTGTAGGCCTGCACGAACTCCATCAGGTTCACGCCGTGGGGACCCAACGCGGTGCCCACCGGCGGCGCCGGCGAAGCCTGCCCGGCCGGAAGCTGCATCTTGACGACGGCAGCCAGCTTCTTCCTACCCATGTTCTCTCCCGTGCGTCTCGCGGCACCGCCGCTAGTTCTTCTGGATGTCCTCGAACCCCAGTTCGACCGGGGTGTCCCGACCGAAGATGTTGACGAGGACGGTCACCTTGGACTGGTCGAGATTGATGTCCTCGATGATGCCGTTGAAGTCGGCGAAGGGTCCCGTCACCACCCGGACGCTCTCGCCCACCTCCCATGCGGGCTTGAACCGTGGCTTGACCTGCTCGGTCTCCTCCTTGACGCCGAGGAAGCGCTCCACTTCGCGCCGGCTGAGAGGGGTGGGCTTGTTGTTCCCGCCCACGAACCCGGTGACCCCCGGCGTGTTGCGCACCGCGTACCAGGAGTCGTCGTCGAGGATCATCCGTACGAGGATGTAGCCGGGGAAGACCTTGCGGGGAACCGTCACCTTCTTCCCGTTCTTGATCTCGACGACGTCCTCCATGGGGATGTGGACCTCGAAGATCCGATCCTCCATGTGCATCGACTTGATCCGGGTCTCCAGGTTCGCCTTCACCTTGTTCTCGTACCCCGAGTACGAGTGGATCACGTACCAGTCCCCGGGGAGGTCGTAGGGGCTCGTCGGCTTGGGAGCCGGAGTCGGCTCCTCTTCGGGTTCGCCTTCGGCGCCACCGACCTGGTCTTCGAGCTCCGTCACCTCGGACATCACACCCTTCCGATCATGATGAGGACGACTTCTTTCAGCGCCACGTCGAGCGCGAAGATGACCAGGGTCAAGGCGACGGTGGTGATCACGGTGACCGTGGTGAAGGCCACCATCTGGTCACGGGTCGGCCACGACACCTTCCGCAGCTCGACACGCACCTCGTGGAGGAAGTTCACCAGCCGCTTCCACAACGGCTGGCGCGGCTCCCCCGGCTTCGTCTTGCCGACGGAGGGCTGAGGCCGGCGCTTGCCGCCGTCCTTCTGCTGCTGTCTCTTCTGGCGCCGTTCCTCCTTCTCCATGAGGCGGCGCATCTCTCGGTTCATCGGTTCTTCCTTCGGTGGCTGCCCGTGTCTTGGCAGGGGTGGAGGGACTCGAACCCCCAACCTCCGGTTTTGGAGACCGGCGCTCTAACCAACTTCGAGCTACACCCCTAGGGGGTCGAGGGCGGGAGCCGTCAGTATACGGATGGCCTCGATCCTGTGTAAATCGTAGCCGACGCGCCAGCCTCTTCATTTCCCTCACCGGCGGCGGCTCAGCCGGCGGCGAGACGACGCCGTAGTGTGAGGGCGACGAGCACCGACGCCGCCGCCACCGCAACCGGGACCACCGGGATGCGGCGCCGCGGACCGCCGGTGGTGACGGCACGGGCGAGCCCGGCCGTCAGGTCCCTGGGAGCGGCGTAGCGCTCGGTGGCGAGGGCGGCGAGTGCTCGCCGGATCACCCGACCCCGAGCCTCCTCGGCCCGACAGCGGAGACAGCCGGACACGTGACGGGCCACCGCCCCGGCCGGAGCCCGGCCGTCGAGGGCGGCGAACATCGCCAGGGGTCCGAACACCCGGCAGGCCGGCTTCACGTTCCGTCCTCCTCCAGCAGCCGCCGAAGCCGAAGCCGCGCCCGGTGGAGGCGCACCTTGGCGGCCGTGATGGTGATCCCCAGGGCCGAGGCGATCTCGGCGTGGGACATCCCCTCCACGTCCTTCAGGACGACCACCTGACGGGACCCGGCCGGGAGACGTGACAGGGCGTCCACGAGACGGCGGCGCAGGTCGCCTGCGTCCCCGGCGGTCTCCGGATGGGATTGAGGGGTCTCGGGGGCCGGGGTCCGTTCGGCGAGCTCCAGCGGCATCCACGCCCTCCGCCGGCTCCGGGCCCGCAGCGTCCAGGCGGTGTTGGCGGTGATCCGGTAGAGCCAGGTCGAGAACGAGGCGTCGCCCCGGAACCCACCGATGCCCCGCCACGCCCGGATCATCGCCTCCTGGGCGACGTCGGCCGCCAGCTCCCGGTCGGCGGTGAGGCGGTAGGCGAGGGTGTACATGTCGTCTTGATGGCTCCTGACGAGCTCGGCGAACGCCGCCTGGTCGCCCGACCGTGCCCGGTCGACGAGCAGGCGTTCACGTGCTTGGACTCGATCCGGGTCCATCGGGGTTACCTCGACACCGTGCCCGTGACGAACGGGCCGTCGTCGTCGAAGAGCTCGACGGTGCCTCCGTCGTCGGTGACGGTGCCGGCCAGGTAGGCCTGGACGCCGGGTCGGAGGGGGCGCCGGAACCGGAAACGCCCGGCTTCGAGGGGCGCCGGGTCGGTGCCGGGGGTGGCGAAGGGTTGGAGCATCCAGGCGAGCTGGAGGAGGCCGTGGCAGATGACGCCGCCCAGACCGGCGGCGACGGCGGCGTCGTGGTCCCAGTGGATGGGGTTCCAGTCCCGGGTCGCCCCGGCGTAGCGGACGAGGTCGGCGCGGCTCGCCGACCGGGCGAACGGTCCGAACTCGGACCCGGCGACCTCCACCGCCTCGAACGTCCCCCGGACGTGGGCCTGCGGCTCCACCACCTCGTCGTCGGCGCGTACCGACCCGTCCGGCTCCGAGGCGATGAACATGGAGCGTCCTTCGACGACCGGGCGGCCGTCGTTCGTCACCGCCAGCTCGAAGGTGACGAAGCGAACCCCCCGCCGCTCCCTCACCCGGGCCACGGTGCCCACCACCTCGTGGTCGATCTCGGTGGTGAGGGGCCCGTGCCAGGTGAACGCCTGTTCCCCGTGGATGACCGAGGCGTCGTCGAACTCGGCGAGGAGTGGTGCCGCCACGGCGAAGAGCGCGGCCGCGGCCATGCCCGGCGGGGCGTGGTCGACCCAGCGTTCGGGATCGTCGCCGGTGGCGTCGACGAAGTCCACCACCTTCTCCCGGCACCACCGGAAGCGGACGGGGCCGAAGCGGCGGCCTTCGAGGTCGACGGACGGCGTCGTCACCGCGGCGACGTCAGCGGGTCTCGCGGTGCACCGTATGGGTACGGCACCAGCGGCAGTATTTGCGCAACTCCAGGCGCTCGCGGGTATTCGTCTTGTTCTTCGTCGTGACGTAGTTCCGCCGCTTGCACACCTCGCAGGCGAGGGTGATCGGAGGTCGTTTGTCAGAAGGCATCGTGTGCTCGTTTCGTTGGGGTGGGGTTGGTGGCTATTTGAGGATCTTGGTGACCCGGCCGGCACCGACGGTGCGGCCCCCCTCACGGATCGCGAACCGCAACCCCTCATCCATCGCGATCGGCGCGATCAACTGCACCGTCATCTCCGTGT
>WFOA01000038.1 GCA_015488325.1 Acidimicrobiia bacterium | reverse complement strand
GGTAGTAGACCTGGCAGTAGCGGACGTGCAGGTGGTTGTTGTGAGTCGAGTTCCCCTGTTGGACGTAGGAGAACTCCCTCGCCAGCACGCTGTCGTTGAAGATGATGAACTGGAGGTGTTGGCCGCTGTCCGCGCGTCCGTGGATGTCGTAGATGAGTTCACGGGTCTTGGTACGGTCGTATTGGGCGTCGCCGACGGAGACGGCGTTGGTGCACTGTTTGCGATCTGTGCGGATCGGGCGGATGTCGGCGTCGAGTCCGACTTCGTGGCTGGCGTGGCCCGAGATGTCGCCGCCGTGCTCGAGGCTGAGGTCGCCGATCGCCACCTTGCCGGCCGCTTGGATGGAGAACGAATAGCCGGTGAGGAAGAGGAACCGGCGGACCTCGGCGGTGCCCCAGGGGTCGACGGCCGAGGTGGGGTTTTTCCAGCAGATGTAGCTGTCAGGGTCCACCTTGTCGAAGTGCCAGAGTAGGTTCTTCCAGGTGACGGGGCCGACTACCCCGTCGGCGGTGAGGCCCATGTGGTTCTGGAAGTCCCGGATCCGCTGTTTGGTGGCGGCGTCGTTGCCGTTGCCGTCGATCGGCACGTTGGTGTATCCGACCTTGTAGCGGAGGAGACGTTGGACGGCTCTCACGTGGTCTCCGTAGGATTCCCAGCTAACGGTGGCGATCAGCTTCGACCAGGTGGCGGGCCCGACCACCCCATCTGCTGACAGGCCCCGCGACGACTGGAACGCCTTGACTTTGGCTTCGGTTCCCGATCCGAAGATGCCGTCGACGGTCAACGAATAGCCGCGATATCTGAGCAGGTATTGGAGGGCGTAAACGTCTTCGCCGCGGCTTCCCCGGTCCAAGGTCGGATAGACGGGGGTTCCCGAGGCCTCAACTGCAGCGGGGATCGACCAGACGGTGACGAGGAGGAGGGCGAGGAGGAGGAGGATTCCCCTTCGGGAACACCGTGTTCCCGGTCCTCGATGTTGTGGCATGTTCCCCTCCATGCCCGACAACGCGTCGACATCATCTCTCTCTCTCTCTCGAATGTCAACCAGAACGCGAAAAACAGATTCACTTTGGAAGAGGCCTCAGGGTCGGCGGCCACCGTGGCGGTGGGCGGCGGTCCATCGGGCGGGGCCGCGCCTCAATGGCGGATCCCGGCGAAGACCTCCTCGAGTTCCCGGCGAAGGGCGGCCAGTGCGTCCTCGGGCCACCGTTCCGGATCTTCCCGCAGGAACGACGTGTGGTCTTCCCGGTTGTCGAACACCGCCGCCCGCAGGTGGTGGCGGTGTCCGGGGTGTTCCACGGGGACCGTGCCCGGCAGGTCGGAATGCTCCAACAGCCACAGGAAGTCGTCGGTGCCGTAGTCGGCTCGCATCACCTCGTCGGGAACGCCGTGGAACAGGATCGACCCTTCCTCCCCGGGTCGGGTCCGTTCTCGGTTGCGACGGCGTGACTCTTCGGGCGTCACCCACACGTAGAGGGCCCGGGCCGTCTCCAGGAGCCGGTCGGAGAACAGCGACAGGGCGTAGCCGTATCCGTAGGGCGGCCGCAGCGGCGGGGTCGCACCGTCGGGACCTCCCCGGGCGAACTCGACGACCACGGTCCGCCCTTCGGGGACCTGGCGGGGGAGACCGCCGATGACATCTGCGGCGTCGGCGGCGACGGCCCGGGCGAGACGTTCTACGAGGTCGGCGTCGAGGGTGGCGAAGGCCGGGTCGATTCCCAGGTTGCGGCGGGCCCGGTCGATCCGTTCGAAGAGCAGCCGTGCCGGGTGGACGGCATGCGGCGGTTCCTGTCCGAGGTTCCGGAAGTCTTCGTCCAGGAGGAGGGTGAGAGTGCCCCAGTCGTCGGGATCCCGGAAGGGCCGGTCGTCACCGTCGAAGAACCGGGGCGGTCCGCCGAGGCACCGCAGCTCCTGGGAGACTCGGCGCATGAAATGGACGTAGGGGAAGTCGTCGAGTTGGACGAGGGGTCCCAGGCCGAAGGCTTCGGACCGTTCGTCGTCGGAGAGGGATTCCAGGTAGCGGCGGAGCTCCGACTTCCCCGATGCGGGGAGGGCGACGAGCAGGAGAGTGTCGATCACGGCTGCAGGGTAGGCGTCGGGCCGGGCCGAGCCACATTCGGTGCCCGGATGTCGCGGCGATTTCCCGTTGCCGGCGGGCGTCGCGTCCGGCATAGTAGGGCTATGAGGGGGCTGCTGTCTCAGATCGACCTCGACCTGGCGGTCCCGGCCGTGGCGCTGTTCGGGCTCCTGGCAGGGGTGGCGTCGGCGGCGATCGCCGAGTGGATCCGGACCCGCTGAACCTTCGGCTCGACATGGTTCAGGGGGAAGGTGTGATCGACGCGACCTGTCCGTCGGCCATTCACCGTCGCGGGCAAGCGTGGTCGGGGTCGATCCGACGTTCCCGGAAGCTGTTCGCTCCGGCATCGTAGGCGGACGGGTCGACCCCCGATGGTTCCGTCCCGGTTTCGAGGTGGGGGATTCGGGGGGCCGGTCGATGCCGGACGAGACGGCGGGCTGTGTCCTTCTGCCGGTCGCCGCGTCGCCGCCGTTTCCCTTCACCGTCCGGTTCGGACGACGGTACCGACCCCGGATGTGGGGCGCCGCTCGGCGATGGCGTCGTCCAGCGACCTCGGTGTCATTGGCCGGGGCGGGTGGCGGGTTCGTATTCCCAGGGGCTTTGGGGGCAGGTGTCGTTCCAGAGCTGCCACTGTTCGCCGTCTACGGGTTCGAGGTTCTGGTAGGGGAACCAGTCTCCAAGCTGGTCGTAGTAGGTGTCGAAGGAGGGGACGTCGACGGTGACGCCGAGGGAGCGGAGGCATTCGGCCTGGACGAGATACCGGTCGTAGAGGACCCGGAAGTCGGCGGCGCTCTCCGGCGGCGGCGGGAACTCGAAGGTGGCGAGGAGCTGGTCCTTGCAGTCTTCCATCACCTGGCTGTCCCGGGGGCTGACGTTCTCGCCGATGAAGCCTTGGCCGCCGGGGAGTCGGGTGAAGACGGTGACGGCTTGGTCTTCGAGGCAGGCTTCGATGAAGTCGTCCATCTCCACTTCGGTGAGGGCGGGCCGTAGCCGGGCTTCGGCGGCCCGGTATTCCCCGGCGGTGACCGCCGGCGCCGGCCCCGCACAGGCGGCCGACGCCAGCAGTATCACCATCCCCAGGGAGACACGGGGGTTTGTGAGTCGTCTTCGTATCCGGGCCACGACCGGAGGTGGGACAGTACGACCTCGGTGGGCGGCCGGATCGGGACCCGCCGATCAGCTCACCGTCCGCCGGTACACCCTCACTGCCAGTGGGGCGAAGACGGCGAGGATGCCCGCCGCCCAGGCGAGGGCCGCGAGGATCTGGCCCTCCACCGTTTGGCCGGGCAGCAACGCTCCCTCTCCGAGGATCAGGCCGCGCAGGGCGTTGGTGGTCACGGTGATCGGCTGGTTGTCGGCGAAGGCCCGCAGCCAGTCCGGCATCGTCTGGGTGGGGACGAACACCGAGCTGGCGAACACCAGGGGGAAGACCGGCAGGAACACCGCCGACTGGGCGGCCTCGGGGTTCTTCACCGCCAGGCCGATCGCCGCCATCACCCACGACATGGCGTAGGTGAACGCCAACGCCACCGCCACCCCGGCGACGAGACGGACGAAGTCGGTCTGGTAGCGGAAACCGATGAGGAACCCGACTCCCAACATGAGGCTGATGATGAGTCCGTTGCGGATCAGGTCCGACATGGTGCGTCCAGCGAGCACCGCCGAACGGGCCATCGGCAGCGACCGGAAACGGTCGATCACCCCTTTGGAGAGGTCTTCGGTGAGGCCGAGGGCGGTCTGCCCGGCGCCGAAGGTGGCGACCTGTACCACCAGGCCTGGGATCAACCAGTTGATGTACTTGCCGCCGGCGGCCGGGGGGATGGCGCGGCCGATGGCGCCGCCGAACACGTAGTTGAACAGCAGGAGGAACATCACCGGCTGCACCGTGGAGAACAGCAGGAGTTGGGGGAGACGCACGTTGCGGAGCAGGTTGCGTTTGGTGATGACGGCCGTGTCACGGACCGCCTGGGCGAGGCCGACTCTGCTCCGTGCAGGCAGGGCGGTCATCGGATCCTCCTCGGTCGTCTCGGCTTCGTGGCGGACGTTTGGGTCTGGTCTTCGGCGTGATGTCCGGTGAGGGCGAGGAACACGTCGTCGAGGGTGGGTTTGCGCAAGGTGATGTCGTCGGGGACGATCTCCGAGCTGTCGAGGCTCCGCACCACCGCCATCAGGGTGCGGGCACCGTCGGGGGCGGGGACGGTGATCTTCTTGGTGGACGGCTCGTAGGCGGGCTGCTCGCCGGTCACCGTCGCCAGGGCGGCGAGGGTCTGGTCCCGGCAGTCGTCGGTGACGGTCAGCTCGACGACCGCCCCGCCCAGTTTGTCCTTCAGCTCGCTGGGGGTGCCTTCGGTGATCACACGGCCACAGTCGATCACCGCCACTCGGGCGGCGAGCTGGTCGGCCTCGTCGAGGTATTGGGTGGTGAGCAGGATCGTGGTCCCGTCGGCGACGAGGTCTTGGATGAGGTTCCAGATGTCGATACGGCTGCGCGGGTCGATGCCGGTGGTGGGCTCGTCGAGGAACAGCACCTGGGGTCGCCCCACCATCGACGCTGCCAGGTCGAGGCGGCGTCTCATCCCGCCCGAGTAGGTGCGGACGGGGCGGTCGGCGGCGTCGACGAGGCCGATCCGTTCGAGGACTTCGGCGGCGCGGCGCCGGGCGTCACCTCGGCTCAGCCCGTAGAGTCGCCCGACCATCTCCACGTTCTCGCGGCCGGTGAGGTAGTCGTCGACGGCGGCGAACTGGCCGGCCAGTCCCATCTTGGTGCGGGCGGCGGTGGGGTCGGCGAGCACGTCGATGCCTGCCACCCGGGCGGTTCCGGCGTCGGGGCGGATGAGGGTGGTGAGGACCCGGATGAGGGTGGTCTTCCCGGCTCCGTTCGGTCCGAGGAGCCCGTAGATGATGCCCGCCTCGAATGAGATGTCTACACCGTCGAGGGCGCGGATCGGCCCGAAGGTCTTGACGACGCCTTCGGCTTCGACGATCGGTCCGGACATCCTCCTCCTTTTCGACACTGAGGCGAGATACTACTTGACCATACCAAACATTGAGAGAGTGAAGGAGTTCGGGGTATCCTCAGGACGTGACGCGCGCCGATCTCGAAGCTCAGGTCGTCGACCTCCTCCACGACCTGTCCAGGCGGATGCGCGAACGCGTCCACGCCCGTCTCGTCGAGTTCGACCTCACCCCGCCGATGGCGATCGCCCTCCATCACCTCGCCGAGCCGATGGCGATGGGAACCCTCGCCGACCGACTCTCCTGTGACGCCTCCTATGTGACGGGGTTGGCGGACCGCCTGGAAGAGCGGGGACTGGTGGAACGCCGTCCCGATGTCGGGGACCGCCGGATTCGCCAGCTCGTCCTCACCGCCAAGGGACGCGAGCTGCGACGTCGCATCCACGAGCGGCTCTACGCCAACACACCGCTGCTGGACTCCCTCGACGACGACGAGTTGGCGGCCTTCGCCTCCGCCCTCAAGAAGATGCTGGCCGCAGCATCGCCGTCAGCATCTCGCTGAGCAGCGCCACCACCTCGTCCCGTTCGCCTTCTTCATGCAGCAGGGGGTTCTGGAGGCCCTGGAGGGCGACGAGGAGGGCTCGAGCCACCGTCTCGGGGTCGGGTTCGCCTCGGATCTTCCCGGCGGCGGCGCCCAGGCGGACGAAGCGGGCGAGGAGCTGGAGGGCTTCGGTCTCCCGGTGCCGGTACACGGCCCTGAGGAGCTCGGACTCCCCCAACCGTCCCACCGCCAGTCGGAACACCCTGGCGTCGAGCCGGAACGCCCCGGCGGTCTCCTCCACGACGGCCCGAACCGTTGTCTCGAGCCCCTCTTCGAGGAGGTGCTCGACGTTGGCTTTCTCGGCGACCCGTTGCAGCATCTCGCCGAGGCTCAGGTCGAAGGCGGCG
Source organism: Acidimicrobiia bacterium (assembly GCA_015488325.1). Taxonomy (GTDB): domain Bacteria; phylum Actinomycetota; class Acidimicrobiia; order Spongiisociales; family ZC4RG35; genus S012-128. The sequence goes on along the minus strand of WFOA01000038.1, from coordinate 4,262 downwards.
GCGAGGGCGGTGTCCTTCGAGGAAAGATAGGCGTAGAACGTGGCCGGCGACAGTTGGGCGGTCTCCGCCACCTCTGCGGGGATGAGGGCCCCGGTCCGTCGGATGACGTCGCGGGTGGCGGTGACCAGGGCGTCGTGGGTGGACCGGGCCTTCCGGGACGTCGGCGGCAGAGGTAGAGCAGTCATCAAAAATCTCCTGCGATTCTAGAGCCGAACTCCAAGAATTCCTTCTAGAGTCGCGTCATGCCAGCGACGCTGGGGCGGGACCCCCTCCTCGCCGCCGCCGAAGTGGCCACCGTGGCCGCCGAATACGCCGACGTCACCGAACGGGAACGGCGCCTGGCCGAACCGGTCGTCGAAGCCCTCCGGGTGCGGGATTTCGGCGGGATGGCGCTCCCCCGGCGGCTCGGAGGCTCCGCCCTCGCCCCCGAAACGATCGTGGAAGTCCTCGAACGGATCGGGGCGGCCGACGGCTCCGCCGGTTGGGTGGCGATGATCGTCTCGACGTCATCGCTCCTCGCCGGATACCTCCCCCCGGACACGGCCGCCGTCGTCTTCGCCGACGGACCCCGAACCTTCGCCGCCGGAGCCCTCGCCCCGAAAGGGAAGGGTACGCCCACCGGCGACGGTGTTCGGGTCAGTGGCCGCTGGCCCTTCGGCTCGGGCAGCCTCCACGCCTCGTGGATCGCCGGCGGGGTGATCGTCGAAGGGCGCCCCCCGTTGCCGTCCGGGGCGCCGGACGTCCAGACCGTCCTCATGCCCGCCGACGACGTGCAGGTCCTCACCGACACCTGGGACACGGTCGGTCTCGCCGGAAGCGGCTCCTACGACTTCGCCGTCGCCGACCTCCACGTCCCCTCCGAGTTCGTCACCTCCCTCGTCACCGTCGAACCCTGGCCCGACGACCCCCTGTTCCGTTTCCCCGTCTTCGGCATGCTCGCCGTCGGGGTCGCCGCCGTCATGTTGGGCATCGCCCGGGGTGCCATCGACGAGCTGGTGGCCCTCGCCGGCGCCAAGACCCCCACCGGCAGCCGGCGGAGGTTGGCGGAGCGGCCCTACACCCAGGTCGCCGTCGCCGCCTGCGAAGCACGCCTCGCCGCCGCCCGCCAGAGCCTTCGGGACGTCGCCGCCGAAGCCTACGAACTGGCCGGAACCGAAGGTCGCATCGACGACGTCACCCGGGCCCGCCTGCGGATGGCCGCCACCTTGGCCGCCGAGACGTCGGTGGCGGTGGTCGACGCCATGTACGAGGCGGGAGGAGGCACCTCGGTCTACGAGACCTGGGGTTTGGCCCGTCGGTTCCGGGACGTCCACACCGCCTCCCAACACATGGCGATCGCCCCGCCCACCTGGGAGCTGGCCGGCCGGATCCTCCTCGGCCTCGAGACCGACACGGGGACCCTATGACCCCCCGATTCGATCATCTGCGGCTCGACGGCGACGGCGACGTCACCGTCGTCGTCATCGATCGGCCACCCGTCAACGCCATCGACGCCGCCCTCCACGCCGACCTGTGCCGCCTCGTCACCTGGCTCCGGGACGACCCGCCCGCCCGGGCCGTCGTCCTCACCGGCGCAGGGCGGGCGTTCTCGGCCGGCGGGGACTTCGCCTGGTTCCCGCAGTTGGAGGACGCAGCGGCCCGGGACGAGCTGCGGCGGGCCGGCAAACAGCTCATCTGGGACCTCCTCGACGTCGAAGTCCCGGTGGTGGCGGCGGTGAACGGACCGGCGATAGGGCTCGCCGCCACCCTGGTGTTGCTCTGCGACGCCGTGTTCATGGCCGAAGACGCCACCTTGGGCGACCCCCACGTGAAGGTGGGGATCGTCGCCGGCGACGGCGGCACCGCCATCTGGCCCCTGGCGGTGGGTCCCGTTCTCGCCAAGCGGTACCTACTCACCGGCGACCCGGTCAGCGCCGAGGAAGCCCATCGGATGGGTCTCGTCACCCACGTCGTCGCCTCGGAGCGGCTGCGGGAAGAGGCGACCGCCTATGCCCGACGGCTCGCCGCCGGCGCTCCCCTGGCGGTCCGCTACACGAAGCTGGCGGTCAACAAATGGGTGAAGGAGGCCCTCAACGTGGCCTTCGACGTTGCCACCGCCTACGAGATGGTGACGTTGGACTCCGCCGACCATCGGGAAGCCCTCACCGCCTGGAGGGAGGGCCGCCCGCCTACCTTCGAGGGCCGCTGATGGACCTCTACGAAGGCATCCTCACCACCCGGGCGATCCGCCGCTACACCGACGAGCCGGTGACACGGGAAGAGATCGAAGCCTGCCTGCGGGCCGCCCAGCAGGCGCCCAGCGGCGGCAACACCCAGCCCTGGCAGTACGTGGTCGTCACCCATCCGGAACGCAAACGTCGGGTCGCCGGGATCTACCGGGCCGCCTACGAACGGTGGGAACGGGCCCAACTCTCCGCCCTGCCTCCCTTCCGTACCGAAGAAGAACGAGAGACGTTCATGCGGGGAATCCGCGCTTCCCGGTATCTGGCGGAACATCTCGACACGGCCGCCGCCCTCGTGCTGTTCTGCGTGCCGAAGATCTCGATCGCCCCCCGTGACGACGACGGGGTGGTGGAGATCGGGCCCCTGTACGCCTCGGTGTATCCGGCGGTCCAGAACTTCATCCTCGCCGCCCGTTCCTTCGGGATCGGCACCGTCCTCACCACCGTTTGGTGGAGCCGCCAGGACGACCTGCGGAGGCTGTTGGGGATCCCAGACCGCTACGAGATCGTCGCCCTGGTGCCGATGGGCCGTCCCCGGGGCTCCTTCGGGATCGCCCCCCGGCGCCGGGCCGAAGACATCACCCACTGGGAGCAGTGGTGAGGCTGGGGCCTGTGCGGTGTCCGAATCCGGCGGGCTCTTTGGGGCGGCCGGGGAACCGGTGTCGGCTCGAACCCCACGGCTCCGACCCCGAGGGAGTGGACGTTCCGGGACCGTCTGTGGTGTCGCTCCCCGGGTGGCACCTCGGCTGGTGCCGTCGCAGCTACGTCTCGTCTGCCCGCCGCTGGGCGGCCAGCTCCAACAGATGCTTGGCGCCGTCTCCTAGGACGGCGAAGCGTTCGTCCTGGGTCTGGCCCCGCAGCCAACGGATGTAGATCTGTTGGAGGACCACCGCCATCTTGAAGGTCCCGAACACGACGTACCAGCCCGCCCCCGACACGTCCCGGCCCGACTTCTGCCCGTAGCGTTCGATCGCCTCGACCCTCGACATGAACCCGGGGGCGAGGGTGGGCATCGGGTTGAGCTCCGAGGCCATCTCGCCGGGCCCGTACCACACCGCCATCACCGTCCCCAGGTCGGCGAAGGGGTCGCCCCGGGTCGCCATGTCCCAGTCGTACACGGCCACACACCGGCCCGGGTCCCGTGGGTCGACCGCCATGTTGTCGAGCCGCCAGTCGTTGTGCAGCAGCGTCGCCGGGGGGGAGGCAGGCATCGTCTGGGCCAGCCATTCGGCCAGGTCGTCGGCGAGGGGGTTGTCTTCGTGTTTGGCCCGGTGCCACCGTTCGGTCCAGCCGCGCACCTGGCGTTCCAGGAACCCGTCGGGGCGGCCCAGGTCGTCGAGGCCCGCCTCGGCGGGGTCGACGGCGTGGAACTCGGCGAGGGTGTCGACCACCACTTCCGACAGTTTCCGGTTCGCTACCGGATCCTCCCCACCACCGAACTCGGGAGGCACCACCTGCTGGACGACGACGCCGTGTTTGCGTTCCATCACGAAGAAGGGGGCGCCGATGACGTCCTCGTCGTCGCAGAACAGGTAGGCCCGGGCCGCGTAGGGGAACGCCTTCCACAGGGTCGACAGCACCCGGTACTCCCGGGCCATGTCGTGGGAGCCGGGGGCGACGGGTCCGAGGGGCGGTCGGCGGAGGACGTATTCGACGGTGTCGTCGCCGTCGCCGAACCGGAGGAGGTAGGTGAGGTTGGCCTTGCCCCGGCCGAACTGGCGGATGGTGAGGGGTCGGTCGGTGCCGGGCAGCCGGCCTCGCAGCCAGGCGGCGAGCCGGTCGGTGTCGATCCGTTCGTCGGGTCGGACGTCGATGAGTTCGGGGTCGGGCACGCCGGGAGAGTACCAACGCCGTCGTGTACAGGAAGTGGCGCATTCCGCGAGCTGGTGCACCCGGGACATCGGCGCTGTCGCCGGTAGGCTCCGGCCGATGACTCCCTTCGAGACAGCCGACCGGTTCGTCGACGAGCTCGCCGAACTGTCACCGATGGCCAGCACCTACCTGGGCATCCCCGGTCGGGACCACCTGTGGGACGACCTC
>WFOA01000037.1 GCA_015488325.1 Acidimicrobiia bacterium | reverse complement strand
GATGCGACGAAGTGAACTGCGTGGTGGTTGCCTCGGAGGGATTCGGGTATCACAACCAGGGGATGACCCCGGAAGAGTCGGTCGACACGTGGCGGCGGCGGCGAGCTCGGCGACCCGTCCGGTGGGGACTTCGCCGTCGAAGGGGCATCCGAACGCCACCGAGATCACCACCGACGGGACGACGTTCGCCTCGTGGGCCCGGGAGGCGACCCGCCGCCACGTGTCGACCGACTCTTCCGGGGTCATCCCCTGGTTGTGATACCCGAATCCCTCCGAGGCAACCACCACGCAGTTCACTTCGTCGCATCCGGCGGCGATCGCACGTTCCACCCCGCGTTCGTTGAGGGCGAGACCGATGTAGGAGACGCCGGGGACCTCCTCGAGGGCGGCCATCACCGCTTCGGCATCGGCCATGGCGGGAACGAGACGGGGATGGACGAAACTGGTCGTCTCCACCTTGGTGATCCCCGCCGCCACCAGCCTGCGGATCAGCTCCACCTTGTCTTCGGTGGCGAGGAGTACCGGTTCGTTCTGAAGGCCGTCGCGGGGGGAGACGTCGATGATCTGGACGGTGTCGGCCATGGCATGCTCCGGTGAGGGATCACCCGCCATGGTACGGGTCAAGGGCCGGGTTCCGGCGCCGATGAAAGGGAGGATGCGCGCTCGGATCATCGGCGTGGCCGCAGTCGTCGCCGTGGTGGTGGCGGGCTGCGGCGGCGGCGACATCGTGGTCGGTGGACGGCCCCAAGGATTCGTCACGGTCGTCGACGAGGAGGGACGACCGGTTCCGGGGGCGGTCGTCGAGGTGCAGACGGGGAGGTTCGTCACCGACGACGAGGGGGTGGCGAGGGTCCGGCTGGCCGGACCTGTCGCCGGGACGGTGTCGGCGACGGGGATGCTCACCGAACCGGTGGTGGTGGACGTGGGCGGCGAGGTGGCGGTACGGCTGTGGGCCCGCCGCGGTCCCACCGGCGAGATCAGGACGGCGATGCACCTCGGAGGCGACGTGATGCTGGGGCGCCGGTATCTGCGTCCCGGGCGGGCCGGGACGGCGACGGTGGCGGAGGGGGACGGCGGGGTGAGCGCAGCCGCGGTGGTGGCCGACCTGGCACCGCTGCTCGCGGCCGCCGACCTCACGGTCGTGAACCTGGAGACGGTGGTCGGCGATCCCGACCCGACGGCGTCCCTCCCCGGGAAACGGTTTCTCCTGCGGTCGCCTCCCGAGATCGTGGCGGCCCTGCGTTCGATGGGCGTGGATGTGGCGACGTCGGGGAACAACCACTCCTACGACTGGGGCGCCGAAGGTCTCGCGACGACGGCGGAGACCCTCGGCGCCGCCGGGATCGCGGTCGTCGGAGCAGGTCTGGACGAGGCGTCGGCGCGACGTCCCGCCGTGGTCGCCACCCCCGGAGGTGACGTGACGGTGCTCTCGTACACGACACTCGGCGGTGACCAAGTGAACGACCGGCTCCCCGGTGGGGATGTCCCGATCCCCGCCGACCTGGCCCCCGAGGAGGCGTGGATGTTCGAATCCCGGCGTTTCGGATACGGCCAACCCGGAGACACGGTGTGGCTGGCGCCGTCGGAGATGCGACCCGGTGACGCCTGGCGTTGGTTCGCCGGACTCGAAGCCACCCTGGACGACGACGAGGCGGGGGCCCTGTGGGCGGCGCTCACCGACACCTTCCCGGAGCTGCAGGATTGGGTGGCACGTCGGGGCCACGGCGGAGCCGCCCTCTTCTCTGCCGACGCGGTCGCCGCCGATGTCGGCGCGGCCGGGCCCGGACTGGTGATCGTGACGCTGCACTCCGGATTCCAGTACGCGGCGACGGGCTCGGAGTACATGCGTCGGGCCGCCCGGTCGGCCATCGATGCCGGAGCCGACCTCGTCGTCGCCCACCATCCCCACGTCCTCCAGGGGTTCGAATGGTACCGGGACCGGCTCATCGCCCATTCGATGGGCAACCTCGTCTTCGACCAGGATCTCCTCTCGACCTTCCCCACCGGGTTCCTGCGGGTCGTCTACCAGGGTGAACGGCTCCTCGAAGCGAGGCTCGTGCCGGCCCTCCTCGACGGATACCGGCCGGTTCCCGTCGCCGGGGAAGCCGCCGCCCGCATCCGCGGGAACGTCAACGCCGCCGGGCTGGCGCCGGGCCCGACAGCCCGGTTGGCCGACGGCGGCGTGGGAGTGGTGGTGGGAGAGACCGGGTCCCCGGGCGTCGTCGGAGCCGACGGAAGGATCGGACGACGGGTCGAGGCCGAACGGCGCATCTTCGTCACCGGCCCGGACGGGGTCGTCGACCTCCCGCCGGGGACGGTGATCCGTGACGTCGGGGAGGAGGTGGAAGTGGGGCGGGACCTCGGGGG
>WFOA01000036.1 GCA_015488325.1 Acidimicrobiia bacterium | reverse complement strand
GGGCTACGACGCCACCTTTTCGGCTCCCAAGTCGGTGTCGGTGCTGTTCGCCCTCGGTGACCCGGAGGTGCGTCGGGAGGTGATCGAGTCGCATGAGCGGGCGGTGGAGGCGGTGCTGGGCTGGGTGGAGGACCATGCGCATACCCGGTTGCGCCGTCGGGGTCATGTGGTGTGCGTGGACGCCGACGGGATCGCGGTGGGCATCTTCCGGCAGCACACGAGCCGCCGGTTGGATCCGCAGGTGCATACCCATGCGGTGATCGTCAACCGGGTTCCGGCCCCCGACGGCCGGTGGCTGGCGCTGGACGCCCGGACGATCAAGATGGACCAGCGGACCCTCTCCGCCCTGTATCACGCCGGGTTGCGGTCCGAGTTGACCCGCCGTCTCGGGGTCGCCTGGGAGCAGCCGGTGCATGGCATCGCCGAGATCGCCGGTGTCGACGCCGACATCCTGGCCGAGTTCTCCCAACGCACCCGGGATGTGGAGCGGCGGGTGGCGGACAAGCTGGCCCGGTTCGAGAGCCGCCTGGGTCGGGAACCGTCCCGGAAGGAACGGTGGCGGCTGGAGCGGGAGGCGGTGGTGGACAGCCGACCGGCCAAACCCCGCGGCACGACACCGGCGGAGCTGCGGGCATGGTGGCGGGAACGGGCCGCAACGTTGGGCTACGATTCTGAGCGGCTCGTCGCCTCCGTCGTCGGCCGCCACCTTGAGCTCGAAGGCCTCGACGCCGTGACGGCGACGGGGATGACCGGCCAGGCCCTCGAATCCCTCGCCGGGCGGCAGTCGTCGTGGCGGCCCGCCGAGCTGGTCCGCGAATTGGCCGCCACGGTGCCCACCAGCGTGACGGTCGACGCTCAGGAGCTCGTCAGGTTCGTGGACGAGCTCGCCGACCAGGTCGCCGCGGCTCGGTGCGTGGACCTGTCGGCGCCGATCCCCGCCGGGGCGACCCTGCGCCGCGACGGCCGTCCGATCTCCGAAGCCGCCATCGACCGGGCCCTCACCACAAAGGCCATCCTCGACGAAGAACACCAACTCGTCGCATGGGCCGACCGCCGACGGAGGGAGCACGTCCAGGCTTCGCCCCCGCTGGTCGGTCGCAGCGAGTCGCTCACTCCGGCCCAAGCGGAGGCGGCAGCGGTCGTCGCCGGCCACGGCGGGCTGGAGCTGATCGTCGGCCCGGCCGGGGCGGGCAAGACCACCATGCTCGCTGCTGCGGTCGCCGACCTGCAGGCGCAGGGCCGTGCGGTGTTCGGGGTGGCCCCCACCGCAGTCGCCGCCGACGTGCTCGCCGCAGAGACCGGCATGCCCGCCGACACCCTGGACAAGCTCCTCGTCGAACACGACGACCCGACCCGGCCACCGGAACCCGCCTACGACCTGCCTGCAGGCACCACGGTGATCGTCGACGAAGCCGGCACCGCCGCCACCCCCAAACTCGCAGAACTGGCTCGTCTCTCCGACCAGCAGCGCTGGCGGGTCGTCCTGGTCGGGGATCCCCGCCAGTTCACCGCGGTCGGCCGAGGCGGCATGTTCGCCCACCTCGTCGACACCTACGGCGCCATCGAACTTGACCAAGTCCACCGGTTCCGCCACGAGTGGGAACGTGACGCCACCCTGCGGCTGCGGGTCGGCGACCCGACCGTCCTCGGCGCCTACCACCACCACGGACGGCTCCATCACGGCCCCGTCGAGGAGATGGACCAGGCGATCATCGCCCACTGGCAGCAGGCCCGAAGCGACCGCCAGACGGTGGCGCTCATGGCCCACCGCACCGACACCGTCGCCCGCCTCAACCAGCACGCCCAGCAGGTCCGCCTCATGATCGGGGAGCTCAACCCCGACGGGCCGTCCCTCCAGGTCGGCGACCAGCAGCTCCTGGTGGGTGACGAGGTGGTCACCCGCCGCAACGACCGGCGGCTCCGCACCAACCTGGGAGTGATGGTGAAGAACCGGGACCACTGGACCATCACCGCCATCCACCCCGACCAGACCCTCAGCCTCGACGGGCCCACCGGCAGCATCCGCCTCCCCGCCGGCTACGTCGCCGAGCACGTCGAACTCGGCTACGCCCAGACCAGCCACGCCACCCAAGGCCGCACCGTCGACGTCGCCCTTCTCCTCATCGACACCCCCACCGACGCCAGAGGCGTCTACACCCCCCTCACCCGAGGACGCCACACCAACCACGCCTACGTCGCCGTCCACGACAACCAGACCGCCGCTGACGTGCTCACCCAGGCCCTCGGCCGAGACTGGATCGACCACCCCGCCATTGCCCGCCGAACCCAACTCAACGGGGATCGCGCTCGGGAGTTCCTTGAACCCGGGATCCAAGAGGACTGCGCCGACCCCATTCGGCGCGTCCTCCACCGTATCGAAGAACACCGAAACCAAGCCCTACTACGGCGTCAGGGCGTCGGACGGGTTCGTGCGTGAGTAGCGGTCGGGGCCCGCGCCCCGCCGTGTCATGGACGCGCCATGCGACACGCGGTTGAAACGATTGAAGCCAGCCGGACACATACGGGGCGAACGTCGCTCGAGGTGACCCTGAGCCGAAGGTTTCAGAGGAGCCAGCAATGGGGCGTTCTCACTGCGGAAGACGGCTACCGATGCGGATTGGAAGGTTTGAGGCGTCGGCGGGCCTCGGCGACGGTGGGGGCGGTGCCCCGGGTCATCGTTTCTTGTTCAGGGTCTAGGTTTCGGTCCTGAGCGAAGGAGCGGTGGATGGCGAAGCCATCGAAGAAGATACTTGAGTAGAAGCTACGCGTCGTGCTGTCGGTGTTGCGCGGGGAGGTGTCGGCTGTGGAAGCGGCGCGGTGTAACGGTGTGTCTGAGCAGTCGGTGCACAACGGGATACGGCTGTTCTTGGACGTCGGCCGGAAGGGCCTCGAGACGGGTTCGAGGCGCCGGTCGTCGAGGGAGCTGGAACTCGAAGCCGAGAACGAGGAGCTGAAAGCGGCGTTGGGCGAGGCTCATGTCCAGTTGCGGGTGTGGCGGAAGGGAGCCGAGTATCTCGGCTCTTCGAGGATCTCGAGATGATCTGTATCGAAGCTCAGCTCACGATCTCGAGGTTCTGCGAGCTGATCGGGATTCCCCGGCGGACGTATCACTACCGGTTGGCGAAGTGGCGAGCCGGGAGTCCGCAGAAAGGTCCGTGGCCGGCGCCGGTGGTGGATCGGATCGTGCCGACCGTGGCCAAGTATGTCGCCGAGTGGGAGGCGTGGGGGCACCGTAAGATCTGGGCGGTTGCCCGCGCCGATGGGCATGATGTCGGGTCGCAATCGTCGCCGAACACGGGCTCTGGCTCGCCGGGGTCTGCTGCAGCCGTTGGCCTATCAGGCTGAGCGACGTCGCCTGGCCGGGGAGCGCCGGGAAGCGTTCTGCGAGCCGCCGACCCGCCGCAACCGGGTGTGGCAGTTTGATTTCTCCGAGTTCGAGACCATCAGGGGCGGCACGTGGCGGATGGGAGCGACCACGGCCTACTGGGCCAAAGCGGCGTTGGGATGTCGGGTGGCGACCACGCAGACCGCCGCGGACATGATCGGGGCGCTCGATGTCGCCATCAGCTACGCCGGTGAGCTGCTGGGCGGTGCGCTCGCCGACGACGGTATCGATCCAGCCAGCGGCGAGATCGAACCGCTGGTCATGGTCACCGACAACGGCCCGGCGATGCGTTCGGCCGCGGTGGCCCGCTGGTTCGCTCAGCGACCCTTCCTGCAGCACGTCAGGACCCGCCACCGGGCCCCCGAGACAAACGGCGTCATCGAACGATGGTTCCAAGCCTTGAAATACGAACGGCTCTACCGCCATGACATCGACCATGGCCTCGACCTCGCTGCCCATGTCGAGGCGTTCCTGGACGAATACCGTCGGATCCGCCCCCACGAAGCCATCGACTGGCAGCGGTCCCTGGAGCGATACCTGAACAACCCAGAACCCTCAAAACCGACCGAACCCCGAATCTGAGCAAGAAACCTGACTCGGGACAACGATCTGTCGCGCGAACTCAGACGCAGAGCAGCTGGAAGATTATGTCTGGCATTCTCCAACACGGGCGCGTAGGATCCGGGGCGTCGAGACGCGCCAACGCGACACGATGGAGACTCGAAGGGCTCAGAGGCGGACTCTGAAGGCCTCAGCTCGGGGCCTCTGGGCGTTGCTCGGTCTGGTCGCTGCCGTCGGTCTGATCACGTTCAACGCAGCCCGTACGAGCGCAGGACCGACCGGGCCGGTCGATATCGTCGTCGTCAACCGCCTCGAGTCACGTCCAGGTGCTGTGGTGATCTCGCCTTCCCCAGGCAAGTCATTCCAGATAGATACGGGACCCTTCTTGGAAGCGGTGGCTTCGTCCAGCGGCGATTCGGTCTTCGCGTTGTACTACGACGACGAGCAAGGCGAGATGGTCTTGGCGTCCTTCGATATCGCAACCGGGAAGTTGCGGGGCTCAACCACCGTCGTCGATCGGATGTACGGGCCACCATTCGGATGGCCCTACCTCGCCGTCTCCGACAGCGGTGAACGCGTGTACGTGCCACAGATGAAGGCGTTGAACCGCGCAACCGCAACCGGACCGGATGGGTCGGTTTCGATCGTGGGCCGGCCAGCCTACGAGTATTCGTTGCTGGTGATCGATGGCGGGGACCTGTCGCCGATTCGGCGGACGCCTCTGGGCAACTCCTGCGGTGCTGCGATGATCTTCCCCCTCCCGAAGGCGCGAACCGAACGGGTCGGCGTGCTCTGCGCCCAGAGCCGCGACTTCTTCGTGATCGGGGAGGACGGTACAGAACCTCGGGTGATCACGCTGCCCACGGAAGGCGAGCCGGAGAACGAATTCGCAGGCGGCGTCGTTGTCGACACCGGAGTCCTCGTCGTCGAACATTCGGGTTCGATCCGCCTCATCGACATCGCCGGCCCGGATCTCACCGTGTCCGAGCTGACGGACGTCCAACTCGGAGAAGATCGATGGGTCAGTGATGTAGCGATCGACCCCTCGACCGGTCGGCTGATGCTCGGGATCTCGGGAACAACCGACCGGCTCTACAATACCGGCGAGATAAGGGTGGATCTCGCTACCCGGACAGCTACGGCGGAGTCATCGGTCGATCCGTTCACACACTACGCAACGAGATACGACGGCTCCGTCGAACGCGTCAACTTCGCCCCATGACTCCCCTGGAGAGCCTGATCCAAGAAGGTTCGTGGGTGACTCCGTTCACCGTTGTGGGTTCAGCAGTAGTTGGTTGGGTCTTGCTCGGAGCAGGCTCGCCCAAGATCGCCGACCGAGCAGGTTTTCGAGAGGTGACCGGATCTTCGCGATGAAGTGTGGGGCTGTGTGATTTCGGAGCGTTGGGTCTGAAATCCGTGGGCGCGGGCAAGGGCCTCGCCATTCTGCGGGATGCAACGTCTGCAGAAGGAGAGACCCTTGCCGGTGGTTCAAGGTAGCCGGGACGCCACCGCGTTGGTGGGGCTGCCCGGGTTGGTGGTTGGTGCGCATCAGCTGGTCGATGGGGAGCTGTGTGGACGTCCCCCGCTTCTCCGGACATCTAGCGTGTGGGGCCTGTGGGCCCTGGGAAAGGAGAAGTGTGCCTGCGCCTTATCCGCTTGAGTTCCGCCGCCGGGCGGTTGAGCTTGTCCGGGAGGGGTTGAAGCCGGTCTCTCAGATCGCCCGTGATATTGGGGTGTCGGAGTCGTGTCTTCGGAACTGGTTCCGGCAGGCTGGTATCGACGAAGGTAAGAAGGACGGCATGTCTACGTCGGAGAAGGAGGAGCTGGCCGGGCTGGGTAAGGAGTGTCGGGTGCTTCGGATGGAGCGTGATCTGCTCTCTCGAGCCGCTGCGCTTGTTCGCCTCGGAGAATGTCCTGCCGAAGTGATCTATCGGTTCATGGATGCGAACAAGGCTGACTTCCCGATCCGGCTCATGGCGTCTCGTCTCGGGGTGCGACCGTGAGGATGCCGAGCTGGCTGAGACGATCCGTGAGATCCACAAGCGGTCTCGTGGCACCTACGGCTCCCTGCGGATCTGGGCCGAGCTGCGGCTCGGTGCCGGGATCCGGGTGAGTCCGCAGACGGGTAGAGCGGCTGATGCGCCGAGCCGGTATACGGGGCGTTGCCCGCCGTAAGAAGGGCACCACCCGCCGGGGTCCCGACGTGGTGCCGTCGGATGATCTGGTCTGTCGCCAGTTCGGTGTCGACGGACCCGATGTCCTCTGGGTCGCCGACATCACCGAACACCCGACCGCCGAAGGCAAGGTGTATCTGGCGGTCGTCATCGACGCCTGGAATCGAGAGTGCATCGGATGGTCGATCGCCGATCACCTTCGAGCAGAACTCGTCTGTGACGCCTTCGACATGGCCCGCTGGCAACAACCGGCCCGAACCCGACTCCGGGCTCATCCACCATGCCGACCACGGAACCCAATACACCTCCCGGGGTGTTCGGCCACAGGCTCCGCCAGGCCGGCATCCTCGGGTCGATGGGAACGGTCGGCGACGCCCTGGACAACGCCATGGCCGAATCCTTCTTCGCCACCCTCCAGGTCGAACTGCTGGACCGGCGCCGCTGGGACACCCGCCGCCAGCTCGCCCAGGCGATCTTCGAATACATCGAAGCCTTCTACAACCCCGAACCGAGCACACTCCGCCGTCGCCTACCAAAGCCCCGTCAACTATCGCCACACGACCAACGTCGCGGTGGCATGATCAACAAACCAAGACAGTCCGGGAAACCGGGGGAAGTCCATCTTCGCCTACCACACCACCGGACAGGCAACCAATGCCCTCGTCGAGAACCGTCACATGCTCGCCGAGAAGATCCGCCGTATCAGCCACGGATTCCGCAACCCCGACAACTATCGGCGACGACTCATCGGACGCCTCGGCATCACATGGCATACTCACCCCACCGCACGAATACGAGGCCGCCAACCACGATTCATCGCGTAGACCCAGGTGACCTCTCACTATGTCGCGGTGCCATCGCGCATAGCCCCGCTGATTTCGGTTGTAGTCCCATATGTAGAGATCGGGGTTGGAGCTTCCTTGGCCTTCGGGTTCGCTGCGGAGGTATCGATGCGGCTTGCCGCAGGCCTGTTCGGTTCGTTCGCTGTTTTGGTACTCGCGAATCTCATCGCGGGGAAGCGCGAGGTCTCTTGTGGCTGTTTCGGAAACCTCAGCTCCAGCAGTTACGTCCGCGGTGGTGGTGTACGAAGGGTGTGGGGGTCCTTCCGGAAAGGTGATCGCCGCGTCAGCCTCACGAGTACGTGTTGAAAGCGACCGTGAGGAGGAACGCGGTGATCACCGACAGGATGGACGTTTTGGCGTGGCTGAAGCGAGCAGCTCGAGGACGCGGATGCCGATCTGTTGCGTGAGATGGTGCACACTTTCGCGGGGACGTTGATGGGGGCGGAGGCCGACGCCCTGTGCGGCGCCCCGTATGGGCAGCGCAGCGTCGAGCGGGTGAATCGGCGGAACGGGTATCGGGGTGTGCCGGTGGGACATGCGGGTGGGCAGCATCGACCTGCGCATCCCGAAGCTGCGGGAGGGGTCGTACTTCCCTGACTGGCTGTTGGATGCCCGCACCCGGGCGGAGCGGGCGCACATACCAGGTCGTCGCTGAGGCCTACGTCAAGGGGGTGTCCACCCGCCGGGTCGCCGGGCTGGTGGAGACGTTGGGGATCGCGTCGTTGTCGAAGTCGCAGGTCTCGGAGATGACGAAAGACCTCGACGAGCTGGTCGACGACTTCCGCCACCGGCCCTTGGATCAGGGCCCCTACACCTACCTGTGGGCCGACGCCGTGTCGATGAAGGTGCGGGAAGGCGGCCGGGTGGTGAACGTCGCCTGCCTGCTCGCCACCGCGGTCAACGCCGACGGACATCGGGAGATCCTCGGCGTCGAGGTCGCCACCTCCGAGGACGGTGCCGGCTGGTTGGCGTTCTTGCGCAGTTTGGTGGCTCGGGGCCTCACCGGAGTGCAACTGGTCATCTCCGACGACCATCCCGGCCTCGTCGACGCGGTGGCCGCCACCCTGCCCGGCGCCTCCTGGCAGCGGTGCCGCACCCACTACCTGCGCAACCTGCTCACCAAAGTCCCCAAGGCCTCCGAGGCGATGGTGGCCACCACGGTGACGCCGCCGTCTTCGCCCAGGCCCTCCGCCGACGAAGTCTGGGCGCAGCATCGCCGGGTCGTCGACCACCTCAGGCAGGTGGGTCTCGTCGACGCCGCCGACCACCTCGACGGTGCCGCCGCCGACCTGCTGGCCTTCACCGGGTTCCCCAAAGCCCACTGGTCCCAGATCTGGTCCAACAACCCCCAAGAACGGCTCAACAAAGA
>WFOA01000035.1 GCA_015488325.1 Acidimicrobiia bacterium | reverse complement strand
CGGCTCCACCGAAAACGCCATACCGGCCTCCAGCACCGTCCCGTTCCCCGCCACCAGATAGGGGTCTTCGTGGGTCTCCAACCCGATCCCATGCCCGGTGCGGTGAACGAAGAACTCGCCGAACCCGGCGGCGTCGATCACCCGGCGGGCGGCGGCATCCACCTCTTCGGCCGTCACCCCCGGCCGGACCGCCTCCCTCCCCGCCTCCTGGGCGGCCGCCACCACCCGGTGAACCTCCACCGCCTCCGGCGACGGATCGCCCACCACGAACGTCCGGGTGACGTCCGAGCAGTATCCGTCGCGTCGACCACCGAAATCCACCACCACCAGGTCCCCCGGACCGATCACCCGGTCCGACGGCTCATGATGGGGAGACGCCCCGTTCGGACCCGAAGCGACGATCCAGAACGAGGCGCTGTCGTGTCCCTCCTCCAACGTCATGTCGACGATGTCCCGGGCGACGGCCCGTTCGCTGCGACCCGAAAACCGGACCTCGGCGGGGATGCGGGCCAACACCCGGTCGACCCCCGCCGCCGCGGCAGCGAGGGCTTCCACCTCTGCGGGCTCTTTGCGGATCCGCAAAGAGCCGACGAGGGGCGAGGCGGGTACGAACCGGGTGGTGGGGAGACGCCGTTGCAGGGCGAGGAGGAACCTGGACCACGTCTGGTCGCCGATCGCCGCCGTCTCCGGGGATCCGACGAGGTCCGCCACGATCGCCACCGGGTCTTCGGTCTCGGACCACGGTCGCAGACGGAACGGCCCCGAGCCGACCCGGGGGGCCTCCAGTTCGGGGACGACCAGGGTGGGTTCGGAGTCGCGGTCCACCACCAGCATGGTGAGCCGCTCCAACGGCATGGCCTCGTACCCACAGAGGTAGGGAAGGTCGGCGCCGACGGAGACGAGAACGACGTCGACACGGTGGTCCGCCATGACCTGGCGGAGACGGTCGAGGCGCGCGCCGTAGTCGAAAACACCCATCATCATCGACCTCGCTCGTCGCCCGGGACTCGACCGGCCGGAAGCTTCACGGCAGGCCGACCAGGCCGGCCATCGCGGCGACGATCACGAACAGGCCGGCGACGAGGGTGAGGAACAGCCGGTCGAGCCGATGTCCGAGAGCTTCGAGGCGACCGCTCATCTCGTCACGCAAGCCGACCATCTCACCTCGCAGCTCGGTACGGAAGGCATCGATCTCGCTCCGTAGCTCGTCTCGCAGGCGGTACATGTCCCCGCGGAAGCCGGTCGATCTCGGAGTGCACACCAGCGACATCGCCTTTGGTGGCGACGTCGGTGGGATCGAACGTCGGCAAATACGCCATCGGGGTCTCCGCACGGTCGCGACCGAGCACTTCGGCGAGACCAGTGTAGAGCTCGGCTCGGGCTGCCTCCGAGATCGCCGCTGCTCCGCGCCGCCGAAGGTTTGCGCACGTTCTTCCCCCTCGCTGAGGGGGAAGTACCCCACGTGCGGAGCACGTGGGGGGAAGGGGGTGAGACAATAGCCTCGGTGCCGCGCGAAAAGTGGGAGGCGCGAGCACCATGCCCCCCTCACCTCCGGGCCTAAAGGCCCGGAGGTCCCCTCCCCCCATAAATGGGGGGAGAACGAGTGCGGCCATTCGGCCGCACTGAGCAGCGGATGCCCCCCTCACCATCGCCTTCGGCGATGGTCCCCTCCCCCCAATGAATGGGGGGAGAACGAGTGCGGCCATTCGGCCGCACTGAGCAGCGGAGCTAGCGCGTGGCCGCCAACGGCAGCGACTGGACGCTTTCTTTGGCGTGGTAGCTCGAACGGACCAGCGGGCCGGATTCGACGTGGGGGATCCCGACGGCTTCCCCGAACCTCTTGTAGCGGGCGAACTCGTCGGGGTGGACGTAGCGGTGGATCGGCCGATGTCGAGCGGTGGGGCGCAGATATTGCCCGATGGTGACGATGTCGACCCCCACCGCCCGCAGATCCGCCAGCGTCCCCAGGACCTCCTCTTCGGTCTCGCCCATCCCCACGATGAGGCCCGACTTGGTGAGCCCCTCCGGGAACATCTGGGCGGCCCGCCACAGCAGCGCCAGGGAGCGACCGTAGTTGGCGGCGGTGCGGATCTCCCGCTGGAGCCGCAGCACCGTCTCCGTGTTGTGGTTGAGGACTTCGGGACGTTCGTCCATCACGACCCGCAGAGCATCGAGGTTCCCTTTGAAGTCGGGGATCAGCACCTCCACCGACGTGCCGGGAGACAGCCGGCGGATCTCGCGGATGGTGGCGGCGAAGACCGACGCGCCACCGTCGTCGAGGTCGTCCCGGTTCACGGAGGTGATGACGGCGTGGCTGAGATCCATCGCCTTCACCGCCTCCGCCGCCCGGACCGGTTCCGTCACATCCACCTCGGCGGGACGACCCGTCGTGACGTTACAGAACCCGCAGGCCCGGGTGCAGCGGTCCCCCAGGATCATGAGTGTCGCCGTCCCCGCCGACCAGCATTCGAAGATGTTGGGACATCCCGCCTCCTCGCAGACGGTGTGCAACTCCAACCCGCGCATGAGCTTTTTCAGGTCCCGGTATTCGGTGTCCATCCGGGCGGTCACCCTCATCCACGGCGGCCGGGGTGGCTCACCGGGAAGCCGGCCTCCGACGAGCAGCGGCTCCGCCGCCCTCGCCTGGGGACTGAAGGTGCCGGCGGCGACGAGACGGTCCACCTCGAAGGAACGGTCTCTGCCTTGGCCGCGAACGAAGGCGGCGAGCTGCACTTCGGGTTCGTCGTAGCCGAACACTCGAGCGAAATGCGGGATCAGGGCCTCGGTGGCTTCTTCGAGGGTCACCCGGCGACCGACCAGCGACGAAAGGGTGGTGACGGGACGGTCGGTGATCCCGCAGGGGTTGATGAGGCGGAAATGCCCGAGGTCGGGGTCGAGGTTGAGGGCGAATCCGTGCATGGTGACCCGCCGCGACACCCGGACACCGATCGCCGCCACCTTGCCCGCTTCGGTCCACACCCCGGTGAGGCCCTCCTCCCGCCAGGCGTCCACTCCGAAGTCGGCGAGAGTGTCGATGAGGACCTGTTCGAGTTTGCGGACGTAAGGGACGACCTGTTTGGGGTCGTCGAGTCGGAGGATCGGATATCCGACGAGCTGGCCTGGCCCGTGGTAGGTGACGTCACCGCCCCGGTCCACCCAATAGAGCTCCACCCCCTGGGCGGCGAGGGCGTCTTCGGGGACCAGCAGGTTGGAGCCGTCGGCGTTGCGCCCGACGGTCAGCACCGGCGGATGCTCGACGAGGAGCAGGTAGTCGTCGGAGGATCGGCCTTCGACCCGGCCCTCCCAGAACGCCCGCTGCAGGTCCCACGCCTCGGCGTAGGGGAGCCGTCCGAGCCACCGTACCCGCAGCGTCACGCCAGCTCCTGCTCCCAGTCCCAGGTTTCGAGGTTGTCTTTGATGCGGCGGAGGAACAGCACCGCCGTCGACCCGTCGAAGGCCCGATGGTCCCAGGAGAGCCCGAGGTAGCCGATGTGGCGGATGGCGATCGTGTCTTGGCCTTCGGGGGTGGTGACGACCGCCGGCCGTTTGGCGATGGTGTCGGTGGAGAGGATCGCCACGTTCGGGACGTTGATGATCGGTGCCGAGACGAACGATCCGTAGGGACCCGGGTTGGTGATCGAGAAGGTGGACCCGGACACGTCGTCGGGTTCGAGCTTCCCGGCCCGGGCTTTCTCGGCGAGCGCCCGGATCTGACGGGCGAGCCCGACCAGGCGGAGACCGTCGGCGTTCTTCACCGTCGCCACCACCAGGCCTTTCTGGTCGAGGTCGATGGCGATCCCGAGGTTGACGGCACGGTGGAAGACGGCTCTGCGCTCTTCGAGGAAGAACGACGAGTTCACCACCGGGTAGGCCTTGAGGGCGTCGATGGTGGCCCGGGCGATGAACGGCAGGTAGGTGAGGGAGAAGCCTTCTTCGGCTTTGAACGCCTCCCGATGGGCTCGGCGGACCCGTTCGACCCGTTCGTAGTCGACCTCCACCGACGTCCACACGTGGGCGGCGGTCTGTTTCGCCCGGATCATGTTCTCGCCGATGCGAACCCGCAGGCGATCGAGTTCCACTTCTTCGTCGCCGGAGGCGGCGACGAAGAAGTGGAACTCGATCGCCTGCGGGTTCGCAT
>WFOA01000034.1 GCA_015488325.1 Acidimicrobiia bacterium | reverse complement strand
GAGACGGCGGAGGTCGTCTTCGTCGTAGTCGCGGTACCCGGAGGCGGTACGTTTCGGCTCGGGGAGGATCCCTTCGGCTTCGTAGAAGCGGATCGTCGCCGGTTCGAGCCCGCTGGCGGCTGCAGCCTCCCCGATCCTCACTCGTCGTGACGGATGATCGGCATCTCCTCACCGTAGACGTCTCGGAAGCTCACAGGTCGAGGAAACGTGCTACCGGCGACGGCTTCCGTGTGATCGCGCCGTTCGAACTCGGTTCCCGGCTTCACCTCCCGACTGCCACCCCTGTCCCCGGCGAACCCAGTACGGCTGTCCCGGAGGCGACGTCGATGGTGGTGACGAAGGGCCAGGCCAGTCCGTCGTTCCGGATGCTCCAGGTGGCGCCTCCGTTTGTGCTCACTTCGAGACCACGGGACTCGGGGTCGTACCCGCCCTGCTCCATCGCCGAAGACGAGGCGGCGTAGACGATGTCGGGGTCGGTCGGGTCGACGGCCACGTCCCGGTAGTACCGGCCGGCGAGTACCGGCGTGAGGCCGTCGGCGTCGTCCCGGAAGATGCCGCCGCCGTCTCCCAGCACCGCCACCCACAGGGTTCCGTCGCTGCCGACGGCGAGCCCGGACACTCCACGCCACTCGTAGGACCAGGGCGGTCCTGCCACGTCTCCGCCGAGGTCCGATCCGGTCTCCACCCAGCCGTCGGGTCCCCGGCGCCACAGCCCGGTTTCCCCACCGGCGAAGATGGTGCCGTCGGGGCCGATCGTCGTCGTCCGGCATCCCCCGCAGGCGAAGTCGAGGGTCCAGGTCTGCCCGTCGTCGGAACTGACGTAGACGTCCCCGCCGGATGTCACCGCCAGGGTTCGGCGCTCTCGGGGGCTGGTCGGGTCGATCGACAGGCCGAGCAGGTCCGGACCCGGAGGAATCCCGGAGGTGGGGGTCCAGGTCGCCGCGCCGTCGTTGGAACGGAGCAGCGTCACTTCGGATTCCCAGTCGGCGCCGTGGGCGGCCCACACCACTCCGGGACGTTCGGGGTCGGCGACGACGGTGCCGGTGAACCCGCCGTAGCCCTCCCAGTCGCCGCTGTATTCGGCGGTGTTGCAGTTCGCCCATGACCCCCCGCCGTCGAGGCTCCGGAAACAGCCCAGATCCCAGTACCCGGCGTAGATCGCACCGTCCGCCCCGATGGCGACGTCGGCGACGACGACGTTGTCCAGTCCCCGGGAGCGGAACCAGCCTGGCTTCACCTCATCGGTGAAGATCGGGACGAAGGTTTTTCCTCCGTCGTCGCTGGCGTAGGCGAACTGGGAGTTGACGAGGGCCGCCCGGTCACCGTCCCGGGGGTCGAAGCCGAGGCTCGGTACCGGTCCTCCGAAACCGTCGGTGAAGCCCCAGAACACCTGCGACCAGCCCGGATTCCACGCAGTGACCTCACCTATCCGTTGCCAGGCGCCACCGCCGTCCACCGACTCCCAGGTTCCCTGCTCGTCGTCCCAGGGGAACTGACGGCGGGGATCGATGAGCCGGATCGTTCCCGGCTGGTCGGCGGGTGCCCAGATGACTCCGCCGTGATCCACCACGGGACGGAAGGGGCCTTCGTTCGCCATCCACAGCCGACCGGGGTCTTCCCCGTTTCCGGTGGTGGCCCACACCGTGGCCGGGCGGTGCGGGTCGAAGACCGCATCGACCACTCCGTCGAGGTCGAGGCGTTGGAGGTCGTCGTCGGCGAGGAGGTGGAGCTCGGCCGGGCCGGAGACGAACCGGCCGTCGCCGGTGAGGATGAGGACTCGGGTGGGGTCGGAGGGATCCAGGTGGAGTTTTACGACGTAGCGTCCCGGGGGCAGGGGCACCTCTTCCCAGGTGTCACCCCCGTCGGTGCTGCGGAGGAGGCTGGCGTCGGCGCGGTCGTATTCGCTCTGGATCCCGGCGTAGACGTAGCGGCCGCGGGCGGTGACGGCGGAGACGAAACCGCGGGGTGCCAGGGCGGTGAAGGTGTCGCCGGCGTCGGTGGAGCGGTAGAGACCGCCGTCTGTCCCTACGTACACGGTGGAGGGTTCGTCGGGGTCGATCCACACGGCAGCGGCGTGGGTGTCGATGATGCCTGAGAAGGCTCCGGCCGTTCGCCAGCTCTCTCCTCGGTCACGGCTGACTACCACGCCGGAGAGGTCGGTGGCGACGACGAGGAGGTCGCCGACGGCCGCGACCGCCGAGAACGCGCCTCCGCCACCCGGGTTTGTGGATTCCCACCGGGAGGGAGGGTTCGGTGGATTGCGAGCCTCCGTCAGGCTCGAGGATGGGGATGGCGACGGAGTGGCGTGTCGGCCTGCTGGGGAGGTCGACGTGGTGGCGGATTGGAGGATCGTCGTGGTGGGAGCGGCTACTCCGCCGGACGGTGCCGGTGCCGATTGGGGTGTGCATGCCGTCAGGAGAGCGAGGGCGACGATGAGCTGACGTCGTGTCGGCATCACGGAATCCTGCCACATCGGAAGCGGAGACGTGGGGACCGTCCGTGGGCGGCCCGTGCCGGTGATCGCAGCGTTGTGATTCGGGCCGGGGGGATGACCAGTTCGGGTAGCGGTTTATGACGTGATGCGGGGACGGCGGTGTCAGGTTGTGTTCGTAGGTGACCCCGCTGTTTGACCAGGGCCGCACGTGGTCGAGACCACTCGGGCGACCCGGGCGATGATCAGGGCGGACAGGGTGAAGAGGAGTGCACCGACCAGGATCTGGGCGACCGTCGGGCCGTCGTCGGGGGAGGCCAGGTAGAGCGACGTGTCCTTCGTGACGCCGTCGTCGCGGCCGACCACCACCGGCAGCCACGCCTCCAGCGTCTCTTCGCCTCGGCTTGCCTCCACATAGACGAACCAGCGGCCGTCTTCGTCGAGTTCGACCTGGCCGGTCCAGGAGCCGCCGGTCTCGACGAGGGGAGCGTCGATGAGCCGGCCGGCTCGGCGGGCGACCACCCTCCGGGGTTCGATGCCGGCTGCGGGTTCGGCGACCGAACCGGTGATGGTGACCCTTCGACCGGCCACCGTGGCGGCCAGCTCGATGTCGATGATCTCCGGGCCCTGCCCAGGGTCGTGGGCCGCGGCCGGGGCAGATCCGGCTCCCAGGAACAGGGCGGTCATGGCAACCAGCGCCGTCACCATTCTGCGACCGAGGGAGATCCGCGGGAGGTGCGCCCGTGGGTCGAAGACGAGTATGACGGCCATGACGGCCACCACCCCCATCGCGAACCCGATCGCGATCTGGTCGTTGGTCGGGGCGACACCTCCAGGTACCGCCCGCAGGTACGGCACGTATGTCAGGAACAGCACGGTGACGAAGGCGAGAGCACGCGGGAAGACCCGCCACCTACGGTTTCTGGTCAGATCGGCCACCAGGGTGGCCGGCAGGATGGCAGGGACGATGGGGGTCGAGAACCCCATCGATCCCAACGAGATCACCAGTTCGGCCATCGCCAGGGTGTAGGCGAGTCCGGTCCAGGTGGCAGACCAGCGCAGTCGGTCTCCGATGGCCGCCTGCACCGTCGACGCGGACACCGATGTCCCGGCGGCGAGGATCGGCAGGTACCAGAGCGGTGAGAACTGGGCGACGTCGGTGTCGTATTCCAGGACCAGCACCTGCCATGCCCCCATGACTCCCACTCCAGCCGCCACCACCAGGCACGGACTGATCCGCGTGGCCGGCCACGACGTGGACATGGCTTGGCCTGCCACGAGGACCACTCCGGACCCGAGGGCGATCGTGCCGACCAGGGCGATCAGGTGAGGGGGGCTCCACAGCACCGCGTCCCGTCCGAAGGAGACATGCCACCATTCGTCCACCGGTGCGGAGGCCAGGGTGACCGCGGCCCCGACGATGGCAACACCGATCGGACCCGACAGGACCGGACGCCATCCGGAGGACCGCTGCCGCCAGGCCCACCAGGCGACGACGGCCACGGCCAGCGCAACGCCGGCGTAGAGGACGAGGTGTGGGGGGCTGGCCAGCTCGTCCCGTCCCCGGTCCGTATGCCACGCGTCGTCCCAGTACACGCCGAACAACGCCATGGCGAAACCTCCCACGGCCCCTGCGACGGTGAGGGGTGTCGCGGTGTCGCCGCGCCCTGGCGGCGTCGTGCGAACGCGTTGACTGTCCATGACCCCGACCTCCGTGTGCACTGCCTTTGCGCTAGTGCATCATAGCTGTTGCATTTCGATCGGCAGCGTACCGGATGATGAGCCACAACACAAACGTTGCGCCTACGCAGCGAATGAGCAACCATG
Source organism: Acidimicrobiia bacterium (assembly GCA_015488325.1). Taxonomy (GTDB): domain Bacteria; phylum Actinomycetota; class Acidimicrobiia; order Spongiisociales; family ZC4RG35; genus S012-128. The sequence goes on along the minus strand of WFOA01000034.1, from coordinate 10,866 downwards.
GGTCGATGGGTTCCTTCGACATGGATGCGGAACTGACGAGGGCGGTGGAGCGTGTCCTCGACGATCACGGCTGGAACGGTGCGACGGCGGAACGTATCGCCGAGGCGCTGGGTGTGAACCGCGTCACCCTCTACAGGAGGGGTCTGACGAGGGAGCGCCTGATCACCGCCGCCGCCTTGGCGGCGGCGGCAGAGTTCAAGGCCGCCGCCTTGCCGTGCCTCACCGCCCCGGGCAGTGCCCACGACCGACTCCGCCTCCTCCTCGAAGCCCTCTACGAACTCGCCGACGCCCACCTGTCGTTGTTGGCCGGCCTCTTCGACGGCCCAACCGCACTGTTCCACATGGGGATCGACTCCGAGGACACCGAGCTGATCACCCAGCTCGAATACACGGACCCCTTCGAGCGCCTGCTCCGCGACGGCGCCGTGGACGGGACGCTCAACAGCACCAGCCCCAGAGACGACGCCGAGCTGATCTTCAACGCTGCCGGGTGGACCTATGTGCATCTTCGGCGGAGCCATCGTTGGACATCGGAACGGGCACGACCTGAGGTGACTCGGGTCGTCTTGGCCTTCGTCGAGCCGGCTTAGCGGACCCCGTCGGCGGGTCGTTGGAGTCTCCGTCGGGGATGGTCGGATGTGGTCGGGAGGCCGGGTCGGTCACGGCGGGTGGGCGGTGGTGTAGGTCCAGCCGAGGGGACTGGTCCACTCGTGGTGGCCGTCGGGGAGTCGCCGGTAGGTCCAGCCCCGGTGGCGGACCATGTGGTGATGTCGGCACAGCGGCGCCAGGTTGTGTTCGGAGGTGACCCCACCTTCCGACCAGGGTCGGATGTGGTCGAGATCGCACCGGCGAGCGGGCATCCGGCATCCGGGGAACACGCATCGGGGATAGCGGGCGCGAAGCCGACGGGCGAGGGCGGTGTCGGGGCGGCGGCGGGTGGTGCCCACCCATACCGGTTCGTTCTGGTGGGTGAGGGTCACCTGCCACTGGCGGCCGTGCTCGTGGGTGAGCTGGCGGGCGATGTCGGCGATGACGGGGCCGAAGCCGGGGATCTCACCGGGGTGGTCGGCGAGGCCGGCGAGGGTGTCGAGGTCGATGGTGATGTCCACCACCCCGCGGGCTCGGAGGTGTTCCCCGGTGCCGCAGAGGAGGTCGAGGTAGACGTCGGCACGGAGCTGGTCGAGGCTGCGGGTCTCGCCTTCGGTGCGCAGACTGCGGGCGATGGCTTCGATCCTGGCCCGGGCTTCGGCCACCCGGTCGGGGGGAAGGTCGAATCCGCACAGGGAGGCGGTGCCGTCGGGATCCACTTCGGCCACCACCCGGCGCTCCTCCACGGCCCGTTCGTAGCGTTCGGCGGCGCCGTCGGGGTCGGCCTCGGCCACCAGTCGCCGGATCCACGCCCGGAGCTGACCGGAGGTGAGGTCGGCGGCTCGCTCCAGCACCCGCTCGACCACATCGGCGGCCTGTTCGGGGTCGAGAGCCGAGACTTCTTCGCAGATCACCCGGGCTCGGGAGTAGTCGAACTCCCCCCGGGCCAGGGCTGCACCCACCGCCGGATAGTCGATCCACAGTCGGACGGCGGTGAGCAGACGCGCCTCGGCGTTGCGGCGGGTCAGCCGGAGGGCGGCCCCGATCTCCGCCGCCGCGTCCTCCCAGGCCAGTTCGCCGCGCGCGTAGGAGTCGGGGTCGGACACGTCGGCCCGGGCCAGCTCGGCGATGGTCGCCGCCTGGAGGGCCCGGAGGTGGGCGATGAGGCGTTCCTCGGCGATGAGCACCGCCACCAGGTCACGCCCCGACACCCGGGTGCGGTCGAGGGAGGCCAGCACCCCCGCCGAGAACAGACCCGGCTCCCACTCGTCGAAGGCAGGCGGGACCGGTTCGGGCCGGGACGGGTCGTCCCCGCCGTCGGCTGTCCAGACCCGCATCAGCTCGACGGGCAGCACCTCCCAGTCTTCGGAATCGAGCAATGCGGTCGGTTCCGACGAGCAGAGATCGAACATCTGTTCGGTGTCCATGGTGTCACCGTACACGAGGGGTGTGACAGATTCAAGACATTGGACACAGATAGGAAACGGTGGAGAAGGTGGTTCGAGGCGTGGCTCACTCGGCAGCCCAGAGAGCGTCGAGGGGATCGGTGCGGGCCGCCCGCAGAGCGGGCCACAGTCCCGACACCAGGCCCGAACTCAGCCCGATCAACGCCGCCGTGGGGAGGACGCGGGGATCGATCACCGGGTTCCAGCCCAACCGACGGGCGGCGACGACGGCGGCCACGACCCCCAGGCTCCCTCCGAGGATGCCGCCCACCAGACCGATCACGGTGCTCTCGGCGCCGAACTGGACGAAGATGTCGAGCCCGGTGGCTCCCAGAGCCTTGCGGATGCCGATCTCGGAGCGGCGGGCGGCGACCGCCATCGACATCGTGTTGGCGATGATGAGGACCCCGGCGGTGATGGCGACCAGCGACACCACCAGCAGCGAATCCCTCACCCGACTCTCGAATCGGAGGCGGAAGGCCTTCGGGTCGGGAGGCGCCACCGCCCGCAGGCCGGCAGGGTCGTCGGGCCGCAGCGCCAGGGGCGCCTGTTCGGCCACCTGCCGGGCGGCGCCTGGGAGGGTCTCCACCACCACCTCCACCTCGCTTCCCGCCAGCTCGTCCGGGCTCAACTGGACGATGAGTCCAGACATGATCGGCTTCCGTCGGGCGATCGAGTCGATGATCCCCCAGACCGTGTAGGGCTCGCCGTCGATCCAGAGGGCACGGTGGCCGTCGAAGGAGCCCAGACCCAGGATGTCGGCCGCCTGGGCGCCGACGAGGACCGCTCGGTCGGTGACGTCCGGTTGCGCGGTGAAGTCGCGTCCCGTCACCACCGGATGCAGGGTGAACGGCCCCTCATCGACGCCGATCACCGGGAGTTTGCGGGCGGGGGCGAGCTGGACCCCGGTCGGCGGCATGGTGGCGACCAGATGGTCGCCGAGGTCACCGACGAGATCGACCGCCACCACCCCGGCGACCGCCCTGCCGAACCTCCGCACCTTCGGTCTCCCCCGGCCTCGATTGCCCCGTCGCGGAGGACGAACGTCCGATCGGCGGCAGCGGCCACTTCGGGATCGTGGGTGACGACGACGACCGTGAGCCCGTCGGCGTTGAGCCGCGTCACGGTGTCGAGGAACTGCATCGTGTTCTCATGGTCGAGATTGCCGGTGGGTTCGTCACACAGCAGCAGCCGCTTCTCGCCGGCCACGGCCCGAGCGATCGCCAGGCGCTGGCGTTCACCTCCCGACAAGGTGGCGGGGAATGCTCCCATCCGGTGCTCCAAACCGAGGCGGGTGAGGGCTTCGGCGGCGAGCCGGTACCGGCGTCTCCACCCTACGTTCTGGTAGGCCATCCCCAACACCACGTTGTCGATCGCCGTCTCGGTCGAAACGAGGTGGAACGACTGGAAGACGAAGCCGATCGTCTCGGCACGAAGCCTGGCTTTGGTGCGATGCCCCATGTGGAGGATGGGCTGTCCGGCCAGGCTGTAGGTGCCATGGGTGGGAGAGTCGAGCAGTCCCAAGATGTGCAGGAGCGTGCTCTTCCCCGAACCCGACGGGCCCATCACCGAGACGAACTCTCCGGCCGAGATGCTGAGATTCACCCCCCGTAGCGCGGTGACCGGGTGACGGTGCCCGTACACCCGACCGACGTCTTCGAGCCGGCAGACGACCGTCATCCGCCTTCCGCCATCCCCACGACCACCCCGTCGCCCGCGGCCAGGGATCCCTCGAGGGGCTGGACGGCGGCTTCCCCGTTGGCGGCGAACAGGACCTCGACGAGCACCCGTTCGCTCCCGTTCGGACTCGCCTTGAGCACGTAGGTGGTCCCCGATGCGTCCGCGTACACCCCGGTGGAGGGAACCACTAGCGAAGGTTGGTCCGACGGCCTCAGGTCCACTTCCACGGTGATGTCGGTGTCGTCTACACCTGCCAGGTTCCCTGTGACGCTGTGGAAGCGGGCGATCCTCCGGTCCGGGCCGGTCTCGGTGTCGTCGACGATCTCGTCGAGGGTGATGGGGAAACGTTTGTCGGTTCGTACGTCCCGCAGCATCGCCGACATGCCGACCTGGAAGATCGAGGCGTCGTCGCCACCGAAGCGGACCTCTATGACCGGTTCTCCTGCGGAGAGGCGGAGGAGTTCGACGTCGCCTTCGAGCACGTCGCCGACCTGACGGGTCACCTCGGCGACCGGTGCCGGCAGCCCGGGGACGAAGACAACGGACTCCGGCGATACGCCGCCTTCGATGTCGGGAAAGCCTGCAGCGTCGAACAGGGCATCGACGGCTCTGCGGGTGCGGGGTCCGTAGCGCCCGTCGATCTCTCCCCCGTAGAGGTCGACCCGGGCGAGGGAGCGCTGGAGCTGGACCACCATCGTGCCGGTGTCTCCCGGTGCGAGCTCGTGGATGAGGGGCAGGTCACCGGCGAGGACGACGAGAGGCCGGTCGTCCACGACCGCCACCACCGACCCCTCGGTCAGCATGTCGCCGACGGGTGGGGAGATCGACATCAGCACCACCGGGTCGGGGAAGGAGACGGTGAGGGGGACGTCAGGTCGAATGAGCGACGCCCGGAAGACTTCGAGGCTGCCGACCACCTTCTCTTCCACCGTGGCGACGATCTCCCGCCGGGGTGGTGGTGTGGCGTTGAGCACCGACTCTTCGAGAGTGGCTGCCCGGCGTCCCACCGCGTAGGCGGCGGCGGGGATGGCGAGGAGGACGACGAGGCCGACGGCGATGCGGCGCAGGCCGGTCGTCCGCCAGAAGCCTTTGGGGGTGGGTGTGGTCATGGCTGTCAGTTGTTTTGTTGTTGGGCGGCTTGTTGGGCGGCGTGTTGGAAGTCTTGGAGGCCTTGGGTGAGTTGGTCTTTGATGCCGAGGAGTTGGGGGTAGTCGCGGTCGATGCGTTGGGAGCGGGCGGCGGTGCGGATGGGGGTGCGGGCGGTGACGACGGGTTCGATGCAGTCGGCCCAGGCCCGTCCCCAGTCGATCATGGTTTGGTGGAAGAGGTCACGGTCGGTGTTGATGTCGTTGTCCATGGTGGCCTGCCGGCCGGTTTGGATGGCGAGCCAGTGTTGGGGGTCGCGGGCGTCGGCGAAGACGGGGTCGATCCGGCGGGCACAGTCCATCACGTCGGGGATGAGCGCCTGGATGGTGGGGTCGTCATCGAGCCCATCCAGAGTCGAAAACCACTCTGCCGACAGGCGGGTCACCACATCGAAGATGGCCGGCTGGTCGATCTGACCGAAGGCGTCGATACAGCCCGCCAGGTCCCGCACCACCACATCCCGCTGCTCCGGCGACAGCCCCCACTGCGGGTTGGTCTCCAGCTCGATGGTGGCGGGATCGGGTCCCTACGTGTTCTTGGGTGGGTTTCCCATGCTGGAGAACCACAGATCCTGAACGTCACCACTCCCTGTCACGTCGAAGCCTTGTTCTCGGAGGCGGGCGCGGTTGGGGAGCCGCCAGACTTCGTCGGTGGTGGGGTAGTAGAGGTCGAGGTTGCGGGTCTCGTCGGCGATCTCCCGGTAGCCGAGCTGTTCGGCACACGCAGCGAGGAAGTCGAACTGGGCGCGGGCGAACCCCACCGAGAACCCGGCCTGACCCGCCGCGTATTCGGCGCCGTCGATCGGGAACACCGCCGCCACGAACTCCGGTGACAACCCCACCGACGAGGCAGACGACACCGCCGTCGTCGTCGTAGACGACACAGGTCCTGTGGACGAAGACACCGCCGTGGTGGACACCGTGGTGGGGGGCGGCGACGACGCCGGCCCCGGGACACAAGCCGCCGCCACCAAACCGGCAGCCGCCACCGGGTGTATCAGACGTCGCCGCCGCATCTTCATCCCCTTCCTAGGTGAGCACGTTGATCGTCGTGGACGGTGCCGCCGAACCGATTCGGATCTCCACCCCCGTTCCTGTCAGGTTGGAGATCACCACCTTCAGCATCCCCTCGGGTGCGGACACCCATCCGGCGGTGCCGTGCTTCCAAGTGCTTTGGCTTGCGCTGTAATACGAGCCGCGCACCTGGGTGCTGGTGTAGGTGTACTGGCGGACGTTGACGTCCACGCAGGGTGCCCCCGCCGTGGACATCGTCCCCGGATCCCGGTAGGCCACCTTCCCGTACCAGGTGGAGCGGAACGAGTCGGTGGTGGCCCAGTCGGAGCCGGAGCAGGCGGCCAGGACGGGCGTCGCCGGCACCATGAGCATCGACAGGGCGGCGAAGGCGGCGAACGCCGTCACCGTTCGACCCCTCGGCTCACTCCGGGTCGGTGGTGCACCTGACATTCTCGCCATGTATCTTTTCTCGTTGCTCGGGTGGCGTCGGGTCCTGATCGGTTGGCGCTTGTCGGGGCCCGGCGCCACCGGCTGTTCGTGGGCGGCAGAGCGAGGTCAGGCGGGGGATCGGCGAGTCGCGCGGCTGTCCTCCTGTCCGAGCATCGGTACCGGCGTCCCCGGGTGTGTAGGTCTCCTAGGAGTCCTGTGCGGGATCGGCCGCGTCCCTCCAGGTGCCCCTCCATCGGGACCACAGGCCGACCGAGCCGGTGAAGGCGTAGGTCGCCACCGCGGCTACCGATACGGCGGCGGCGACCCCGAAGGTGACCGGAGCAAGGCTGTGCCGGTACAGCACGTTGACGGACCAGGGGACGACGTCGGGGGCGGTGAAGACGGAGACGAGGAGGAGGGGGAGGAGCCAGGCGAGGGAGGAACCGAACAACGCCACCGACAGGGCCGCCGCCGCGGTCAGGAGCAGAGCGTCGGCGACGACGAGGAGTTGGAGCGTGGTGGACATGCCGGAGGCGACGAGGGCCGCCACCGCGGTCTGGCCGACCAACACGGCCGAGGACTACCCGAGCCGGGAGGTGAGCATCGGCCGGGCCGCAGTCAGCACCTGGAAGGCGGGGCCTTCGTCGAGGAGTCGGCTAACGGCGACCGCCGGGAGTATGAGGCCGACGACGAGGCCGGTCGCGACGACTTCGCCGAGGAGTTCGGCTGGGTAGCGGAGGGGGAGGGCGACGGCACCGAAGAGATACACGGACAGCCAGGTCGCCGTCGACCATGTGGCCCAGCGCCGGTTCAGGCCGTGGACTCTGAGGATGGCGACATACATCATCTGAAGGCGCCGAAACCGACCGTTCCGGCCTCGATCTCGTCCCGGTACGTGGCGAACCAGCGCTGCCGGTCGCCGGGTGAGAGGTCGGACAGCCATTCGAGATAGCCGGCGGCGGACGAGTAGTCGACGACCCGTTCGTCGAGGACCGGTGCCCCCGGCCAGTCCGAGCCGTCGAGGGGAAGGCCGAGCCGGTCGTAGAACCAGCGAGTGAGCACGTCGCTGGGTCGGGCCGGATAGGGGATGGTGAGGACGGTGTCGCCGGCGGGCGGTTGCCCGATGACGGTGCTGACCAGGCCGCCGAGGAACTCGGCCCGGTCGAGACGGGTTACCGCGGAGATGTCGGGAAAGGGCGCGTCGGGGGTACCTTCGGCGGCTTCTCCGAGGGCGGCGAAGGCCGCGTCGAAGCCGGGGATGCCCCGTGCCTCTTCGTCGACCAGCCGGGCGCCCGGTGAGACGAGCCCGTCGGCCAGCTTCCAGAACTCGTCGGTGGTCTCTACGATGTCGGTCAACATGTGGGCTTTGGCGCGGGGCATGCAGACCTCGACCCGCGAACCTGTGGCGCACACGAACTCGAGGGCGGCCGGGTCGGGTCGGCGGTCGTCGTAGCCGACCAGCAGAAGCGGCGCAGCCAACACTCCGGCGGCGACGGCGAGGATCCCGGCTGTTCGACCGGCCCCGTTCAGGGAGACGGCGAAGGCGGCGGTGGCGAGGGCGAACCATCCTCCCTGCGCGAGGTACACCCACACGGGTGTCGCATAGAAGAAGGTCGCCCGGGTGTCGTAGGGGGTGAGGGCGGCCAGGACCTCGTCGCCTGCCAACACACCGAGGACCGTCGCCCCGTAGATGCCGACGGCGGCTACTGCTGCCGCGTAGTGGGGGCGCAGCCGCATCCCGACGCTGACACCCAGCAGACAGACACCGAAGATGCCGGCTGCCAGCGGAACCCATCCCCACGGTTGCGGGTAGCCGAACTCGGCCACGCGGGCCGTCCAGATGACGGGAATGGCACCCCCGAACAGCATTCCCAAGCCTGCCCACACCGAGGACTCGTAGCCCATCCGCAGGACCGGAACGTGGTCGGGGCGGCTCGATGCCAGACGCAGCAGCTTGGTTCCTCCGGATCGTTCCGCCCGAGCCACCCAGGCGGCCAGGGCTGCGGCCACCGGACCGGTGACGATGAGGCCCTGACCGAGGGCGGCGAGGGTGGCGGACCACGATCCGACCCAGGACGTCCATGACGCCAAGACGATCGTCTGGGTTGCGGCTACGGCCACCACGAGCGGCCATCCCCGTCGCCATGGAACCAATACCGGACGCATCATCGGGATGTGTCCCCTCCGATCACACCCAGGAACCCGGCCCGCAGTCGCTCGGCGCGGTCACCTTCCCTACCGCCGGCGAGTTCGTCGGCCGGGCCGTCGAAACGGATGACGCCGGAGTCGATGACGATGACTCGTTGTGCCACCACGGCGACGTCTTCGAGGAGATGGGTGGACAGGACCACGGTGCGGGTCGCGCTGGCTTCGGCGACCAGGCGATGGAAGGTGGCGCGCTGGACCGGGTCCAGGCCGGCCGAGGGTTCGTCCAACAGCACGAGGTCCGGATCGTCGAACAACGCCTGCGCCAGCCCGACGCGACGTAACATCCCGCCCGACAGGGACACCAGGGGCGTGTGCCGGTGTTCGACCATGTCCACGGCCGCCAACACCTGCTCGGTGCGTTCCGCTGCTTCGGACCGTGCGACCTCTTTCAACCATCCGCCATAGACGAGGAACTGTTCGACGGTCAGGCCCCGCACCAGCGGGGTCGACTGGGGCAACCATCCGCAACGCCGCTTGTGCATACGCCAGGTACCGGCACCGTCGAGGACGGTGCCGTCCCGTTCGATCGTCCCGGCATCTGCCGGCTCTGCACCCGCCAGGATCCGCAACAAGGTCGACTTCCCCGCTCCGTTCCGTCCCAACAGCACGGTGACGCCCTCGTCGAGGAGGAAGGAGACGTCGACCAGCGCTTTCGTCTCCCCGTAGGTCTTGGATATGCCGGAAACCGTGATCATCTCAGTGGCCTCTGACGGTCATTGTCGCCGTTGTCGCACCCCGATGTGAGATCCGACGTGCTGTCGCCACCACGGATCGCTGTTCCGCTGGAACCGTGTGTTCCGCTCCTTGCGGGTGATTCCTCGACGCAACGCTCACCCAGGCGAACCTATGGGGCGGGAGGCATCAGGTCTCGCCAGCCGACCCGGTAGCGGATCGGGCATCCGGCGACTTGGATGCCGTCACCGAGCGCCGAATCGGGCAGGTAGTCGGCGGGTTGCCAATACCCGAGCGGCCACGTCTCCGCCCAGGTGTCGAAGGAGGGGGCCGGAGGGATGTCGAATCCGGCTGCCCGGAGACAGGCTGCGGCGGCGAGGAAGAACTCGTAGCGTTCGAGCAGCTCGGTCCGGGTCATCTCCCGCTCCGGGATGTTGAGACCTCGGGCGCAGGCCTCGATGACGTCCGTGATACGGGTGGACTGTTCGTCGGTGAGCTGCCCTTCGAGCTCCATCCCGTGTTCGGGGTCGAAGGTCATCGGGAACCCCTGGTCTGACACGCAGGCGGCGATCCGCTCCATCACCATCAGATCGTCGAACTCGTTGAAGTCATACTGCGAGAAGTCCCCGTATCCCGTGATGGGTGCCAGGTCTGTGGTGGTGGTGCTCGCGGCGGTGGTCGTTGTCGGTGTGGGGACTGGGGCGTCGGTCGGCGGACCCTGTTCGGGAAGGTCGGCGTTGGAGCCCGGTGAGGTGCAGGCAACCGCGACGACCAGCACGGCCACCGACCACCAGGCCTGCCGGCGGTGCCCGGTGGTCGGTAGCCAGCCCATGGTCAATTGCCCCAGCAGTAGGCGTAGGTGCCCACGGTATCGACGAGAGCCCCGTAGGAGCCGGCCGCCTTCCATGTCTTCGTGCCCGATTCCAGGGTGGTTTCGGTCCACGTCACCGTTCCTTGATCTATCCAGTTGGTGTCTTGGAGGGTTCCGCCGGGCACGTAGACCGAGCCCAGGTGAGCTGTGTGTCGGATCCTGACGGCGATGTTGTTGGATCCGCAGGCAATGGTTCCGGTTTCCTGGGAGACCCAGGCGGCCTGGGCGGGACTCCCCAAGGTGAGCGCTACTGCCATGGCGACGACAAAGGTGGCGAGGCGCCGACCACGGAACGCCGGGTGCAGATGTCGCATGTATCCTTTCTCCTTGGTCGGGTGGCGTCGGGTTTCGATGGGTTGGTGTTTGTTGGGGTCAGGCGCCACCGGCTGTTCGGGTGCGGGAAGCTTCGTTCGCTGGTCTCACCTCCTGGTTCGTCTCTGTCGTCTCTCGAAGCTATCGGGTTCCCGCTGGTCGTGGGTGGCCTTTGGTGACCGTTGGCGGTCGATGTTGGAGGGGACCGGTCGGAGGGAAGCGGCGACCTGTGTCGAGGAGCGGGGTAGCCTCCTCGGCATGAAGGCGGGGGATCTCGACCTGTCGGTCGGCCTTTATGCACCCAACCGGCTGATCGCCCAGGCCCTCACGGACTTGATTGGGGAAGTCGGTGTGGCACACCGGCCTGTGGAGGATCCGGTCGTGTGGGCGTCGAGCCGTCCGGCGCGGTTGCTTCTGCTGGGTGATCCGCCCTTCAGCGTCGTGGCCGACCTCGTCGCCGCAGGAAGGGTGCGGGCGGTCGTCGTCACCGATGTCCAACCGG
>WFOA01000033.1 GCA_015488325.1 Acidimicrobiia bacterium | reverse complement strand
CAGCCGTGATCTGGGTGGCGGTCGGCACCGGCAGGGTGGAAGGGGGCGCCGTGATCACCGGGCCCCCTCCACCCCCACAGGCGGCGGCTACCACACCCACCGCCACCACACACGCCGTCAGTCGCAATACGCCCACGTCCAGAATTGGGAGAGCTTGACACCGGCAGCCTGCCACGTCCCGTCGATCGCATTCGTGAAATGACGGGTAGTCGTCCAGCCGGGCCCGAAGTCGAACCGGTCGTGGTAGTCGCTACCTGCCGTCGCCCAGATCCATCCTTCCGAGTAGTAGGTGGTCCTGGTGCGCAACACCATGTTCTCGTTCGACGGGCAGTCCTTGTACCCGCCATCGTATTCGGCAGCCCATGCCGGAATGGCCACGGCCATGAACAGAGCGGCGACCACCGCCACGATTCTGGTCCTCATGAGGAACCTCCCCTTCGTCTCGGTCCCCAACCCGAGCCCACACCGCCGATCCTGCCACACACACACACACACACACACGTCAAGGTTCCGACGAGGCGACTTTTCGCGACCCTCCCGAGCACCCCATTGGTCCTGACCAGGCGGTTCACCCGTCGGACCATCGGGGGTCGTCGGGATCGTTGGGACAGACCTGTTCGGCCCGGACCAGATCGGCGGTCATCCCCGTCCCGGCCGCAGCCGCCGCCTCCTCCAACACCTGATACGGATGCCAGCTCCCCCCATCCTCCACGAACGCCTCCTCGGTCACCAGATCCGGCACGGCGAAACCCTCATCCACTAGACACCGATACAACCAGAGCAGAAACGGGTAGTACCCGCGGAGGAACTCCTCCGACGGCTCCCCCACCGGCGCCCCTGCCCGCAACCGGCACGTCTCCAACGCCTCGGTCAAAGCCTCCGACTGATCCGCCCCCACCCCGATCGACAACCCACCGTCTTTCGGGTCGTACTCGGCCGGAATCCCGAACTCGGCCAAACAGTCCGCCATGAACTCGTAGTGAGCCACCTCCGAAGAATCCGGGACACGCCTGCCGTCCACCACCGTCGACACCGGCCCAACGTCTGTCGACGCCACCGTCGCCGAAGACCCCGGCAGCGGCCCGACAGCCGGGCCGGTGACGGCGCCGCCGCACGCCGCCACCAACACCCACACCACCGGCCTCACGAAACGTTCGAGCACCAGCGTGACAAGCTACCAATCGACCGGCGGGAAGGTCACGGAGGCGGACACACCGTGAGGAGACGGTCCCATTCCTCGCCACTGTCCACCCTGTCACCCACCTCCTCGTAGGGATCCCACGCTCCCCCACTGTCGATGTAGGCGTCCAGGCTGGGAGGCTGCGACACCTCATACCCTTCCCCCTCCAGACAGGCCGCCCGCTCCAGGTCCCGTTCGTAGTAGGCCGCCCACTGCTCCCGCGTCTGCGGAGGCGGGGGAGGCGGAAACCGAAGGAGGGATTCGGCATCGCACACCTGTTTCGCCCGACTGGTGGCGAACTCGGCCGCGTTGGCGCCTTCAAAACGGATCTGCTGACCCGACCCGGGCGGGAACACCTGAGCCGGGAATCCGGCCCGCGTGTAGCAGTCAGCCGTCCACCGCGCCCACGCCGCCCGCTGCTCGTAGTACCCGCCAGCCGACTCTTCGGTCACCACCTCCACCGGATCGACATGGATGTCCGCCCACACGTCCGCCGGTACCCACGCCAGCTGCTCCACCGGAATGTCGAACTGCTCAACGACGCGTCGTACGTCGTCCGGCAGCGACGCCGCCGACAGAGGCTCTCCCGCCGACGTCGACGACGACACCGTCCCCGGTCCCGCACACGCCGCAACGATCATCATCCCCACGGCGGCAAGAGAGCGATCCGCCCGGTGCTGCCTATCTCCTTCTGGCATGGGACCCGACGATGCACAGCTCTCAATACCAGCAATAGCCCTTGCCGTACTCCCAGTTCCCGGTCGTGCTCCCGCCGACGTTCCCGCCTGTGGTCCGGCCGTCTCAGGGTTGGGGACACACTCGATTGATCCGTTCCCATTCAGTTCGACTCACCTCGGGCACCGCCTGGTAGGCGAACCATTCCCCGTTACGGTCGATGTACGTATCGAGCGACGGGACCTCACCTTCGTATCCTTCGGCTGCCAAACAGGCAGCCGTGTCGACTTGACGCTGCCATCTCACAGCCCACTCCTCCCGGGTCCGTGGTGCCGGCGGACCCGGGAAGCGGACGATCGCCTCCTCGAGACAGGCGGTGCTGGCGGAATCGAAGATGTCGTTCTGGTCTGGCGGAACATCGGTGTAGATCCCACCGTCCGGTGTGAGGCTCGAGGGAAAACCGGCCTCCTCGTAGCAGTCGAGCAACCACTGGTTGATCGCCTGCTGGCGAGCGTCCTCAGAGGCGAAGCTGTCGTAGTCCCGCACCTCGTCAGCCGGGACCGAAGGAGGGCTCTTGTCGGCCTGCGGACCGGAGCCAAAGCAGGCCGACAAGAACAGAACGAACGCCAGAAGGCATCCGGTCAGTCGCATCCTGCCCAGGTCCAGAACTGACTCAGCTTCTGGCCTTCAGCGCTCCACCAGCCGTCGATGGCGGACGTCCAGTGGGTACGCGTTTTCCAATCATTCGTGTTCCACGAGAACGTTACCCACCCGTAGTCAGATCCGGAGGTCGCATCCACCCTCGCCTTGCTGTAGTAGGTGGTCGACGTACGAACGTACATGTTCTCGTTCGACGGGCAATCCTTGTACCCGCCATCGTATTCGGCAGCCCATGCCGGTATCGCCACGAACATGAGCAGGGCGGCGATCACCGCCACGATCCTGGTCCTCATGAGGAACCTCCCCTTCGTCTCGGTCCCCAACCCGAGCCCACACCGCCGATCCTGCCACACACACACACACACCTGTCAAGGGGTCCCGACGAAACGACTTTTCGCGACGTTCACGGGACCCTCAACACCCGCACCGGGTCACGGTACGCGGCCACCAGGGCAAGAGCGAGAGCAGCGACCCTGGT
>WFOA01000032.1 GCA_015488325.1 Acidimicrobiia bacterium | reverse complement strand
GGGTCTGGGGAGGGCCGGGGATCTCGCCGTAGACGGCGGGATGCGCCCCTTCGATCTCGAGGATCCTGACGTCGGCGCATCCGGCCGCTCTGAGCAGGTCGGCTACCGCTTCGGCGGATCGGCGGACCGGTTCAGGCGGGTAGGAGGGGGCCGACACCGAGGGGATGCGGATCAGCTCCTCGAGGTCGGCGACGAGGTCGGGGAACAGTTCGTGGACTCGGGTGCGGAGGTCGTCGTGCATGTCGACCAGGCTAGGGGTGGCGCGGCCGGGGACCGTTCATGTGGTCGGGGTTGTGTACGGCGGGGAGAACGGTGAACATGCCGGGATGCGGTTTCGACTCTTCGGGATCCCGGTCGAGGTGAGATGGTCCTTCTTCCTGGTGGCGGTGCTCATCGGATGGACCCCTCGCACCCCGACCCAGTTCCTCGTCGTCTGGGTGGCGGTGGTCTTCGTCTCGGTCCTCGCCCATGAGCTGGGGCACGCGCTGGTGGCGAGGAGCTTCGATCTGGAAGCCGCCATCACCCTCTACGCCCTGGGCGGATACACCACCTTCCCGGCGGATCCCCGTCGCCTTACCCCCGGCCGGCGGACGGTGATCGCCGCATCCGGCTCGGCGGTGGGGCTGGTGGTCGGAGGGGCGGTGTGGGCCCTGGCCCGGACGGGGACGCTGCGGCCCGACACGGCCCTCGGGCGGTATGCGGTCGGTGTGTTCGTCTTCGTGAACGTGATCTGGGGGCTCTTGAACTGGCTTCCTATCCGTCCCCTCGACGGTGGACAGATCTTCCAAGGGCTCCTCGACACGTTGTTCCCCCGGTGGGGACGGAGGATCGCCGACGTCCTCTTTCCCCTCACCGCCCTGGCGGCGGTGCTCCTCGCCGTCAGGTTCGGGTTCTTCTTCGCGGCGATCGTCGCCGGGTTCCTGCTGCTCTCGGAGGTGCAGCGCTGGCAGGCCCGACGGGCTCCCACTCCATCCAGGATGGCCGGTTCGGTCCCCGAAGGCGGGTTCCTGTTCGCTCCGCCCGCCGAAGACGAGCGCTCCGCCGGAGGCGAGGACGCTCCCGACGACGAACGTGGAGGTCTCGCCCCTCCCTGACCGCGAGGAGGAACCCACCGGCCCGACAGTGCGGGGAGGGGTTCGCCAGGTCACCGGGACCGTCGACCCTGGCCGGGCCGGTCCACTGCGGGCTATGTTGGCGCCATGGACTTCGCGTACAGCCCCAAGGTGGAGGAGTGGCGTTCCCGGCTCCTCCAGTTCATGGACGAGTTCGTCTACCCGGCCGAGCCGGTGTACCACAGGCAGATGAAGGAGGCCGGTGACCCCAACTTCGTGCCTCCGATCATCGAGGAACTGAAACGTGAGGCCCGGGCCCGTGGCCTCTGGAACCTGTTCCTCCCCGACGACGAACATGGGGCCGGGCTGTCGGTGCTCGAATACGCCCCCCTCGCCGAGATCACCGGGCGTGTCCCCTGGATCGCACCCGAGGCGATCAACTGCTCGGCTCCCGACACCGGCAACATGGAGATCCTCCACATGTTCGGCACCCCCGAACAGAAGGAGCGCTGGCTGATGCCGCTCCTCGACGGTGAGATCCGGTCGTGTTTCTCGATGACCGAACCCGACGTCGCTTCGTCGGACGCCCGAAACATCCGGACTCGGATCGAACGGGACGGCGACGAATACGTGATCACCGGCCGGAAATGGTTCTCCTCGGGGGCGGCCGACCCGCGTTGCAAGGTGGCGATCGTGATGGGGGTGACCGACCCCGACGCCGACCCGTACCACCGCCAGAGCATGGTGCTCGTGCCTTTGGACACCCCCGGGGTCACGATCGAGCGTGAACCGACCGTGTTCGGATACCACGACCGAGGCGGGCATCCGGTGATCCACTACGACCATGTGCGGGTCCCCGTCTCGAACCTGCTCGGAGAGCCGGGGTCGGGTTTCGCCATCGCCCAGGCCCGTCTCGGTCCAGGGCGAATCCATCACTGCATGCGTTCGATCGGGGCGGCCGAACGGTGTTTCGACCTGATGGCTTCCCGGGCCAAGGCTCGGGTGGCGTTCGGCAAGACCCTGGCCGAACAGGGTGTCATCCAGGACTGGCTCGCCGAGGCTCGGATGATGATCGAACAGGCCCGCCTGCTGGTGCTGAAGACGGCGTGGATGATCGATCGGGTCGGCCCCAAGGGGGCCCGGGTGGAGGTGGCGGCCATCAAGGTCGTCGCCCCCAGGGTCCTCGCCTGGGTCGCCGATCGGGCGATGCAGGTCTTCGGCGGCGCCGGGTTCACCGACGACTTCCCGCTGGCCGCCTTCTACTCGATGGGGCGGTGGCTGCAGGTGGCCGACGGACCGAACGAGGTGCACAAACGGTCGGTGGCGAGGGCCGAGCTGCAACGGTACGAGCCGGGGTACGTCCCGGAGCCGTATCCCTACGACTGAGGCCGGGGACGTCCGTCTCGGGGCAGCGGAGGTTCGGGAACGAAACCGAACGTCCGTACGTTGTAATGGTTCCGATGATGCAGATGACCGAGGGCCTGGTGTCCGAGCCCGAGATGGAGTTCGAGAACTGGCGGGAGCTGGCCGCCTGTGTGCGCCTGGACGAAGGCGAGGTGGACTTCTTCCCCGATCCCGAAGACGTCGGCGCTATCGCCGTCGCCAAGGCGGTCTGCGCGACCTGCCCCGTCGCAGAGGAGTGTCTTGCCTACGCCATCGAGACCAACCAGTCCGAGGGGATCTGGGGCGGGCTCACCGCCAAGGAACGGGCACGGCTCCGGCGTCGCTGGCTGGAGCGGATGCGCCGGGCGAGCTGACGGGCCGGTCGCCGCGGTAACCTCTGGCCCGGTTCTCAGCCGAGGAGATCACACCGTCGTGCAGTTCGCGATCACATTCGACTACCTGTGCCCCTTCGCCCGCAACGCCAACGAGGCGGTGCTGACCGGCCTCGCCGAGGGCAGGGACTGGCAGGTCACCTTCCGGCCCTTCTCCCTGGCGCAAGCCCACGTGGCGGATGGGGAGCCGCCGGTGTGGGACCGTCCCGAGCCGGGGTCCGGTGTCCTGGCGCTGCAGTGGGGACTGGCGGTGCGGGATGCGATGCCCGAGCTGTTCCCGGCGGTACATCGGGCCCTGTTCGCCGCCCGCCACGATCGCGGACTCGACATCAAGGACGAGGCGGTGTTGGCCGAGGCCGTGGCCGCGGTGGGTGCCGACCCCGATGCCGTCGCCGAGATCGTGGCCGGGGGCGGACCGAGGAAGGTGTTGGCGGTGGAGCACGACGAGGCGGTGGAACGCTGGGAGGTGTTCGGGGTCCCGACGTTCATCATGGGCGACGAGGCCGTCTTCGTCCGGTTCATGGAACGTGACCGCCCCGACGACGTGGCACGTGCCCTCGACCTCATCCCCTGGACCGACCTGAACGAGTTCAAACGGACCCGGGTTCCCCGCTGACCGAGGCCGGGTACCCTCGCCACGTGCCCGTTCCCGTCAGCGACCTCCGCGCACGGTTCCCCGCATACCGGCGGACCCTGGACGGCCGGCCCGTCGTCTACCTGGACGGCCCCGGCGGTACCCAGGTGCCGGACCTGGTGATCGAGGCGATCGGCTCC
The DNA here is from genome assembly GCA_015488325.1 of Acidimicrobiia bacterium. Classification (GTDB taxonomy): domain Bacteria; phylum Actinomycetota; class Acidimicrobiia; order Spongiisociales; family ZC4RG35; genus S012-128. The sequence goes on along the minus strand of WFOA01000032.1, from coordinate 13,012 downwards.
TACCTCCGGGATGGAGGGTCGAACGTGGGAGGCGGGTTCGCGACGAGCCTCGTGTCGGATCGGGTGGTGGCCGACGCCCGGTCGGCGATGGCGGACCTCCTCGGTGGTCGACCCGAGGAGATCGTCTTCGGTCCCAACATGACGACCCTCACCTTCGGGATGAGCCGGGCCCTGTCGCGCGCCTGGCAGCCGGGGGATCGGATCGTGGTGACCGGCCTCGACCACGACGCCAACATCTCCCCGTGGGTCGCCGCCGCCACGGATCGGGGCGCCGAGGTCGTCTTCGCCGAACTCGATCGACGTGTCCCGACGGTGGATCTCGACCATCTGGAGTCCCTCCTCGACCGGAGGGTGCGACTCGTGGCCGTGACCCACGCCTCCAACGCCTTCGGCACGGTGGTGGACGTCGCCCGCGTCTGTCGGGCCGCGCATTCGGTGGGGGCGCTGGTCTACGTGGACGGCGTCCATCACACCCCGCACCGTCCCGTCGACGTCGGCGAGCTGGGGTGCGACTTCTACGTGTGCTCCGGCTACAAGTTCTTCGGTCCCCATGTCGGGGTGCTGTGGGGTCGGGCCGACCTCCTCGCAGAGATCACGCCGTATCGTGTGCGTCCCGCTCCACCCGACCCGCCCGACTCTTTCGAGACCGGGACCCTGGCGTTCGAGAGCCTTGCCGGGCTCACCGCGGCGGTGGACTATCTCGCCGGGATCGCCCCCGATGGTGGGGTGGACCGCCGTACCGATCTCGTCGCTTCGATGACGGCGGTCGCCTCGTACGAGCGGGAGTTGGGACGCCGGTTCCTCTCCGGGTTGGGCCGGTTCTCCGGCGTCCGCCTCTACGGGCCTCCCGACCCCGACGGGGAGAGGACCCCGACCTTCGCTATCGAACTGGAGGGATGGGAGCCCCGGGCCGTCGCCGCCGAGTTGGGTCGCCGGGGCCTGTTCGTCTGGGCCGGCCACTACTACGCGGTCGAGCCGATGCGGCGTCTCGGGGTACTGGACCGGGGAGGGCTGGTGCGGATCGGGTTCGTGCACACGACGACCGTCGACGAGGTGGACCGGCTGCTCGAGATGCTCGACGCCCTGGCGTCGGGCTGAGGGAACCGGCACGGGTTCATGTCGCGCGGTCGCGGGTAGACCCGTCTCGCGACGGTGGCTTGGTGAGGTTCATGTGGAACAGGGGAGTCACCGTCAACAGCATGGTCCTGAGCAGGGGGAGCCGGCTGATCCGATGGTAGAGGCCGATGAGGATCCGACCCAGTCTCGAATAGGTGGCGACGACCGCCTCGGGGATGTGTGGCGCCCGGATGGCGGGTGCACCCATGGGGTCGGTGGGAGGGCGTCGGCTGCCGCGGCGACGACCGTCCGGTCGGTCCCCCTGGTGTGTTCTATGCGGTGGCGGGGGAGGGCGAGGCAGGCTCCGGATAGAATCTGAGTCTTGACATAGCAAGTTTGCTGCGTCATAATACTCATAGACGAACGTACGGAGGTGACGGAGGATGCTGCTTCGTTTTGATCCTTTCGCAGATTTCGACCGTCTCGCCCGCCGAGCCTGGGGTGACGGAACCACCTACATGCCCGTCGACGCCTACCGGAAGGGGGACTGGTTCGTCCTCCACTTCGACATGCCGGGTGTCGATCCGGAATCCATCGACCTGACCGTGGAGAAGAACACCCTCACGGTGACGGCCGAGCGTTCTTGGAAGCCCGAAGAGGGTGTTCAGCTCATCATGAACGAGCGGCCCCAGGGTACCTTCTCCCGCCAGTTCTTCCTCGGAGAAGGGCTCGACACCGACCGGATCGAGGCGTCCTACGACCACGGGGTGCTCACCGTCCGGATTCCCGTCGCGGAGCAGGCGAAACCCCGCAAGATCGTGGTCGGGAGCAGCGAGAAACAGCTCACCGACTGAACAGGCACTCTTTGCCCTCTCTCCGCCGGGCCCCGGGTTCGTCCCGGGGCCCGGGCACGTCGCATCCCGGTCCGCCGTGTCCGAGCGAGCCCCGAGGCCCGATACACTGCCGAGATGGAGCGACACGAGTACGGGTTCGCCACCCGGGCCATCCACGCCGGACAACGGCCCGACCCCGAGACGGGGGCGCGGGCCATGCCCATCTACGCGACGACGTCCTTCGTCTTCGAGGACGCTCAGAACGCCGCCGACCTGTTCGCTCTGCAGACGTACGGCAACATCTACACGCGTATCGGCAACCCCACCAACGCAGCCTTCGAGGAACGGATGGCGTCCCTGGAAGGAGGGCTGGGGGCGCTGGCGACGTCGTCGGGTCAGGCGGCCCAGCTCATCGCCGTCCTCACCCTCTGCTCGGAAGGCGACGAGATCGTCGCCGCCAACAACCTCTACGGCGGCACCTACACCCAGTTCGACGTCACCCTCAGGAAGATGGGCATCCACGTCACCTTCGTGGACCCTTCCGACCCCGACAAGTTCGCGGCGGCGATCACGCCGCGGACCAAGCTCCTCTACGGCGAGACCATCGGCAACCCCCGGGCCGACGTGCTCGACCTCGAGGCGGTGGCGGCGGTCGCCCACGACCACGACATCCCGTTGATGGTGGACAACACCTTCGCCACCCCCTACCTCTGCCGCCCGATCGAATGGGGAGCCGACATCGTCGTCCACTCGGCCACCAAGTTCATCGGCGGCCACGGCGTCGCCATCGCCGGGGTGATCGTCGAATCCGGCCGTTTCCCCTTCGACAACGGGAAGTTCCCGGTGATGACCGAGCCGTCGCCGGCCTACCACGGTCTCCGCTTCTGGGAGAACTTCCGGGAGTTCGCCTACCTCACCAAGGCCCGGACCGAGCTGCTGCGGGACATCGGGGCGGCGCTGTCCCCCTTCAACGCCTTCCTGCTTCTGTTGGGACTGGAGACGCTTCCCCTGCGCATGCAACGCCACGTGGAGAACGCCCGGATCGTCGCCGAGTTCCTCCGGGACCATCCGGCGGTGGCCTGGGTGAGCTACCCGATCTTCGATGACCATCCGAACCGGCCGCTGGTCGAGAAATACACCCCCGAAGGCCCCGGTGCCGTCTTCACCTTCGGGCTGAAGGGGGGATACGAGGCGGGCGTTCGCTTCATCGAAGGGGTCGAGCTGGCCAGTCACCTCGCCAACGTCGGCGACGCCAAGACCCTCGTCATCCATCCCGCCTCCACCACCCACCAGCAGGTGCCACCCGAGGAGCGAGCGGCTGCCGGGGTGGGCGACGACATGATCCGGATCTCGGTGGGGATTGAAGACGTCGAGGACATCCTCTGGGATCTGGGACGAGCCCTGGAAGGAGCCGGGTCGTGACGGACCTCATGGCCGAACCCGACGCCCGTGAGCGACTGCGGATCCTACGCCACGCCCGGTCGGTGGCGCTGGTCGGGGTGTCGGCGAATCCGCTGCGGTCGTCGAACTTCGTCGCCACCTACCTCATCCGCACGCCCTATCGGATCTATCCGGTGAACCCGAACTACGACGAAGTCCTCGGTCTCCGCTGCTACCGGTCGCTGCGGGAGCTCCCCGAGGTTCCCGACATCGTCGACTGTTTCCGCCGAGTCGAAGACCTCCCGGCGGTGGTCGAGGAGGCGATCGAGGTGGGGGCGAAGGTGGTGTGGTTCCAGCTCGGCCTCCGCAACGACCAGGCGGCCCGCCGGGCCCGTGAGGCCGGACTCGTGGTCGTACAGGACCGGTGCCTCAAGATCGAGCACGCCCGGTTCGCCGGTGGTCTGCACCTGGCGGGCTTCGATACCGGGGTGATCTCCTCGAAGCGCCGACGCCCCGTCTGAGCCGTCGGGGATCCCTCGCCCCCAAGTCGTCCCTCACCGTCGCCGTGGCCTCCGCACGCGCCGGGGTGCCCACCGTCGGGGGCCGAACCGGGCGGCCGGGCGGAGGCCGTGGAGTCGGGCACCGGGGATCCCTCCGGTCAGCATCCCGGCGAAGGCGAGGGCGAGGCCGGTGGGCCCGGCCTCGCCGACGACACCGAACCGGGCGACCAGACCGAGCCCGACGGTGGTGCCGGCCAGTCCCAGGATCGGTCGCCACGGCCGGGGGGCCGGCCGGGGGTCGGGTCCGGACCGTTCGAACCGCCCGAAGAGGGCGAGGAGCGGCACGGTGGCGACGGCGGCCGCGGCGAACCAGAGGGGTCGGGTCGCCCACCACGGAGCCGAGACGGGGATCGTTCGGAGTCCGAAGCCGTCCAACCCGACGGCGAGGAGGCCGACCAGCCCGACGGCGGCGGTCAGGTGCCACAGATAGAGGGTCATGATGGAGTTCGAGACGAGAACGGTGGCGGTCCACGGGCCTCGACGATGCAGCCAGCGACGGAGGGGGGCTTCGGCGCCGAGGACCAGGCCGATCTGGAACACGGCCAAGGTCACGAGGGTCACCCGCGGTGGGTTCGAGTTGGTCACCTCGCTGTCGAGACCCACCATCGCCACCGGGTAGGGTCCGGCGGCGACGAGCACCCAGGTGGCGGCGAGGCCGACGACGGTGGCCGTCATCGCCCGACGACGGCCTCGGAGACGTCCCTCCGTCCAGGCGAAGCCGAGCTGGGAGACCGTGCCCCACACAAAGAGGTAGTTCGTCCATGCCAGCGGCTCGGCGATACCGCTCAGGGCGAGGAGGTCGACGAGCGCCCCGAAACCGGCCGGGACCGCCACCGACCACCACCCCCAACGCTCCCAGGCGGCCACGGCGAGGGGGGTGAGGGCGACGACGACGACGTACGCGGCGAGGAACCACACCGGGACGAGGGCCGCACGAGATCCGGCCTCGGCCAGCTTCGGATCCACCCCGCCTCGTTGGAGGGCCGCTGCGACCAGCGCCCAGACGGTGAGGAGCGGGAGTACGGGGAGGAGGAGGCGGCGGAGACGACCCCGCAGCCAAGAGCCGTAGGGGACGCGGCGTCGGCGAGCGGAGCGCCACGAGCGGAGGTTGGCGAAGCCGCCGACGAAGAAGAAGATCGGCATGACCTGCAGGAACCAGGTCACCCAGGCAGCCTGGGGCACCGAGGCGAGGAGGTCGACGCTTCGAAGCTCGGATCCGTCCCACCAGACGGCCACCATGAGCCAGTGACCCACGACCACGACGAGGATCGAGGCGACCCGGAGGAAATCGGCGTATCGGTTGCGGTCCGCAGGGGTGCGGTCGGCGACGTCCGCCGCCCGACGGATGATGGTTGGAGTTCGCATGGGGTCATCGTCGGGCGCGACGCCGTCTCCGTCGATGGGGGAGGACCCGGATCCTCGCTTCGGGGGTGGTCGGGGAAGGCGCCGAAAAAAATCCCCCAGATGGCCGACATCCTTGACCCTGGGAGTCTAGGATTCCGACGACAAATTGTCGGTGCTGGAGAGGAACATGGGAGGCGACGGACGGCGCGACCTGGTGGCGACCGGCGTGCTGTGGGTCATCCTCACCGCTCTCGGTGAGTGGGCCGTGCTGGGAACGAACATGCTGCCGACCCTGGCGAGCCGTCAGGGCGAGGAAGTCGACGGGGCCTTCCGGCTGCTCATGATCTACTCGGTCCCCGTCATGGCGTTTGTGCTCGCCGTGCTGTTCTACAGCGTCATCCGCTGGCGGGTGGAGGGCCGGCCGGAGGAAGACGGTCCGCCGCTCGCCGATCATCGAGGCTTCTCCCGGACCTGGTTCTTCGTGTCCGTCGGTCTGGCAGCCCTGCTCTTCATCCATCCAGGGGTGACCGGGTTGCTGGCCCTCGAGCGAGAAATGAAGGAAGAGCCCGACCTGGTAGTGGAGCTCACCGGGGTCCAATGGCATTGGGATGTGAACTTCCCCGAGCACGGTGTGACCCTCGAGAATCCGCCCGAGCTCGTACTCCCGGTCGGGTCCACGATTCGCTTCGACCTCACCTCCACCGACGTCATCCATGCTTTCTGGGTCCCCGCCTTCCGGCTCAAACAGGACGCCATCCCCGGACAGACGAACTCGGTGACGATCACGCCGCTCGAGACGGGGTCGTACGAGGAAGACGACGCGTTCCGGCTCCAGTGCGCCGAGCTCTGTGGGACGGGGCACGCTCGGATGTTCCTTCCGGTGCGGGTAGTCGATCAGGCCGAGTTCGAGGAATGGTTGGCCGGGGCCGGGATGGGCCCGATGGAAGGGATGGAGGGGATGGACATGGGTGACCGAGGAGACGGCATGGGCATGGGTGACGAGGGGGACGGCATGAAGATGGGCGACGAGGGCTGAGGGAGGCACGCATGGCGACGACGATCAGTGGGACCGGCACCCCCACCATCGGGAGCCGAGGCCTGCCCTTCGCCTTCCGTGGACTCCTGTGGGGTGCCATCGGGTTCCTGGCCGGGGCCCTACTCACCGCCGGTGTCCGGGTGCTGCTGGGATACCCGGCCTTCGCGCTCGAGCCGGTGGTGGTGATCGGCTACGTCTTCGGGCTCTCAGGCTGGTTCCTCGGCGTCGGGGTGTGGGAGACCTGGGCGAGAGGATGGCTAGGCCGTGAGACCGTCGCCTACAAGCCCGACGGGTGGCGCCGCTACTTCGGGTTTCACCAGGATCACAAGGTCATCGGCATCCAGTACGGGGTGACCTTCATCGCTCTGTTCCTCATCGCCGGGCTCCTCGCCATGTTCATGCGGGCCGAGCTCATGGAGACCGGACGGACGATCTTCGGTCCCGCCGGATACAACCGGGTGATGAGCCTGCACGGGCTGATGATGGTGCTGGTGGCGGTGACGGCCGTCCCCGGTGCCTTCGGCAACTACGTCATGCCGCTGCAGATCGGTGCCGAAGACATGGCGTTCCCTCGGCTCAACGCCCTCAGCTACTGGTTCTGGCCGCCGGTGGCCATCCTCCTGCTCGCCAGCCAGTTCGTCGGCGGGTGGGACACCGGCTGGACGGGATACGTCCCCTTGGCCGTCGTCAACCGCCCTGGACAGCTCTTCTACGCCCTGGCCTTTATCACCGCCGGGTTGTCGTCGGTCGTCGCGGCGGTGAACTTCGTCACCACCGTCGTCAAGATGCGCGCTCCGGGCATGACCTGGCGTCGGGTGCCGATCTTCACCTGGGCGATCCTCTTCACGGGCATCCTCAGCCTGCTTTTCACCCAGGCGGTCGCCGTCGCTCTGGCGATGACCATCTTCGACCGGATCGTCGGCGGTGCCTTCTTCGATCCGGTGCTGGGAGGTCTGCCGGTCCTCTACCAGCACATCTTCTGGTTCTACTCCCATCCGGCCGTCTACGTGATGGTGCTGCCGAGCCTCGGTGTCCTCCTCGAGATCCTGCCGGTGTTCAGCCGCAAACCTCTGTTCGGGTACAAGTGGGCGGTGGGAGGCATCATCGGGATCAGTGCCCTCAGCGCGGTGGTCTGGGCCCATCACATGTTCACCACCGACATCGGTGTCACCACCAAGATCGGGTTCATGCTCACCACCGAGGCGATCTCGGTGCCTACAGGTCTCGTGTTCTTGTCGGCGGTGGGCACCATCTGGCGGGGCAAACTCTGGTTGAAGACGCCGATGCTCTTCGCCCTCGCCATCGTGTTCAACTTCCTCATCGGGGGCGTGACCGGGGTCTTCCTCTCCGACGTCCCCGCCGACGTCCAACTCCAGGACACCTTCTGGGTGGTCGCCCACTTCCACTACACGATCGTGGGTGCCGGCATCTTCGGGCTCTTCGCGGGGATCTACTACTGGTTCCCGAAGATGACCGGGCGGATGCTCGACGAACGGTTGGGAAAGATCCACTTCTGGATGATGTTCCTCGGGTTCAACCTCACGTTCCTCCCGATGTTCTGGCTGGGCCTCAACGGGATGAACCGGAGGATCGCGGACTACCAGCCATCCCTCGAAGGGGTCAACACCTTCGTCTCGCTCGCCGGGTTCTTCCTCGGTGCCAGCTTCCTCTTCTTCATCTGGAACGCCGTCGTGTCCTGGCGGAGAGGCGCACCGGCCGGCGACAACCCGTGGGGTGCTCGCACCCTGGAGTGGTTGACCACGTCGCCGCCCCCCGAGCTGAACTTCGACGGTGAGCCCGAGGTCACCGGCGACCCCTACGGATACGGAACGGACGGCCCGGCCCACGCCATCGTCCGCGGTGAGACGGGAGGTGAAGGATGACCGCCCACGCCCATCCGGGTTACCGCGAGCTGCATCGCTACGGGCTGTGGCTCTTCATCGCCTCCGAGGCTTTCCTCTTCGCCGTGCTGTTGGCGGTCCGGTTCTTCTTCACGGGACTGGATCGGCCGGAAGCCCTCAACGTTCCCCTCGGCGTAGTGCTCACCATCATCCTGTTGGCGTCGAGCTACACGTTGCATCGAGGAGAGAAGGCTGCCGAGGTAGGCGACCAGGCAGGCCTGCGGCTCGGGCTCCTCCTGACCATGGGGCTCGGTGTGGTCTTCTTGGTGATTGTCGGATTCGAATGGGCGGCGGGGTTCGTCGAGTTCCCCGCCTCCACACCCTATGGAGCCGTGTTCTACCTGATCACGGGTGCCCATGCTCTGCACCTCTTGAGCGGGCTGTTGGTGCTGGCTTCGCTCTACATCCAAGCCGGGCGAGGTGTGCTCGACGAAGGGAATCGGTGGAAGGTAGAGGCCGGCGCCCTGTACTGGCATTTCGTCGACGTGATCTGGCTGTCCGTCTTCACGACGCTGTACCTGCTCTGAGGAGATGAGGATGACAACCCCTTCCCGTACAAGACGGTGGACGACCGTGGCGGCGGTCTTCGCCCTCGTCCTGGCCGCGTGCGCCACCGCCGTCGAGCCTGACGAGGTGGGAGAGGTCGAGTTCGTGCTCACCGACAACTCGATCAGCCCCGGCGTGGTGAAGGTGAAGGCCGGTCAGAAGGTTCGTTTCATCGTCCGAAACGAGGGCCGTCACCTCCACGAGTTCATGATCGGACGCGAACCCCATCCCGGCGTCGACTACCTCCAGGGTGACGACGTCTACGAGGCTTTCGAGGTCGACTTCTTCGACGGTCTGGAGGTCTCCGTGTCCGGAGGCATGCCTATGAACTTCGAAGGCATGGAGGAGATGGAGATGGGGGGCGACGCCGGTCACGACGAAGGTGACGGCGGGATGGAGATGGGGGGCGACGCCGGGATGGAGATGGGGGCTGATGCCGGTCACGACGAAGGTGACGGCGGGATGGAGATGGGTGACGGTGAAGAGGCGCCTCACGGGGCGATGGTGATGCTCCGACCCGCAACCCCAGGCACGAACGAGCCCGGCGAGACCACGGTGATCGAGTTCACCGTCCCCGAAGACCGGGTCGGGGTCTGGGAGATCGGCTGCTTCCAGGAGGCCGGCCAACACTACGAAGACGGGATGCGGGCCACCCTGATCGTCGAGGCGTGAACCGACACCCGTCGCCCCGCGCCACCACCACGGCGCCGACGGGGTAGGGTCGGAGCCGGGATGGCACGGCCTGCGACGATCGAGAACGCGGTGATGGAGCTCCTCTGGGACGAAGGAGAGGGCTGGCTCACCCCCGGAGAGGTGCGGGCCCGCCTCACCCAGGACCTCGCCCAGACGACGGTGGCGACGGTCATGGTCAGGCTGTGGCGGAAAGGGCGGCTGCAGCGGCGACCCCGGGGGAAGGGGTACGAGTACCGGCCTACCCTGGGGCGGGAAGAGTACGCGGCGGCGAGGATGTCGGAGATCCTCGAAGTGGCCGCCGACCGTACCGTGGCCCTTCACCGTTTCCTGGAGCTCCTGCCCGAAGGCGACCGGGAGGGTCTGCGAGAGCTGCTGGAGGAGGAGTGAACACCCTCCGGCTGGTCCTCGCCCTCGGGTTGTTGGCGTGGCCGGCCACCATGTGGTCGGTGATCGGGCGGTCACGGCGCCCCGGATTCTGGGCTCGGCTCATCTTCGTTTCCTTGACGGCCGGGTTCGTGTTGCTGCTCATCGCCCTCGTCCACGAGGTCTTGCCCGAAGGGCTCCTCCTCGGTGGGCACGAAACGGCGGCGGAGATGTGCCTCCGGATCGGTGGACATTTCCTGGCGGGTCTGCCAGGGGGGAGCTGGTTCGCCGCCGGTCTGTTCGCCCTCGTCGTGGTCGGCGGGATCCGCGGGGTGGCGCAGGCGTACCGGAGGTGGAGGATGCTCCACGTGGAGCCGGTGGTCGGCACCCATCTGGCGCTCGGCAGCGGAGAGATGGTGGTGCTTCCCACCCGTCGCCACCTGGCGGTCGGCGTCCCCGGGAGGCCTCGGCAGGTGATCGTCTCCGAGTCGGTGGTCGAACGGCTCCGACCCGCCCAGCTCGCCGGTCTCCTCCGCCACGAGACCGCCCACCTCGAACTCGGCCACCACCGGTTCCTCATCGCTGGCGCCGCCGTCGACGGAGCCCTCGGGCACCTTCGACCGATCCGCCGGAGCGTCGGCGCCCTGCGGCTGTCCCTGGAGCGGTGGGCCGACGAGGAGGCGGCCGGCGACTCGCGGGGGCGTCGTGAGGCCCTGCGGGGGGCGATGGTGGCTCTGGGAACCGAAGGCGGGCGCCAGATCTGGGACGCGGACTTCGCCGCTCCCCGGCTGCGGGCCCTCACCTGCCCCGGTCCCCTCGGAGCCGGCGACGTGTGGTGGTGGCTGGCGCTCGGAGCCGGGGTCTCGGTGACCTTCGCCTCCCTCACCGGCACCCTGTGGATGCACCTCGCCCGGCTCGCCGCCGGGGGTTGACGGCTCCGGGGCGGTTCTCCGCCCTACGATCCGAGATGCGATGACGCCGCCAGTCGACATCCCGGCCGCTCCGATACCCTCCCCCGGCTGCCGTCGATGAGGGCGGAGCATGATCCCACGGGCCGCCGGGGAGCGGGGATCGGGCTCCGTCGGTTCTTCAACTCCGGGGGCGTCCCCGCCCTCATGGTGCTCGGCGGCGTCGTCGGGGTGGTGGCGGGTCTGGGTGCGGTGGTCCTCATCCTCGCGATCGAAGGGGTGGCGGCGGGCGTGGCAGCGGTGGCGTCGGATCCGGGGATCGGCCGTCTCGGGACGTTCGTGGTGATCCCGGTTGCGCTGTGGCTGTCCTGGCAGCTCACGGTTCGGTTCGCCCCGGAAGTGGCGGGGCACGGGGTCCCCCACATCCTGGAGGCCATCACCGTCCGGGGTGGGCTGTTGCGTCCGAGGGTGGCGCCCCTCAAGGTCGTGGCGACCGGAATCACGATCGGTGCCGGCGGCTCGGCCGGCCGGGAAGGGGCGATCGCCCAGATCGGAGCGGCGACCGGGTCGTGGATCGCACGGCGAACCGGACTCGGCGAGAACGACGTCGCCGCCCTGGTGGCGGCCGGCGCGGGCGCGGGGATCAGCGCCACCTTCAACGCCCCCATCGCCGGGATGTTCTTCGCCCTCGAAGTCATCCTCCGCAGCTTCTCGGTCCGGCATCTGCAGGCGGTCCTCGTCGCCTCGGTGGCGGGAGCGGTGGTCTCACATCGGCTGATCGGTGATGAGCTCACCTTCCGGGTATTCCCCTACGACCTGGCAGACCCGCGGGAGCTCGTCCTGTACGTCGTGTTGGGTTTCGCCACGGCGGGAGCGGCGTGGGTGTTCCTGCGGCTCCTCGACTGGTGGGATCCGGGACCGAGGTGGCTGTCGGGGGCGGTCCGCCCCGTCACCGCCGGCCTGGCGGTGGCGACGGTTGGGCTGTGGTGGCCCGAGGTGCTCGGAACCGGCCAGGAGTTCATCGGTCGGGTGCTACGGGACGAGGTCGCAGCGGCCTGGTGGCTGTTCGGACTCCTCGCGCTGACGAAAGCCGTCGCCACGTCGGCAACCCTCGGCGGCAAAGGCTCGGGGGGGATCTTCATGCCGAGCCTGTTCATGGGCGCCACCGTCGGGTCCGGATTCGCCCGGCTGGTGGCACCGGCCTGGACCGCGTCGACCCTCAACCCGGGAGCCTTCGGGCTGGTCGGGATGGCGGCGACCTTCGCCGGTGTGGCCCGGGCGCCCCTCACCTCGGTCCTCATCGTGTTCGAGGTCACCGGAGACTACGGTCTGGTCCTGCCGCTCATGATCGCCACGTCGATCAGCACCTACGTGGCCGCCCGTCTGCATCCCCATTCGGCCTACACGGCACCGCTGGCGAAAAAGGGCATCCATCCGACCCGGACCGGCGACGTCGACGTGTTGGACACCGTCACCGTTGGGGAGGTGACGGGCGGGACCCCGGTGGTGGTGACTCCCGAGGTCACCCTGGAACAGCTCGAGGCGATCCTCGCCGAACATCGGCTCCACGGTGCGCCGGTGGTCGACGAAGACGGGAGGCTGGTGGGGGTCGTCACCGTCACCGACATCCTGCGGGCGGGTGGGCCGTCCCCCGAGGTGGTGGTACGCGACGCCATGACCCCCGACCCCGCAACCGTCTCCACCGACACCCCGGTCTCCGAGGCGCTGGAGCGGATGGCGTCGCTCGGGGTCGGACGTCTCCCGGTGGTCGACCCCCGGAACCCCGACCGTCTCGTCGCGGTGTTCCGGCGCGAAGACGCCGTCTACGCCTACCACCAGGCCCTCAGCGCCTCGGCTCGGCTCCGTCATCCCCGCTACCGGGCCCAGGTCCCCACCGGGTCGGACGCCGAGTTCTTCGAGTTCGAGATCCCCAACGGCTCCCCGGCGGCGGGACGCAAGATCAGCGAGTTCGCCTGGCCCGAAGGGTGTCTGCTGGTGTCGGTCCATCGGGGCGAACGGGTACTGATCGCCCGGGGCGACCTTCGGCTCCAGGCGGGGGATGCGGTGACGGCCTTCGGTGGTCCGGGGGTACGGCGCCGGGTGCTGGAACGTGTCCGACCTCATCGCGCCGTGCAAGCTCCGACCGACTCAGGAACCGACGTCGAGGGCTGAGATCCGGTCGAGGATCCACGCCAAGACGAAGGCCTCTTTCCGCCAGGCGTCGTAGCGGCCGGAAGGGCCTGCGTGTCCGGCCCCCATCTCGGTGTCGAGGAGCAGATGCTCGTCGGGGCGGGACCAGACCCGTCGGAGTTTGGCGACCCATTTCGCCGGTTCCCAGTACTGGACCCGCGGGTCGGCGAGACCGGCGGTGGCGAGGATGGCGGGGTAGGGG
>WFOA01000031.1 GCA_015488325.1 Acidimicrobiia bacterium | reverse complement strand
TCACCAGCACCGTCAGCCCGTCGAAGCCCTCAGCCACGGCGGTCCCTCCACGCCCGCAGCGCCTCCAGCGACGACAGCTTCGGCGTGAAACCGAATTCGTCTTTCAGGCGGCGGTTCGACAGCACCGGCCGATACCGGAGGAAATCGACCTGTTCGGGTCCGAGCGCCGTCAACCGGAGACGGGCCGCCATCGCCAACGCCGCCTTCACCACCCCGGCGGGCAGCGGCAGAAACGGCTTGTGCAACTCTCGGGCGATCCGGCGCAGCGGCACCGCACCGTCCCCGGCCAGGTTGAACACTCCGGTCCGCAGCTCCAACGTCCCCCGGACGATCGCCTCGACGGCGTCGGTGTCCCAGATGAACACGAACGGCGAGTCGGCTCCGGCGATCCCCAACACCACCGGCCGTTCGAACAGGGCGGTGATCTGGTTGTCGACGGTCTCGCCGAGGATCGTCCCAGGACGGAACACGAGCTGACCCAGTTCGGGATGGTCGGCCCGGACCTTCGCCAGCAGCTCCTCCACCTGCCGTTTGTGATCCGAATAGGCGAACGTCGGGTTCCCCCGCAGAGGGTCGTCTTCGTCGATCCAGTCGGGGTTGTCGGGGTGATAGCCGTAGGCGGCGCCCGACGAGGTGACGGTCAGATGCCTCACCCCGGCGGCCAGGGCGGCGTCGACGACGTTGGCGGTGCCGCCGACGTCGATCGACGCCAGCTCTCTGCGGCTCTGGCCGGGCCGGGGAGTGACCACCGCCGCCAGATGGACGATCCGGTCGATCCCCTCCTCGGCCACCAACTCGGCCAGCGCCGGATCCCGCACGTCGAGCACCACCGACCGGACCCGTCCGCCCTCAGGCACCGGACGGAGGTCGACCGACACCACCCGGTCCACCGTCGGGGCCGAACCCAGACGAGACACCACCTGGGCTCCCAGGAACCCGGCGCCGCCGGTGACGAGGACCCGGGCGTTCATGCCGCCACAGGGACGGGGACGGGACGGCGGGACCACCAGGTGGCGACGGTGAGTCCGCTGATCAGATGCCACACCCCCCACCAGGCGGCGATGATGGCCATGCCGCCCAGCCCGTCGAAGAAGGTGAAGATCAACACCAGCGCCAACGCCGAATTCTGGATGCCGACCTCGATGGAGATAGCCCGGGCGTCGTAGAGGGGGGTGCGCAGACCCCGGGCGGTCCAATAGCCCACCGCCAAGGCGACGGCGTTCTGGACGGCGACCAGGGCGGCGACCGCACCGACATAGGCGAGGAAATACTGCCAGTTGGCGGCGAGGGCACCGACGATGAACAGGCCGAACGCGGCCAGCGAGAAGATCCGCATCGGTCTCCGCAGCCGCTCCGCCATCTCCGGACGGAACCGGGCCACCGCCATCCCCGCCGCCAACGGGACACCGAGGATGAGCAGGATCGTTACCAGCAGATCCACCGGGTCGAGGCTCACCCGGGTGAGGATCGCCGCCGTGTCCGGGTTGCGGGCACCCCAAAACGCCAGGTTGAAGGGGGTCGCCACCACCGCCAACGCGGTGGAGATGGCGGTCATCGACACCGACATCGCCGCGTTCGCTTTCGCATAGTGGGCGAGGAAGTTGGAGAAGTTCCCGCCGGGACAGGCCGCCACCAGGATCATCCCCAACGCCAGCGACGGTGCCGGGTCGAGGAGACCGACCAGCAGGAACGTGAAGGCGGGCAGCAGCAGGAACTGGGCGCCGAGACCGATGAGGGGACCTCGAGGGTCCCGCAGCACCCGGCGGAAGTCGTCGACCCGGATGTCGAGGGCGACCCCGAACATGATCAACCCGATGAGGACGTTGAGGAGGAGCAGGCTCGCCGGGTTGAAGTTGAGTTGAACCTGGTCGATCGGGGTCATCGTCTCCTCCTGGTCGTGTGCCGTCAGCCGCCCGGTTCGGCGTGCATCTCCTTGAAGGCCCGCAGTCGGGGCGCCCACAGGTGGGTGACCGGGTCGACGTCGACGTGGATCACCGCCGGCCGGCCCGCCGCTTCGACCCGTTTCAGCGCCGAAGCCAGCTCCGTCTCCGTCGACACCCGTTCCCCGTGGGCGCCCATCGCCCGGGCCAGGTCGGCGAAGTCGGTCTCGGCGAAGTCGGTGTTGATCGTCTCGCCGGGGTCGAGGTGCTTTCTCACGATCGTCTTCACCGGACGCAGGGCGAACTGCTGACCCATCTTCACCATCCCCCACTGGCGGTCGACGAACACGACGTAGACGACCGCGAGGTCGTGACGGACCGCCGTCTCGACCTCTTGGGGGTGAAAGCCCATCGCCCCGTCACCGATCAGACAGCACACCGGCCGGTCCGGGGAGGCGACCTTGGCGCCGAGGGCCTGGGCGACACCGGCGCCCAACATACCGAACTTGAAGGTGGCGAGCAGCGCGTTGGGGACCCGGGCCTGATGGAAGGTCTGCGCCCACACGGTGGAGTTGCCGCCGTCGAACACCCATATGGTGTCGTCGGGGAGGGTCTCCTGGCAGATGCGGGCCACCCGACCCGGGTTGACGCCGTCCCCCCGGGATTCGTCGAGTCGCCGCTCCAGTTTCGCCTGCTCTCTGGCGGCGGATTCCGTCCACGTGTCGGGGCGACGGGAGAACGCCGGACCTGCCTCCAGGCGTTCGGCGAGGGCGGTGAGGAACACGTGGGCGTCGGCGAGGACCCCCAACGCCAGCGGCTTGTTCACCCCCAGCCAGTGGTCGTCGACATCCACCTGGATCACCTGCTGGTCGGCAGCCCAGTAGGGGGCTTTCCCCCACCAGTCGGTCTCTCCCAGCCGGGACCCGACGACGAGCACCACGTCGGCTTCGGTGCGGAGCTGACGGTACGTGTCCAACAGGACCATCGGCACCGACAGGGGATGGGTTTCGGGGAGCGCCCCCCGGGCACCCCACGAGGTGGTGACCGGCGCCCCCAGCGTCTCGGCGACCCGGCGGAGCGGCTCGAACGCCTGGGCGTGGACCACCCCGGTGCCGGCGTGGATGAGGGGCCGTTCGGCCCGGCGGAGCATCTCCGCCGCCCGTTCCACCGTGTCGGGGTCGGCGGCGAGGGGTTCGGTGCGGCGGTAGGTGTGCGGCGGCCGGATGTCGGCCGGGTCGAGCTTGCCTTTCCCGTTGAGGATCGACTCGGCGACGTCGACGTGCACCACCCCGGGACGGCCCGACCACAAGGTACGGAACGCCCGGCGTACCAGCTCGGGGAGTCGGGACCGGTCGGGGACCGTCTTCGACCATTTCGTCATCGGGGCGGTGACGGCGGTCTGGTCGAAGTACTGGAAGGTGCCGCCCCGGTCCGGATAGGCGATCGGGCTGCGACGGGACGAGGTGACGAGCAGCACCCGGTGCCCTTCACCCGACTCGACCGCCACCCCGGGGAGGGCGTTGGCGACCCCCGGCCCGTTGGAGGCGACCGCCACCCCGACCCGGCCGGTGAGCCGGGCATATGCGCCGGCCATGTGCAAAGCCGAGGTTTCGTGGCGGGGGGAGACGAGACGGATGCCGTGGCGTTCCAGGGAGGAGACCAACCCGAAGTAGGTGCCGTCGACGATCCCGAAGACGGTGTCGACGCCTTCGGCGGCGAGCATGGCGGCGACGATCTCCCCACCGGTGCCTGTGGCCATCTGTCCTCCTCCCGACCGGGCGAGTGTAGGGACCGCCGGGGCCGGTCCGGGTTGTGTGCAGGTGCTGGCGGTTTCCGCGTTGTAGGGGACCGGGCACACCGGTGTGGTTCACCCGAGGGGGATGGTGGTCCCCTCCGCGGGGGTGAGCAGGGTCGCCCCCAGCCGTGCTCGGACGCCGGCGGCGAGGGACTCCATCGCCTCGGGATCGCCGTGGACGGCCACCATCCGCTCCGGCGGCCCGTCGGCCTCCGCCAGCCAATCCAACAGCTCGGACCGGTCGGCATGGACCGAGAAGGTGGGGATCGACGCCACTTCGGCCCGGACCGGCCAGAACTCGCCGTGGATCTTGATCTCCTCCTCGCCCTGCAGGAGCCGCCACCCTCGGGTCCCCGCCGCCTGATAGCCGACGAGGACGACCGCCGAGGCCGGGTCCCCGAGGACCCGTTTGAGATGGTGGAGCACCCTCCCGCCTGTGGCCATACCCGACGCCGAGATCACGACCAGCGGCGGCGGCACCGAATTGATCGCCTTCGAGTCCTCCACCGATTCGGTGACTCGCAGCTCGCCGGGGTCGAGGACGTCGGGGCGCCCCCGGATCTCGGGGCGGATCTCGAAATGACCTTCGCTGATGGCCCGCAGGTAGAAGCCGAGGGCGGACCGGGCCATCGGCGAATCCAGGTAGATGGGGATCCGGGGGATCGCCCCCGAATCGGTGAGGGTCGTGAGGGCGTGGAGGATCACTTCGGTGCGGTCGACGGCGAAGGCGGGGATCACCACCGTCCCGCCCCGTTCGGCGGTGCGGGCGACGACCCTGCCCAGGGCGGCGGTGCCGTCCTCTTCGTAGTGTTCGGTGTCGCCGTAGGTGGACTCCACCACGACCGTCCCCACCGGCGGACACGGGTCGGGCGGGAGCAGGAGGGGATGGTGGGGACGTCCCAGATCGCCGGAGAACTGGACCGGCGGCGTGCCGTCGTCGAAGGAGACGACGATGGTGGACGACCCGAGGATGTGCCCGGCACGCAGCAGCCGGACCGACACGCCGTCCGCCACCTCGACCGGCGTGTCCCAGGGGGCGACCCGGAACTGGAGGGAGGCCCGGACGGCGTCCTCCACCGTGTACAGCGGCAGCGCCGGGCGGTGTCTGGTGTAGCCCTTCCGGTTGGCGTGGGCGGCGTCGGCCTCTTGGATCCGTCCCGAGTCGGCGAGAACCAGCTCGGCGAGCCGCCCCGTGGACTCCGACGCCCAGATGCTGGCGGTGAATCCCTGGTTGCAGAGCCGGGGCAGGTAGCCGACGTGGTCGAGGTGCCCGTGGGAGACGACGACGGCGTCGATGGTGGCCGGGTCGATCGGGAACGGCTCCCAGTTCTTCCGACGCAGCGGTTTGGTTCCCTGGAACAGCCCGCAGTCGATGAGGACCCGGGAGCGGTCGGTCTCGACGAGGAACTTGGAGCCGGTGACGGTGCGGGCGGCACCGAGGAGGGTGACGGTCGGTCGGGGCACCTGGTGCACGGTACCGGACCGGTCCGGGGTCGGGGCGACCGGTGCCGGCGCACCCGGATTCGGGGTCGCCCACCACGCGAAATGTCACACCCGTGCGCCATACTGGGAGTGGCGACAGGGGAGTGGGGCACACCGTCGACGTGGCGGCCGTGTCCGGAGAGGAACATCCGATGGCCGCCGAACCGCAGGTGCGTCACCGGCGACGACGCCTGGGGGCCGACCACGCCCCGTTCCCATCCGCCACCGACCGGAAGGAGCGTCATGACCGAACCGACCAACGAACCCACCGACGAGACCTCGGTGCTGCGTCCCCTCGGCACCGACCCCCGAGGTCGGGTCGGGTTCATCGTCGACCCCGAGGCCGATCCCGAAGACCTCGCCGCCGCCCTCCGGGCGATCGTCGAGGAGCGGGCGGCCCTCCGGGAGGCAGAGGCGGCCGACGACACCTAGACGGGTCGATCGCCGATGCCCGTTGCGGGGATGCGGCGGCTGCTCAGCTCCAGCGGAGAGCCGCCGGGGCGTCCGCCGGCACCGCCGGGTTGCGGGGCGGCACCGGCGGGATCGGCCGGTAGGGCTCGCCCAGGGGTGGACGGGGGTCCGGCTCGCCGGCGTTGGGCCACAGGGACATGGCCCGTTCGGCCAGAGCGGTGATGGTCAGGGCGGGGTTGGCGCCCAAGTTGACGGTGACGGTCGAACCGTCAACCACGTGCAGCCCCCGATGACCGAACACCCGGTGGTAGGGGTCGACCACCCCGTCGTCGGGGGTGGTGGCGATCGGGCACCCGCCGATGAGGTGGGCAGTGGTGGGGATGTTGGCCAGCGCCTCGAAGATCGACCCGACCGCCATCCCGCCGATCTCGGCGGCGGCCAGACGGGCCGCCCGGTTCGCTTCGGGGATCCACGTCGGGTTGGGTTGGCCGTGGCCTTGGCGGGTAGTGAGCCGGCCCCGACGGAGGAACGTCACCAGCGAGTTGTCTCGGCTCTGCATCACCAACAGGATCACCGTCCGTCGGGCCCAGTCCCGTACCGACAGGGACCGGACGAAGGCGACCGGATGGGTGAGGGCGGTGAGGAGGAACCGTACCGGGCGGGGGATCGGCCCGCCGCCGTCCACCATCAGCGTCGCCAGCAGCCCCATGGCGTTCGAACCCGCCGGGTAGCGGACCGGTTCGATGTGGGTGTGGTCGTCGACGTGGATCGACGAGGTGATCGCCAGCCCCTGCGAATAGTCGACGGGGTCGGAGGCGGAGGCGACCGCCCCGACGATCGCCTCCGAGTTGGTGCGGACCATCGTCCCCAGCCGGTCCGAGAGGTGGGGGAGACGGCCCGCCGCCCCCCAGCGGTGCAGCAGCCGCAGGGTCCCGAGGGCTCCGGCGGCGAGGACCACCTGGGCGGCGGTGACGGTTCGCCGTCGGTGCCGCAGCACCGCCCCCGGGCGGTCGGTGACGAGCCGGTACCCGCCGCCGGCCAGCGGCTCGAGGTCGACCACCTCGGTCTCGGCCCGGATCTCGGCTCCCAGTCGTTCCGCCAGGTACAGGTAGTTGCGGTCGAGGCTGTTCTTCGCTTCGAAACGGCAGCCCACCATGCAGCCGCCGCATTCGATACATCCCACCCGGTCGGGTCCGGCCCCGCCGAAATACGGGTCGGGGACCCGCCGTCCCGGCTCCCCCAGCCAGACACCGACGTCGGCGGGATGGAAACTGTCGGCCACCCCCATCCGTTCCGCCACCCGGGCCAGCACCCGGTCGGCGGGAGAGTCGCCCCGGCAGGTGGTCACCCCCAGCATCCGCCGTGCCTGGTCGTAGTGGGGGGCCAGTTCGGTTCGCCAGTCGGTGATCTGGGCCCACGCCGGGTCGTCGAAGGCGGCGGGGAGGGGCTGGTAGAGGGTGTTGGCGTAGACGATCGACCCGCCCCCCACCGCCGCTCCCGACAGGACGAAGACGTTGCGTAACAGAGTGAGCCGCTGGAACCCGTGGAGGCCCAGCCGAGGGAACCACAGGTAGCGGCGCAGGTTCCAGTTGGTGCGGGGCAGGGTGTCGGGACTCCAGCGACGGCCGGCCTCCAGCACCGTCACCCGATACCCTTTCTCGGCCAGACGGAGGGCGGTGACGCTGCCGCCGAACCCGGAGCCGACGACGGCGACGTCCGTGTCGAAGGTGGCCGTGAACTCCTCCTCGGGTGGTCCGCCCAACATAGCGGGCGGCGACCCCGGGCTGGCCGGTCCCCTGCCCGGGGAGACCGGCTGCGACCTGCTGCGTATCATCCCCGGCCACCCGACGAGGAGCCAGCGGATGTCCTGGACCACCGCCGACCTGTGCGACGCCCACCCCGAGGTGCAGGTCGCCGAACCGGTGTTCACCGACTTCGGGGGGAGATCGGTGTTCTGCGGGCCGGTGGCGACCGTGTCGGTGTTCGAAGACAACGTCCTGGTGCGTGAAGCCCTCTCCGAACCGGGGGAGGGACGGGTGCTGGTCGTGGACGGTGGAGGGTCCCTGTCGGTAGCCCTGGTCGGTGACCGTCTCGCCGCCCTCGGTGTCGACAACGGCTGGGCCGGGGTGGTGGTGAACGGATGTGTGAGGGACGTCGCCGTCACCCGCACCCTCGATCTGGGTCTCCGTGCCCGGGCGGCCTGTCCCCGTCGCAGCGCCAAGACGGGTGCGGGGACTCGGGGACAGCTCGTCGTGTTCGCCGGGGTGACGGTCCGTGCCGGCGACTGGCTCTACGCCGACGCCGACGGCATCGTCGTCTCCTCGGGCCGGATCCACTGACCGGCCGGGGTCCGAACCCTTCGTCTCCCACGGCCCAGAGCCGGCGGTCACCGGGAGGGTGTCTGCGAACCCGGGGTTGGGGGTTGCCTCCGAGGTGTCTGTGAGCCCGGGGTTGGGGGTTGCCCCCCCGGTGTCTGTGAGCCCAGGGTTGGGGACTCCCTCCCGGGTAGCCGCGAGCCCAGGGTTGGGGGCTCCTCTCGCGGGCGACGCCCCACGGCGACGGGAGCCGTCGGGACGGCGCGGCAGAGGCCTGAACGGGAAGGGATGAGCCTCGTCGTGGCCACCGGCGCATCCTCGAAGGGTGCCGATTCCCGAAGACGCCTATCTCGAAGCCCGGGACGAACTCCTCCACCGGTTCCGGGGGTGGCGACCCGACCGGGCCATCCACGACTACGCCGACCTCGCCCTCGACTTCAAGTACTTCTACGGCGACGGCGAACATCTTCGCTGGACGGCACGGGACGTCGAGGCCTTCCTCCTCGACTGGGTGCCCCGGAAGGTGCTGTTGGCCGACGGCCGGTACGGCGAGCTGGCCGCCGGGATCCGAGACTTCTTCCTCTTCCTCGCCGAGACGGGACATCTCGCCCCGGGATCGGACCCGGGTGAGGTGCTGGCGGTGGCGGTGGCTCGCCACGGCCCCGAGATGGCCCGCCGGGCCGTCGACTCCCGGCATTTCGGGATGGCGAAGGGAATCGTGACCGGGGGCGGGGCGCCGGAACCGGAGCCGATCCCGATCCCGTCGAGACCCCCCGCCGACCCCGAAGAGGCCGAACGGGTCGCCGAAGGGTCCCGGGCGTACCGGCGCCTCTGCACCCTTCACGACTACTTCGCCGAGCCGCGGCCCCTCACCGCCAAGGGAAACCTGAAGCTGGCCGACGCCCGGCACCTGATCGATGCTCTTGAGACCGGCGACCGGATGGACGAGGTCATCGGGGGCCGGCAGTTCAAGACCAAGTCCTCCGCCGAGTTGTTCGGTCTCGTCACCATCGTCGGATTCGCCAAAGAGGCGGGGGTGCTGCGCACCTACGGCGGAAAGCTGGCGGCGGTGAAACGGTGGACGCAGGTACGGGACCGCCCCCTCGAGGCGGTCGCCTCCCTCACCGACCTGATGATCGAGGCCGGACCCCTCGCCTACCGGCCGAGGTGGCCTGGGATCGACCGCCAGATCTTCGTCCTCGAATCTTCGCTTCCGGCGATCCTCGCCGCCCTGTACGAGGCGCCGATGACCCACGAGCAGATCCTCGACACCATGACCGAGGCGGTGATCCGGGTCGTCGAGCTCGACGACATGGGTCTCCGTATGCTCGACCGCGGTGTCGCCGTGTCGATGGAGGACATCCTCGGTGCCCTCGAAGACCTGGGGATGGTGAGGTGGGAGGGGTTCGCCACCTACGAGGAGTACGGGCGGGAGCACCGGCGGGGCGGCACCCTGGCCCTCACGCCCTTCGGGGTGTACTGGTGCCAGACCCGCCTCGCCGGCTACGGGTTCGTCGAACGCCCCGACCAGGGCCCGCCGGTCACGCTGGCGGACGGCCCCGACGCGGTCGTCGACGCCCTCGCCTCCACGCTGGCCGCCGGGTTGGACGAGCTGGTGTGGGCGGTGATGGAACTGGGCGCACCCGACGAGGTGGCGGGTCGACCATCCCCAGGTGGGGACCGTGCTGGAAGCCCTGGAGGAGGCGATGCCGTCACCCAAGGTCCGCCGGGCCGCCCACCGGGCCCGGTTCAAACACCGTAACCGTTCCCCTCAGGCCGATGCCCCCGAATAGTTGCGGACCCCCAGATTCCAGAACGCCCGGGCGGCGGCGACCGTCACGGCTGCCACCACCACCAAAACGGCCATCGACCCCGGCGTGACCCGGCCGGTGAGGGCTTCGGCGGGGACGGTGATCGCCACCCCGAGGGGCACCACCGCCGTCAACGTCCCCTGCAGCCAGAACGGATAGATCCGGATGGGCCACCGCCCGGCGTCGTAGAGGCCGTTGATGATCTGATCGGCGTCCCGGAGGTCGACCAGCCAGAACACCGTGGTGGTGAACGTCATCCACACCGAATAGAGGATCACCCCGCCGCAGGCCAACGCCACCGCGAACACCACGGCGTCGACGAACCCCACCCGACCGGCCAGACCGGCCACCGCCCAGCCGATCACCACCGCCCCGGTCGCCACATCCACCAGATTCCAGAACGAGATCTGACGGGTGGAGACGAAGAGTTGGGTGTCCACCGGCCGGACGAGGGCATAGTCGAGCTCCCCCTGATGCACCTCGTAACGGAACCGGTGCATGTTGGGCATGACGAACGTGGCGAGCACCCCACCGAGGAGGATGTGGACGCCGAGCACCGCCAGCAGCTCCGGTTCTTCCCAACCTCGGAGACTGGTGGTGAACGAATACACGATCCGGATGGCGACCACCCCGGTGACGAGCCGCACCGCCGACTCGACCACCTGGAGGACGAAGTTGAGGCGGTACTGCACCTCGTATTGGGCGCCGACCCGCCAGCGGGCGACGACGACGGCGAGGGAGTGGGTGAGGCCCTTCACGTTCCCACCGCCGTGAACCGTCGCAGGGCTCTCCGCCACAGCGCCAGGATCGCCAAGGCACCGGCCGCGATCCATGCCACCTGGACACCGAGCCCCCGCCACACGTCGGCGGCGGACACCTGGCCGATCAGCACCTCGATGGGGAACTGGAACGTCCATTTGAACGGCAGCCGGCTCGACACCGTCTGCACCCAGGGAGGCATGACCGCCATCGGCACCAGCCTGCCCGACAGCAGCAACTCCAAGGCGATCACCACCTCCACCAGGGCTTGAGCCCGAGTGGTCCAGAAGCTGACCAGCCCCAGCGCCCACAGGGTGATGAACCGGATCACATAGCCCGCCCAGGCGGCGACGAAGAAGGTGAAGACCTGGAAGAAGTTAGGGGACAGCTCGGGACGGAACACCAGCACCAGGAACGCCGCGGTCGGCACCCAGACGGCGATCCACACCACCTTCGCCCCGGCCATCGACGCCAGGTTGCGGTGGAACGGATCGACCGGGTGGAGCAGGTCGTTGGCGATCCGGCCCGACTGCACCCACCAGTCCCACGCCCCCGGGGCCAGAGCCAGGTTGAACACCCGGACGAGGGTCCAGACGATGTAGTAGGCGGTGAACTGTTCGGTTCCGTACCCGCCGATGGCGCCCGTCGCGGTGGTGACGAGCCGCCAGACGATCAGGTAGACGACCGGTTCCATGAGGAACCCGAGGATGCTGATGAAGGCGGCGCCGCGGTATTGAGCCTGACGTTGCATCGCCAGGCGGGCCTCGACCGCGTAGACCCCCAGCAGGATCCTCATTGCGGCTCGGCCTCGGCGGGATCGTCACCGGAGGCGAAGGTCTTCTCGATGACGTCTTCGATCGGCGGGTCCTCGATGGTGAAGGTCCAACACGTCGAGGTCGGCGAGGAGACGGGCCGCCACCGCCGCCGCCTCCTCCGCCCGGGGGACCGTCAACGTCGCCTTCGCCGGGGACGCTTCCCGGACCTGGCCGTAGCAGGAGAGGTCGGGGACCTCCCCGGTGACGCTGACGGTGATCGTCTTCTCCGCCCCGAACCGGTCCGACAGTTCCGTCAGGTCCCCGTCGAACAGCAGCGAACCCCGGTGGATGACGATGACCCGTTCGCACAGGGCGGTGACGTCGGCCATGTAGTGGCTGGTGAGCAGGATCGTCGCCCCTTCTTCCCGGGCGTAGTCGGCGACGAAGCCGCGGATCCGTTTCTGCATCGCCACGTCGAGGCCGAGGGTGGGTTCGTCGAGGAAGAGGACCTCTGGGGCGGGGAGCAGGGCGGCGAGGATCTCCACCTTCATGCGTTCTCCGACAGGTTGCGGACCGGTCTGGTGAGCAGATCCCCGACGTCCAGCAGCTCGGTGAACCGGTCCCGCCGCCGCCGGAAGTCGGTCGGGGAGATCCGGTAGATGACCCGCCGCAGCTCGAGGGAGTCGACCACCGGCAGGTCCCACTGGAGGGAGTTGCGGTTCCCCATGATGAGGGCGGTCCGTGTCAAGAACTCGGGGTCACGCCGGGACGGGTCGAAGCCGATCACCCGGGCCTGGCCGGCGGTCGGGTACAGGAGACCAGACAGCATCTTCAAGGTGGTGGTCTTCCCGGCACCGTTCGGCCCCAGGAAGCCGACCACCTCTCCGGGGTGCAGCGTGAACGACACCGAGCGGACCGCCTCGACGAGGCGGTATTCGCGGTAGATCAGGGACCGGAGCGAGTTGACGAACCCCTCTTCCCGGACCGGCACCTTGAAGGTCTTGGACAGGTCCTCGACGACTACCGACGTCACGTCGGCCCCTCCCTTGTCGGTGGTCAGGTTGACAGATCGGGGAGGGCGATGCGAAGGTCGTTTCGACGGGGTGTCGGACCGTTAGGTGCCGGCGGGGCTCGACGGTTCGGGAACCGACGGGGCGGAACCAGAGACGATGCGGCGCCACATCCGGTGTGACGCCCACAGGGTGGCGACGGTGGTGACGGTCCCCCACAACGGTCCGGCGAACACCGGGCCCAAGATCACGAAGGGGGCCATGATCCCGAAGGCGAGGGCGAAACGGTGCCGGTCGTCCCAGGCGGTCAGGTCCGCCGTCCAGCGACGCACCGCGCCGACGGCGACCGCGGCGGCGGTCACCATCACCAGCCACGCCGCCTCCGGCGAAGCTCCCGGGACCTCGGCGAACAGGTGGGGGACGAGCATCACCGCCACCCATCCTCCGACCCCCAGCAGCAGGAACCGTCGGGGTCGTGGCACCGGACCCGGGGCGGTCCGGGCCGGGCGGGGCCGGACCCGGCGGGCGGCGAGGACGAGGACGCCGACCACCACCCAGGTCGCCACGAGATGCCCGCCCGGCGGGTGGTAGAAACCGAACCCGGCGATCACCCAGGCCGCCATCCCCGCCGCCGACCAGGCCAGGCCTCGCCGTCCCAGCCACGGCAGGTTCCGTCGGTCGGGAAACAGGATCTCCACGATCACCAAGGTGACGCCGATGCTCACCACCGCGTGGTAGATGGTGAGCTGGCTCGCCCACAGCCAGTTCACGCCGCCGTCCCGGCCGAAGACGGCCAGCTTGCCGAGGTCCTCCCACGCCGGGTCGAAGAACGCCCGGGTGACCAGACCCTCCTCGACGATCCCGTAGGCGGCGCCGAGCAGCCCGATCCCCAGCCAGCCCGAGTCCCACCGGAGCGCCAGCTCCCGCACCAGCAACGCCCCCGACCCGTACAGCACGGCGAAGGGCAGCCACCCGAGCAGAAACCCCGGAAGGGGAGCGGACGTGGAGACCAACTCTCCGACCACCGGGGCGAGGAGGAACGTGACGGCGGCAGGACTGGAGGCGAGGCGGCGGATTCGATGCTTCATGCCACCATCGTCGGTCGGGGTGATTGGTGGCCGGTGAGCCGACGATGAACCGCCGATGAGAAAGGGTCGTGTCGGTTCAGAACCGGGTGAGGAGCGCGCCGAGGGCGAGGAGGATGCCGCCGCCGGCGGTCAACCAGAAGGTGAGGTCGGGGTCTACCTCGATTCCCACCCATCCCTGGTGGAGGACGATCCCGGCGACGAGAGCCAGAGCCCCGATGGTGAAGGTCTTGACGGTCGGTGCGCTCAACCGCAACGTGGTTCCCCTCCCGTGTTCTCTTTCCCGTGAGGCTACCGCCTGGCAGAGGCCCACGCTCGCCGTGTGCACGCGGTCGCGGTTTCCGCCATGTAGGGACCGGGCACATTTGCGCGTTGTTGTTCGGGCAGATACGCGCGCACACAGGGCATGGAGGGCCGGGAACCGGGTAGGGGGACCGTGACGTCGAAAGGGTATGAGACGTCTCGTCGCGGTCGTCGCCGTCGTCGGTCTGGTCGCCGCCGCTTGCGGCGGGGCGGCCACCGTGCCCCCATCGGCCACTCCCGGCCCGGGCGGTCCGGCGAGCACCTCTCCGCCGTCGACCGGCACGGCCCAAACGCCCGCCGAGGTCGTACCGGTCCGGGCCGACGTCCCCCGGGCGACCGCCACCGACGTCACCGACGACGAACTCGCCGCCCTCGTCGCCGGCGACACCGCCTTCGCCTTCGACCTGTACCGCCGGACCGCCGGCGACACCAACCTGGTGCTCTCCCCCTACAGCGTCGCCGCCGCCCTCACCATGACCTACGCCGGGGCCCGGGGCGACACCGCCGCCCAGATGCGCGACGTCCTCCACCTCGGGCTCGGAGACGACCTCATCCACGCCGCCCGCAACGAGCTGGACCTCCGCATCACCGCCCCCGTCGAGCCGACACCCGGCGACGACCGTCAGCCCTTCACCATCCGGGTCGCCAACTCCCTGTGGGGCCAGCAGGGATACCCGTTCCTCGACGAGTTCCTCACCCTCCTCGCCGAGAACTACGGGGCGGGCATGAACCTGGTGGACTTCGTCGGGGCCGCCGAAGAGGCCCGCCAGACCATCAACGCCTGGGTGGAGCGCGAAACCGAAGGACGGATCACCGACCTGATCCCCGAAGGGGTGATCGACGACCTCACCCGTCTGGTGCTCGTCAACGCCATCTGGTTCAAAGCCAACTGGCAGGTCCCCTTCGACCCCGCCCTGACCGCCGACGCCGCCTTCACCACCGTCGCCGGTGACGAGGTGACCGTCCCCATGATGGCCGCCGATCTCCGCACCGACTACGTCGAAGGCGACGGCTACGCGGCGGTGCGGCTCCGCTACGCCGGCGACGCCTCGATGCTGGTCGTCGTTCCCGACCCTGGCCGCTTCGACGACGTCGCCTCCCGACTCGACCCGGATCTGGTGGCCGAGATCGACCGGGGCCTGGCCGAACATCAGGTCGACCTGAGGATGCCCCGGTTCTCGTTCCGTGCCAACGTCGCCCTCGCCGACGTGTTGAAGGACCTGGGGATGGTGGCGGCGTTCACCCAACCTTCCCTTCCCGGCGGTGCCGACTTCACCGGCATGGCCGAAACCCGGGAGCTGTTCATCAAAGCCGTCGCCCACCAGGCGTTCATCGCCGTCGACGAGGAAGGCACCGAGGCGGCCGCCGCCACCGCGGTGGTGGTAGGTCTCGAATCGTTGCCGCCGCCGGCCACCCTCGACGTCGACCGGCCGTTCCTGTTCCTCATCCGACACGACTCCACCGGAGAGATCCTGTTCCTCGGCCAGGTCACCGACCCCTCCGCCGGGTAGGCTCGGCATGACACCACCCGGAGGTGGCATATGCCCGAACTGCCGTCGGGTACGGTCACGTTCCTCTTCACCGACATCGAAGGGAGCACCCGGCTGTGGGAAGCCTTCCCCGACGACATGGGCACGGCGCTCCGACTCCACGACCGTCTCGTCACCGACGCCGTCGCCCGCCATGGAGGCCGGGTCGTCAAACACACCGGCGACGGCATCTTCGCCGCCTTCCCGGCGCCGGGTGACGCGGTGGCGGCGGCCATCGACGCCCAGACCGCCCTGGTGACCGTCGACTGGCCGGAGGTGGTCGGCGCCCTCGGGGTGCGGATGGCCTTGCATACGGCCACGGTGGACCCGGTCGACGGCGACTACCGGGGAGCCGACGTCAACCGGGTGGCCCGCATCGAAGCGGCCGCACATGGCGGGCAGATCCTCCTATCGTCGGCCACGAAGACCCTGGTGGAACGGAGCCTCCCCGCCGGGGCGGAGATCGTGGAACTCGGCTCCTTCCTGCTCCGGGGCCTCGCCGACCCCGAACCGATCCACCAGGTCGTCGCCCCCGGTCTGCGACGCGAGTTCCCGCCGCTGCGGACGGCGGCGGCTCTGCGGCCCCGGCTGCCCGACTTCACCACCAGCTTCGTGGGTCGCCGCCAAGAGATCGACGCCCTCACCCGGGTCCTCACCGACGGCGAAACCCGGCTGGTCACCCTGATGGGACCCGGCGGCATCGGCAAGACCCGCCTGGCGGTGGAGGTCGCCCGGGCGGCGTCGACGCTGACGGGACGTCCCGCCCATTTCTTCACCGCCCAGCATCTCGGTGTCGACGCCGACCTCGTTCGGGAACTGGGAACGAGCATCGGGTTCGAATTCGACGGCCATCTCGCCTCCGCCGTCCCCGAAGAGACCCAACTGTTCGAACGGCTCGCCGCCCAGCCGCTGCTCCTCGTCTTCGACAACCTCGAACATCTGTCCCAAGCTCCCCGGTTCCTCAGCCGCCTCCTCGGCGCCGTACCGACGGTCACCGTCCTCGCCACCTCCCGCCAGGCCCTCGGCCTGGCCGCCGAATGGCGGGACACGGTCGGCGGCCTCGACGACTACGGCACCGACGACTCGGCCGTGTTGTTCTGCGCTCGGGCCGCCCGGGTCGGTGCCCGCCTCGACCCCGACGCCGACGGCGTCGCCGACCTGTGCGCTGCCCTGGGAGGGATGCCCCTGGCGATCGAACTGGCCGCCGGCTGGGCCGACACCCTCACCCCGGCGGAGATCGCCGCCGAAGTGCGGCGCGGCCTGGAGATCTTGGAGACCGAAGCCGAGGACGTCCCGTCCCGGCACCGCAGCATCCGAGCCGTGTTCGACCAGACGTGGCGTCTCCTCCCCGACGACCTCCAGGCCGTCTACCCCCGGCTGTCGGTGTTCGCCGCCCCCTTCGACCGGGAGGCGGCCGCCGCCGTCGCCGGGGCGTCCATCGCCGACCTGAAGCGACTCACCGCCCGTGCCCTTCTCACCCGCCCGACCCTCGGGCATTTCGGGATGCATCCCCTCGTCGCCGAATTCGCCGCCGGACGGCTCGGAGAGGACGAACGGGCCGACCTGCTCGAACGCTACGCCCGGTACTACTGGCATTTCCTCCTCGACCGGCGCGACGCCTTCCGGGGCAGGCCCGACCTCCTCGCCGTGGTGGCCGACACCGCCGCCGAATACGGCCATCTCCGGGCCGCCGCCGAAGTGTGGGTGGAACGTTTCCCCGCCCCCGAAGTCGCCGAAGGCCTCATCGTCCTCAACGAATACTCGTTCTCTGCCGGGTCGGGCAACGAACATCGGGTGCTGTACCAGCGGCTGGCCGCCCGATACCGAGATCTCCATCCGCCGTCGGTCCTCCACGAGCTCGACGGCTACCTCCTCGTCCAGCTCACCCTCGCCCTGGAACTGGCATCTTCGGGGGGTGTCGACCAGACCGCCGCCCTGCTCGCCGACGTCGCCGACGCCTGCCGCCGGCGGGGTGGCCTGTTCGAGGCGGTGTGGCTGCTCGTCAAAGGCGTCGAAGAGAGCATGCGGGGCGACCACCGCAAGGCCATCGCCGCCCTGGAGGCGGCCCGTACCCGCGACGGCGACCTGTACCCGCTGCTCCGGGCGATCCTGCGGACCTGGCTGGGATGGAGCCATCTGGAGGCCGGGCACGTCGACCGGGCCCGGGACATCTTCGCCGAAGGCCTCGACATCGCCGCCGCGATCTCCCATCCGGTCGCCCAGGCCTACCTCCTGAGCAAGGCGGGCCTGGCCGCCGACGCCGCCGGCGAACTCGACCTCGCAGTCGAGCTGCACGAGCAGGGCCGGGAGTTCTTCGCCAAGGTGGGACACCTCGGAGGGGAGGCCTACACCCTCAGCCGCCTGAGCTGGACCTACTATCTGAAAGGGGACTACGAGACGGCCCGCCGTTACGCCGTCGACGCCCTCGAACGGTTCGAAGACATCAACCTGTCCTTCGGCAAGGCCGTCGCCTGCGGGCGACTGGGTCTGGCCGAAGTGGAGTTGGGGCGCTTCGTCGACGCCGCCGACCATTTCCTCACCTGCCTCGACCTGGCCGCCGCCGGCGGCTATGTGGCGCAGTGCCACTACGCCGTCATCGGGATCGGCCGGGCCCTCCTCGCCGCCGGCCACACCCGGGAGGCGGCGTCGCCGCTCCGCCACGAACTCGGCGACGACAACCCGTACCGGCAGTTCGCCGCCGAGGCGTGGGAACGGATCCCCGCCGAAGAACGAGACGGCGGAGAGGAGCTCTCCTTCGAGCTGTTGTGCGGCCGGGCCCGCCGTGCCGCACGGACGCTGCTCTGTGCCTGAAGATCCCGGTCGACCCGTCGGGCGGTAGGTGACGTCGACTTGTGGGCCGACCTCCCGTGGATCCTGGGCGCCGTCGCTGCCCTGGTCGTCGCCACCTGCGGCGGGGAACTGGATGTTTCGGCTCGGCCTCGGTTGTTCAGCCCGCTCACGGCGTGACGAAGCGGATCTCGATGGGAATCGAGATCGAGCCCACCAGCCCGGCCGAGTCGACCGCCTCGAGGCGGATCGCCCAGGTGACCGAGTTGGCGCCGTCGAGATCCAGTTCGGCGGTGAACGAGGAGCAGTTCTTGGGGAGGGTCAACACCGGTCCCTGGATGTCGCCGGGGCTGGCCAGGTCGTCGATGGAGCCGTCGTCGGGGTAGGGGTCGTCGGGGAACGCCGAACCCTGGCAGAGGACCTTCTCGGTGCCGCGGTCGCTGGTGGCGGTCCAGCGGAAGCGGGTCCCGGAGAGTTCGCCGTCCTGCTCGTCGAAGGCGGAACCGGCGAACTCGATGGTCACCGGATCGCCGTTGTACGACCCGAGGGACTGGCCCCCTTTCGGCTCTTGTATCCCGAGGAGTGGAACCGACTCGCCGGGCGGCACGGCGAGGACGGTCAGGTCACTGACCGCGATCACGGTGATCGACCCGTCCTCGGCTGAGAACTCGACGGTGTAGGACCCCGGTGGGAGGCTTTCGAGCATCATGGCGGTGTGACCTATCCGCGCCGCGACGATCTCGTTGCTGGACTTGCGGGATATGACCCAGAACACGTCGGAGTCGGGGAGCGGCCCGAAGGTGTCGGGGTCGTTGGTCTGACCGATGAACTGGGGCGGGGGCCCCTCGTAGATCTTGGTGCCGGGCTGGGGCCAGGCGATGGACACTTCGGGGGGCTCGTTGACCACTTCGATGGTGATCTGGGCGGTCCCGACCTGGCCCAGTATGTCGACGGCGGTGGCGGTGATGGTGTGGACCCCGGGGGTGAGGTCGGCGGCTCGCACCGTGTCGAAGCTGGGCGCGTTGTTCAAGGGGCCGTCGATGTCCGACTCCCAGAGGATCGGCAACGCGAAGTTGGTGAACTCGGTGGCGGTGGCGGAGAACTCGGGGAACTCGTCCTGGCTGTACTTCTTCCCGTCGGCGGGCTGGTTGATCACCACCTCCGGGGGGCTCATCTCCACGCCCAGGGCCTTCGCCACGGCGGCGGCGGCGTTGATCCGCCGCTGGTGGCCTTCGATGGGCTGATCCAGTTCGAGTCCTCCCTCATAGGCGGTGTCGCGGAGGATCTCCCAGATCTCTTTGGGGCCGAGGCTGGGGTTAGCGGCCTTCACCAGGGCGGCCACGCCGGCGACGAAGGGCGAGGCGAAACTGGTGCCGCAGACCCTTCTCACGTCGTTGGTAGCTATCGGGTCGGCGGGGTCCTTGATCGAATAGACGCAGTAGGGGCCGTAGATGTCGACGCTGCGGCCGTCCGTCTTCGAGCCGTAGTTGCTGCCTTCTGCTTTGGTCGTGGTGTTCCACCCCATCCCGCCGACACAGATCGCCGCCTCGGTTTCGCAGGGAAGCATCACGAAGGCTTCGCGGCAGTTGCCGTTCTTGCACCTGATCCGGTCGACGTCCTCGCCGTCGTTGCCGGCGGCGGCGAAGACGATGGCACCTTCCTTCACCATCTTCCCGATGAGGCGCTCCGCCCGCCGTTCCGCCGCCTTGCGGAACACGGTCACCTTTCCGCCGAAGCTCATGTTGACCACGTCGATGTCGTTTTCTTTCACCGCCCTCTTCACCTTGCGGAAGGTCGCCCAGCGGCCGGCGGGTCTGTCGAACACATAGAGCTCGGCGACAGGACCGGCGGATCCCGCGGCCCCGTACTCGTTGTCGAGCTGGCCGGCGGCGGCGATGGCCACGTCGGTGCCGTGCCAGGGGCAAGGGGCTCCGCCCGTGCAGGTTCCCGGATTCTCCTTGCCCCACTCTCCCCTGAGGATCTCCGACTCTGGGGGGAGGTCGGGGTTGAAGTTGAAACCGCCGTCGACGACGAGGATCTTCACCCGGCTGGCGAGGCGGGCGTAACCGGCGAGGAGACGCCAGGCGACGTCGACGCCGATGTCCTGGTTGGTGCCGGAGGCGATGTACGGCCAGGTGAAGGCGTCCCGGGGGACACCGTCTTTGGGGGCCTCCCGGGTGAAAGCTTCGGCGATCCCGGTCGGTGGGTCCACCCAGTTCAGCCCGATGAGGAAGTCGTCCTCGTCGGTCTCGGCGGCGGCCACCGCCAGCAGGCCCAACAGCTCGGTGTTGGTGGCGGTGAAGCGGCCCTCGTGGTCGGGTTCGAGGGCTACCAGGTCGCCGGCCAGCTTCTCCAGGTCGGGCGGAGGTGGGGTGATCCGGACCAGGTAGTCGGTGGGTTCGCCGTCGTCTCCGGGGAGTTCGTCGACGATCTCTCCGTCGTAGCGACGGGCCAGATCCTCCACCCGATCCCGGTCCATGGAGGTGACCACCAGCTCGGAGAGGACCACGTCGGAGACGGTGCCGTCGGGGGCCTCCAGCCTCCCCACCGGCCGGGGCGGGTCGCCCTCCTCCAGGCCCTCCACCTCGGCGATATCGGGGACCAGCGAGGGGTCGACGGCGAAGACTACCTGGTCGTTTCCCACCGCCGCCGGCGGGGAACCGGTGCCGGAGGCGGCCGCCGGAACCTGTCCGCCGGCAGGCGCGGGCTCGGAGGAGGTGAACGCTGCTCCCAGCAGGAATCCGATCGCGGCGGCCACCAAACCGCCGGCGACCAACTTCAAGCGCCGTCGCATCCCTTCACGATCCGTCTCGTCGTGACGGGGCATTATGCCCGGGTCGGGCGGGAAGTCCAGGGTTCAGCTGCTCGGGAAATCTGTCACAGGGGCCCGATAGGGTGACCGTTAGGCGCCCCGGAGGGTCAGGGGGGCGGCGGAGACGCCGGAGGGGAGGCTCGCCGGGGCGCCGCCTCTCACCCTCGACGCCGGTCCACCACCATCCCCCGCGGCCCCGCCGAAACGGCGAGCTCTCCTCAAGAGAGGTGGCGTCGGGCGATCTCGACGATGGCTCGGCCATGAACGAGGTCGGATTCGATCTCGGCCCGGCCGAACACTCGCATTCCGTAAGCACCCCGGTTCCGGTTGCGCCGCATGGAATCCAAACGGTGGAGATGGATGGCATCACCGGCGGTCTCGGCGAGTGACGTTGCGAACCGTGCGACGGCGCGATGTGACCCGGGAACGGCTCGAGGCCGAAACCCTCGGTGAATGAGCACGGCGGTGACGGCCTTTCGTGCGGCCTCATACACGAGGCCATAGGCTCCCGCGGGATCGACATCGACGATGAGGGCCGCGGCCTCGAGATGCCGTTCGCACTGCTCGAGCCGCGAGGCGGCCGCGGTCGGATCCGGCGGCACTCGTTCGATCGTCCCTTCTCTGAGGAGCTCGTCGATGGTCGTCACAGCACTTCGATCTTCGGGCTCCGGCGGACCTGTTCGAGGAAGGCCGAGGATCCGGCTGCCCATTCGTCCGGGTCGAGCACGATGATGTCGACGGGTCGGCCAAGTTCGTCTTCGAGCAGACGAGCCGCCTGGTGCACACGGTCGATTTCGGGTCGCCCGATCACCATCACATCGACGTCTCGGGGAGGTTCGTCGTGGCGTGGGGAAGCCCATGACCCGAAGATGAAGGCACGTTCGATGCCGGGGATCGTGCCCAGGTGTCTGCGTAGCCGCTCGGCCGGTCCGAAGACCTTGGTGAGGAGGTTCCTGAGGTCCTCGACGAGAGGTGAGTGCTCGTCGGGTTCGACGAGACGGGTGCGTCCGACACGTCTCGACCGGACGAGACCAGCCGCTTCCAGCCGTTCGATCTCCTTGTGGACGCCTGCGGGCGAGACGCCGGTGCGGCGGGCGAGTTCGCTGAGCGATAGGGGTTCTCCGCTCATCACGAACAGCTCGGCGAGGATCGCCGCCTGTTCGGCAGAGCGGAAGATGGGAAGCAACCGAGGGCGAGTTTTCACGTAATGTGAATATATCATCACGATTCGTGAAGTCAACGTGGGGGTTGGGGGAGCGGCGGGGAACCGAGGCATTCGACCGCAACGTATCGCATCGCGGCGGCCGGGGGAACCCCGACGCCGTCGGGGCCTCGTCGATACAGTTGAGCTCCGGAGAGGAGACGACACGATGCCCAACATGGTCGACTACGACGAGACCCGCCGCACCTTCCGTCTCG
Source organism: Acidimicrobiia bacterium (assembly GCA_015488325.1). Taxonomy (GTDB): domain Bacteria; phylum Actinomycetota; class Acidimicrobiia; order Spongiisociales; family ZC4RG35; genus S012-128. Next base: position 9,719 of record WFOA01000031.1, on the reverse strand, counting down.
ACGTGCCCGAACGGTTCAACTACACCCTCGACGTCGTGGACCGCTGGGCGGCCGACGCCCCCGACAAACTCGCCCTGGTGGCGATCGAACCCGACGGGCACACCGCCCACCGGTACAGCTTCGCCGACATCGCCGCGCGCGCCCACCGGGCCGCCCACCTCCTCGCCTCCGTCGGAGTCCGCAAAGGCGACCGGGTGTTCGTCCAGCTTCCCCGAGTCGTCGAATGGTACGAAGCGCTGTTGGGGTGTTTCGAACTGGGGGCGGTTCCCATGCCCGGCACCACCCTGCTCATGCCCAGAGACATCGAATACCGGATCGGCGCCGCCGACGCCACCGTGGCCGTCACCGACGCCACCGGGGCGGAGCGGGTCGACGCCACCGGGGTGAACCTCGCCGTCAAACTCATCGTCGGGGCCGACCGGCCGGGATGGATCCGGTGGGAGACCGCCATCGCCGGACAACCTCCCACCCCGGCCGCCGACGACCCCACCGCCGCCGACGACCCGCTCCTCATCTACTTCACCTCCGGCACCACCGCCTACCCGAAGATGGTGCTGCACACCCACGCCTCCTACGGGATCGGCCACGAGATCACTGCCCGCTTCTGGCACGACCTCGGGCCCGACGACCTGCACTGGACGGTGTCGGACACCGGCTGGGCGAAGGCCGCCTGGGGGAAACTGTTCGGGCAATGGCGGCTGGGGGCGGCGGTGTTCATGTGGAACGTCGTCGGCAAACCCGACCTCGACCGGATGCTGTCGCTCATCGGAGAGCACCGGGTCACCTCCTTCTGCGCACCGCCCACCCTCTACCGAGCGTTCGTCCAGATGGACCTCGACGTCTACGACTGGTCGAGTCTCCGACACTGCACGTCCGCCGGTGAACCCCTCAACCCCGAAGTGATCGAAGTGTGGCGACAGGCCACCGGGCTGTACCCCTACGACGGGTACGGACAGACCGAGACCGTCAACCTGGTCGCCAACTACCCGTGCCTGCCCATCAAGCCGGGGTCGATGGGGAAACCCGCCCCCGGATTCGACGTCGAGATCGTCGACGACGACGGCAACGTCGTCCCCCGCGGGACCGAAGGCCACATCGCCGTGCGGACCGACCCCCGGCCCGTCGGATTGTTCCGGGAGTACTGGCGGGACGAACAGAAGAACGCCGAAGTCTTCCGCAACGGCTGGTACTACACCGGTGACCGGGCGACCATGGACGAAGACGGCTACATCTGGTTCGTCGGCCGGGCCGACGACGTGATCCTGTCGGCTGCCTACCGGATCGGTCCCTTCGAGGTGGAGTCGGCGCTCATCGAACACCCGGCGGTGGCCGAGGCGGCGGTGGTGGGCAAACCCGACCCCGACCGGGGCCAGATCGTGAAGGCCTTCGTCGTCCTTGCCGCCGGCTTCGAAGCCTCCGACGACCTGGCCCGTGAGATCCAGGACCACGTCAAGTCGGTGACCGCCCCCTACAAGTACCCGCGGGAGGTCGAGTTCGTCGACGAGCTTCCCAAGACCATCTCCGGGAAGATCCGTCGGGTGGAGTTGCGGGCCCGGGCCTGACCCGACACCACCCCCCGATGAGCTTTTGACAGCAGAAAACGGCAATATTTGCCGTTTTCTGCTGTCAAAACGGGTGGGATGGGGTGTGGGATGGGGTGGGGGGTGGTCCGCCACTGGTAGCGTGGCGCTCGACCCCCGAAAGAAGTGAGCCGATGAGCCCCCAACCGGCCCCCACCTCGCTCCAGGACCTGGTCGAGACGGTCCCCAACATCGTCGACCACCTCTACACCAACCCGGCCAAGTCGGCGCTCACCGTGTTCACCACCCTGATGCCGGCCGACGTGGTCCGGCTCGAATACACGAGCTGGGGCGACGAACAGCGGTCCTGGCGGGAGACCGTCGCCCTCCACGACCAGACCTACCACATGAACAACCTGTACCTCCGCGGCCCCGACGCCGTGGCGGCGATCCAGTCCCTGGCCGTCAACACCTTCACCAACTTCACGCCGGGACGGGCCAAACAGTTCCTCGGCTGCTCCCCCGAAGGCTACGTCATCGGCGACGGCATCCTCTACTACCTCGACGACGAGACGCTGCTCCTCGTCGGCAACGCACCCACCACCAACTGGGTGCAGTTCAACTGCGAACGCTCCGGGTACGACGTCGACGTCGAACTCGACCCGCTGTGGGTCCTCAACCGGGCCCGGCGACGGACCATGTACCGCTACCAGGTGGAAGGCCCCAACGCCTGGGAGGTGTTGGAACGGGCCAACGGTGGACCCCTCCCGGAGATCAAGTTCTTCCGCTCGGACTGGCTCACCATCGGCGGCTGCAACGTCCGGGCGATGCGTCACAGCATGGGCGGCGTCCCCGGCCTCGAACTCTCCGGCCCGTGGGAAGACCGGGACCGGGTCAAATCGGCGCTCGTCGCCGCCGGAGCCGACCAGGGCCTGCGCAGGATCGGTTCCCTCGCCTACTTCACCACCGTCGTCGAGACCGGCTGGTGGGCGGTGCCGGTCTCGGCCGTCTACACGAGCCCGGAACTCACCGAGTACCGGGAATGGCTCCCCGCCAGAGGGGCCGAAGGCAACATGTCCCTGGGCGGAAGCTTCTACTCCCCCGACATCGAGGACTACTACTCGACCCCCTGGGACCTCGGATACGGGCACCTCGTCAAGTTCGACCACGAATTCGTCGGCCGGGACGCCCTGGAACGCATGGTCGAGCTGCCTCACCGGCGCAAAGTGACGCTGGTGTGGCATCCCGACGACTTCCTGTCGGCGATGCAGACCCTGTTCGAAGACGGGACGCCTGCCCTGCAGATCGACCTGCCGTTGGCGGCCAGCGCCCGCTATCACTACGACCGGGTGCTCGACACCCGAGGCCGAACCATCGGCGTCGCCCACTATCCGGCGTACACGGTCAACGAACGAGCGATGCTGTCGCTGGGCAGCGTCGACGAAGAGTACGCCGAGCCGGGCACCGAAGTGGTCATGCTCTGGGGCGAAGACGGCGGCGGCTCCCGGAGCGGGCCGTCGATGCGCCCGCACCGCCAGGTCGAGATCCGGGCGACGGTGGCTCCGGTGCCGATCAGCTCGGCGGCACGGGAGTATCGGGCGGCGATCACGTCCGGGCGATAGGACCCGGCCGATGAGCGGCGTCGTACCTCCAGACCGCAGACCCGACCGGACCGCACCCCCGGCCGAACCGTCACCGGCCGACATCTCCGCTCGTCGGCGGCGAGGTTCGGCCCTGTGACCGCAGACCTGTCGGAGGAAGCCCGGGCGGTCCTGTCTCCCCTCCTCGCCGAAGCACTGTTCGAGATCATCCCGCTGCCCGGTGCCGTCGCCGAAGCCGAGGTCCTCCCACAAGGGACGAAGGTGTCGGTGACGTCGTCGCCGAAGGCGGGGCCGGAGGAGACCGTCGCGGCGGCGGAGGAGCTGGCGGGACGGGGCCTGAGGGTCACCCCCCATCTGGCCGCCCGACGGTTCCGGGACCGCACCCACCTCCGGGCGGTGCTCGACCGCCTCGTCGGGGCCGGGTTCGAGGAGATCTTCGTCGTCGGCGGCGACGGGGAGCCGGTCGGACGGTTCGACGACGCCCTGTCGCTGCTCCGGGAGATCGCCGACGCCGGCGCCTCGTTCCCGAGGGTGGGGGTGGCCTGCTACCCGGAGGGACATCCGGACATCCCCGACGAGGTGCTGCTGGCTGCCCTCCGGGAGAAACAGCCCTTGGCGACCCACATGACGTCGCAGATGTGTTTCGACCCCGAGGCGATCGCCCGGTGGTTGAAGACGGTCCGGGGCGAAGGCGTCGACCTGCCCCTGTGGGTGGGTGTCCCCGGTGTCGTCGACACCGGACGTCTCATCAAGGTGGCGGCACGGATCGGCGTCGGCGGATCGCTCCGGTTCCTGATGAAACACCGCCGGGTCGTCGCCGGGCTCGTCCGTGGAGGAGGGTACGACCCGACCGGGCTGGTGGCCGGTCTGGTCCCCCTCGTCGCCGACCCTACGGCGGCGGTGGAGGGGTTCCACCTGTTCACCTTCAACCAGGTGGCGGCGACGGAGCAGTGGCGGAGGAGCCTGCTCGGCCCGCCGCCGCCTGCGGGCGGCTAGCGGCGTTTGCGGCGCATCAGGCGGCGGAGGGTCTCCGACTCGGACAGGACTTCGGGCCGCGCCTCGGGAGGGGCGTCCGCCACCGCCGCCACCCGTCGCCGCTCACGTTTCGTCTCCGACGTGATCCCCTCCCGCCACGCCTCGGCGTCCCCCGCGCCGAAGTCGAGGCGCCGCAACGCCACGTCGAGGAGGAACAAGGCGAGGGCGGCCGCCACCAGCCAGGGGCCGACGGGGCGGTCGGCACCGTGCCCCGTGGCTTCAGCGTTCGGCGCCGCCGAGGAACTCAGCGGAGAGTTCCCCGGCCCGTTGGGGGAAGTCGAGCCAGGGGAGATGCCCCGAGTCGGGGAGCATCACCAGCCCGGCGTCGGGCATCGCCGACACGACGATCCGGGCGACGTCTTCGCCGCCGAAAAGGAGTCGTCGCTGCCCCAGATGAACAGCGTCGGGGTCTTCACGGTCGCCAGCAGCTCCTCGGTGAGTCTCACACGGGACATGGTGCCGGGACGGGTGAGCCAGCCGATCATGTCCCCGTCGTTCCTCATCGTGTCGGTGTGCCGAGCCAGGCTCAGATACCAGTCGAGGAACCCCTGGGGGATGCGGCCGGCGTCGAGGCTGGCTCCGTGTCCGATCTGGCGGAGGATTGACCGGTTGGCCCGATCGTTGGGTGGAAGCAGGTCGAGGAACCGCCGGACCAACCCGATGCGCATCAGCTTCATGAACGGGGGCAGGCGGTCACCGGGTACGAGGGCGGGGCACGCCATCTGCACCATCCGGCGGAACCGGTGAGGTTCCGCCGCGGCGGACCGTAGGGCCAGGTGACCTCCGAGCGACGAGGCGACGACGTGGGCGGCGTCGATGCCGAGTCCGTCGAGGACGTCGCCGACGAAACGCTTCGCGAACTCGACGACGGTGTCGGGTCCGAGAGGGAGCGGCTCGCTCAGGCCGGTCCCTGGACGGTCGACCAGCAGGCAGCGGAACCCGGGGAAGTGCGGGAGTATCGGCGCCCAGGTGGACCCGGCGTTGGGTCCTCCATGGATGAACAGGACCGGGTCGCCGTCGCCGATCTCCTGGACCCGGACCCGGGATCCGATCCGGGGAAGGGGGATCACCTGCTCTGCCGGGTGGAGTCCGCAGCTCGCCCAGAGCTCGGCTTCGGCCTCCCGGTAGGCAGCTTCGTTCATTCTCCGACGCTTTTCTCGAAGGAGTCCGCGGCGGCGACGTCGCCGCCGCGGACCCGAGGATTCAGCTCGTGGCCGCGACGGCCTCGCGTTCGGAGCTCTTCACCGTCCGCCACACGTAGGAGGCGATCACCGCGACAGCGAGGAACATCGTGACGTGGAATCCGAACTCGATGCCGACCAGGGCGGCCGGGTTGCCTTCGCCGATCCCCTGATGGAGGCCACCGTGGGGCCACCACGACACCAGACCCCATCCGACCGCCAGATAGGCGGCCGTCGCCCCCGGCCGACCGGAGTCGCGGAGGGTCTTGGCCCCGAACACCAGCCAGGCCAGACCGAAACCGAAGACGACGGCTTCGATCAGCCCGTACGCCATGAACGCACCGGCCAACCCGCCGGTGATGCCCATCTCCTCGCCGGGGGTGGCACCCCAGAAGCCGCCTGCGGGCCCTTGAGGGCCGAAAACCATGGCGACGAACGCCCCGACGACGGTCACGAGGACCCAGCGTCCCTTCTTCATGTCTCTCTCCCTTCGTCACGCGGGGTGCCTCCCACCCCGTCTCCAACCTCGGACACCAGGGTCACGGTGCCGGCGCCACCGTCGACGGTGACCACGTCGCCGTCCCGAAACCTGGACGTCGCCCCTTCGCATCCGACCACCGCCGGGAGGCCGTACTCCCGGGCGACGATCGCCGGATGGGACAGCAACCCCCCCGCCTCGGTCACGAGGGCACCGACGTGGGGGAACAGCACCTCCCACGGGGAGGTGGTGAGGGGCGCCACCAGCACGTCGCCCGGCCGGACCTTTCCGAAATCCTCGAGGGAGCGGACCACCCGGACCGGCCCGGTGTGTCGGCCAGGGGACGCCGGGACGCCGTCGGCACCCGAGCCGAGGTCGGCCGGGCGGCTGTCGTGGGCCATGATCAAGCCGACCGCCTCCATGAACCGGGCGACGTGGGGAGGGAACGCCGCCAGATCGGGGATGGAAGCCTGACCGCCGATGAAGGGTTCGGGGTCCCGCAGCTCTGCCCATCTCTGCTCCCCACGGCGACGTCGAATCAGATCCGAGACGTCGCCGCCGTTCCGCAGCCACCCCGTCAATTCGTCGAGGGTCAGCAGCAAGGCGTCCTCGGGCGACGAGGCGACCCCCTTTCGGACCATCCGCCGTCCGGCTTCGAGGGCGGCGAGCCGCAACGTCCCCACCGTCTTGGCGTGGACCGCCTCACCTTCCTCCCTGATGGGGAAGGCGGCGCGGGCGCGGGCGGTGAGGGTGCGCAGCCGGTCGGCGGCTTCGGGGGCGAGGGAGGCGGCGGCCTCGTCGAGGAACGTTCCCTGTGCCGTTCGCCGGTCGGCTCGCAGGATGGCGATCCGCAGGAGCTCGGCGCGGGGATCCTCACCGAGGGTGGGGGCGGAGAGGTCGTAGCCGATGTTGCGTAGTCCTTCGTCGGCGAGGTGGCGTCGGAACGCTTCGACGAAGTTGCGGTCGGACAGGTCGTCGAGGTCGGCTCCGGCCAGGATCGCCCGACGGTCGGCTTCGGACAGTCGTTCCGCCAGCTCCTTCGCCTGCCGCTGATAGGCGCTGGGGCTGGCGCCGGCCACCAGCCGGGTGGTGGCCGCCATGTCGCCGCCGAGTTCGGCGGTGACGAACCGGTGGAGGTCGGCGAGGGGGAGCAGGTAGGCGAGGTCGGTGACCATGTTCCAGCCGAACACCTCCTGTTCCAGTTCGGCGGCGGCGCGCAGGCGTTCGGCCAGGTCGATGTCGGAGATGTCGGCCAGGTCTTGTTCGGCCCAGCGGGCGAGGGTCCGGATGATCCGAGGGGCGACGACCTCCCGCCACTCCCGCACCAGCTCGTCGGGACGGCCCTCCTCGATGGCCCGGCGGGCCGTCTGTTCTCGCCGTCGCAGGCTCGGGACGAGGCGGAACATCAGCCGTTGCAGTCCCGGCGGCGGAGCCTTCACCGACGCTTTGCCGAAGGGCGGCACCACCTGGAAGTAGAGGTAGCCTCCGATGCTCCTCGCCGAGATCTGTTTGAACGGTGCTCCGTATTCGGTGACGAGCCGGCGGCTCGCCCGGATGAACCCTTCGGGGAAGATCGACGCCATCAGCGGCGTCATCGGGGACCGGTTGTGGGTGGAATCCCACTCCCACGGCCCCGGCGGCGGCTGTTCCTCGATGGGGATCGGCTCGACGTCGTCGAGGGCGGTGATCGGCCGGGCCTGAAGGAGGTACACGTCGTCGCCGACGAGCGCCCACTCGACGTCCTGGGGGCACCCTTCGAGCTCTTCGACCTGTCGGGCCAGGCGGGCGACCGCTTCGGCCCGTATCCGGTCGAGGACGGCGAGGTCCGAGAGCCGCCTGACGGTGTCGGAGACGACCCAGCGTTCACCCGACACCTCCCCGGCGGCGAGGCGGTCGGCGAGGCCGGCCACCGCCTCGATCACCACCTCCCGGGCGCCGGTCACCGGGTCACGGGTGAAGGCGATCCCGGCCGCGGTCGGCTCCAGCATCGGCATGACGAGGATCGCCATCGCCGTGTCGTGGCCGGGACGGTAAGCCTCGACGTGGGCTGCGGTCGCCGACGAGCGCACCCGCCGAAGGGCGGAGGCGATGGCGGCGGGTTCGGCCGGCACGTTCAGCACCGTCTCGTACTGTCCGGCGTAGGAGGCGTCCTTCAGATCTTCGGCGACCCCGGAGGAGCGGACGGCCAGCCGGGAGTCGGCGAACCGGGAGGCGAGGTCGGCGGCGGCATCGTCCAGGTCGGTGTCGGCCGTTGCGGCGGTGACGACCACACCGTCGGGCACCGCCAGCCCGGCGGCGGCGAGGCGGGCCAAGGTGGCGGCTTTGCCGCCGGCGACGCGCGGGTCCGAGGCGTCGGGGTCGGTGAGGGCGAGCAGCCCACGGGGGGTCATGCATCCTCCTGGGCGGCTTGTCGGTCGCGGCGGTCGATGTCGGCGACGAGGGCATCCAACGCTCGGCCGAGGGCGGCGGCCACGCCCGCCGCGTCGAGGCGGAAACGCTCACCGAGCTGGAGGGTCGCCGCCGCCGAATAGAGGTGACGGAGCGCGGCGAAATCCTGACGGGCCACGTCTTCGGGCAGATGCGGGAACCGCCGCCGGAACAACGTCCAGTAGTGCTCGTCGCGGTCGGTACGCCACGAGCCCGTCGCGAAGCCGAGGAGGAACCCGCGACGCACGATGCTGTCGTGGGTGCGGGCGAAGCTGACGAGCCAGGGGACGGCGCCGATCCACTCTTCGAAGGTCTGGGGCAGGTCCGACTCTCCGAGACGGTCGTCGAAGCTTCGTCCGATGGCGTTGATCAGCTCTTCTCGGGAACCGAAGTGCCGGTAGATGGTGCGATGGGAGACGCCCGCCCGGTCGGCGACCTCCTGCATGGTGAAGTCCCGGACGTCGTCGCTGCCGAAGAGGAGGTCGGAGGCTGCTTCGACGATGGCCGTTCGGGTGAGCTCCGTCTGTCGCTCCCGCAGGGTCATTGCACATCCCATGCCATAATGGCACAGACTATGACACAACGACATACGCTATGTCAAGTGTGTTGTTCGGGGTCGGCGTCGGCCAGAATCGGCCCGTGGTTCTGATCGACGACGTCGGAGGGCTCGGCCCGGTCGAAGTCGAACCGGCCCGAGGCGGGGGACCGGTCACCCCTGCCAGCCGGGTGTGCGCCCGAGCCATCGCCCGGAGCCGACACCTGCTATGGGGGGTGGGGATCGACTGGGGGACCGGGACGGGGCTGCTGGCCATCCTCGCCGCCCGGATCCCCACCGTCGAACGGGTCGTCGCCGTCGAATACGACCGGACGGCGGTCGAGACGGCCCGGGCCAACGCCGCCCGCAACGGCGTCGCCGACCGGGTGACCGTCGTCCACGCCGACCTGTTCACGGCGTTCGACCCGGCCGACCAGCCGACGATCGACAGCCTCGAAGGCCAGGCGGCCTTCCTGCTCGCCAACCCACCCCACTCCGACGAAGGGGACGGGCTCGAATGGCGACGCCGGGTGCTGGCCGGCGCCCGGAGGTTGCTCCGTCCCGGAGCCGTCGTCCTCCTGCAGGTTTCCGCCCACTACACCGAAGAGCGGATCCGGGGCCTGGCCTCCGAAGGCTACGAATACGTCGAAACGGTCGAAACGTCGGACTGGGTTCCCTTCGACCTGTCCCGGGAAGACCTCCGTCGGGCCCTCACCGTCTACGTGGCCGAAGAGGATCGCGGCGGCATCCCCTACGAGTTTCGGCTGGCGGACGGTCGGGTCGTGAGCGCCCACGAGGTCGCCGCCGGCGCCGGCGATCCGCACACCCGCTGGCAGGTCCACCACATCCGCTACTCGGCACCGCCAAATGGCGGCGCATGTTCTTCCCCCTTTTGAGGGGGAAGTGGCCGCCGACGGAGGAGGCGGTCGAAGGGGGTGGAGG